>NZ_JBDPLV010000089.1:0-42090 GCF_039871605.1 Acrocarpospora sp. B8E8 | reverse complement strand
CCACGGCGCTGACGGGGTCGGGCGGAGCCCGAGGGGAATCAAAGGGCTGGGTGGGTGGGAGCTTGGGCAAACGTGTGTTTGGGGGTGGGCGTCGGCTGGGGGGAGTTCTGGGTCGCGGTTATGTGGGGATAGTGGCGATTAGCCTGATCCGCGTTGGGCGGTGCGGGTGCGGCGGGTGGCTTTGTAGCGGCGTACGCGGCGGATGGCGAGCCAGCCGAGGGTGCCGAAGGCGGCCAGGGCGATGAGCACGAGGACCGGGAGGAAGATCGCGATCAGGCTCATGCTCAGCGAGCTCGCGTCCTCCACGGTGCTGACCACGGGCGCGCCGACTCCGGCGGTGCTCGCGTTCACCACCGGGCGCACGCTGGACTTGATCACGTGCACGATCAACGCGGTCACGATTCCCAGCACCCACCCGACCACCGGGTGCTCCGTCATCCAGGTGGAATTGTCGAGCTCCGCGGCGGCCGAGGTCGCGCTGAACACGACACCACCCGCCGCGGGCCGCACCGCGGTCTGAATGATGTCGTTCACATGATCGACGACAGGCACCTTGTCCAGCACGAACTCGGCCAGCAACAACACGCCGATGATCGCCAGCACCCACCCGTTCGACAGCCACTCATACCCCTGCGGCAACCGCACCGCATCCGTGAGGTTGGCCACCACCCCGACCACCATCAACGGGATATAGGCATTGAGCCCAGCAGCCGTAGAAAGCCCTAACCCAGTCAACGTCGCGAACATCCACACCCCCTGCCCCAACCCAACGCCCGAACCCCCCACCAAGTTGCCACAATCGCCACATTTCCCGTGGAGGTTCCGGATCGAAGACGGGTCGCGACGTAGGGCCTTGGCCGGATAGCCGAGGCATGTCGGCTCGGGCCCTCTTGGCGCCGGTGCGGTGGGAAGTGGTGCGGAGGTGATCGGCGCCGGATAGCGGTGAGCAACCCTGGGCAGTTGGGTCAGGAGTTGTTGATGGTGGTTAGGCGGTCGAGGGTGGTGGCGTAGGTGGTGAGGAGGTCGTAGAGGACCTGGCGGGCCGGTTTGATCTGGTTGAGCTGGCCGACGACCTGGCCGACGAAGTAGTTGGAGAGGGCTTGGGCGCCTGGGTTGCCGGATTCGGCGGCGCGGGTTATGCGGGTGTGGGCGGCTTCGGCCAGGAGCATTTGCAGGGGCATGGGGAGGGAACCAGGGCTTTCCAGGCCGTCGTCCCATTCGTCGGTCCAGGCCGAGCGGAGCTGGCGGGCGGGCTTGCCCGTACGGGATCGGGAGCGGACGGTGTCGAGGGAGCCGGCGGCGAGGAGTTTGCGCTTGAGGGCGGGCGGTGTTTCGGCCTCTTCGGTGGTGAGCCAGACGGAGCCGCACCAGACGCCCTCCGCGCCGAGGGCGAGGGCGGCGGCCACCTGACGCCCGTCCGCGATGCCGCCCGCGGCGAGCACCGGCACGCCGACGGCGTCCACGACCTGGGGAACCAGGACCATGGTCGAGATCTCCCCGGTGTGGCCCCCGGCTTCGCCACCCTGCGCCACGATGACGTCGGCCCCGGCGGCGACCTGGCGGCGGGCGTGCTCGACGGTCCCGACCAGCGCGGCCACCGGCACCCCGGCCGCCCGCGCCTTCTCCACCATCGCCGCGGGCGGCGGCCCCAGCGCACTCGCGATCAACCGGATGGGATGCTTCAGCGCCACATCCACCAGCCCGCTCGCTCCTTCGGCGGTCACCCGCCGCCCGGCCTCGTCGGCGCTGCTCCCCGACGTCCGCTCACTCACCGGAACCCCATATTTCCGGAAGAGGTGTGAAACGAAATCCCGATGCACATCCGGGATCGCCTCCACCAGCGACTCCCGGGGATCACCGGCGACCTCCGCGATCCGCCCCGGAATCAGCACATCCACCCCGTACGGCCGCCCGCCCACCCGCTCATCGATCCAGCTGAGCTCCCGATCCAGCTGCTCCGGCGAGAACGCCACCGCCCCCAGCACCCCGAACCCGCCCGCCCCCGTCACCGCCGCCACCACATCCCGGCAATGACTGAACGCGAACAGCGGAAACTCCACCCCTAACAGCTCGGTGATCCGCGTACGCATGCCGCGAACGTACGCCCCAGAACGATGTTCGGTCCACCCGGAGTGAGTCAGGAGGCCGTCTTGGAGATGTGGATGACCCCGGGGGCGTGCCAGCCCTCCTCCTCGGTGAACGTGCGGACGATTCTGGCCGGCACGCCCGCGATCACGCAGTGGTCGGGAAACTCGCCCCGCACGACGGCCCCGCCCGCCACCACCGACTGCCGCCCGATCCGGGTCCCCGGCAGGATGATCGCCCCCGCCCCCAGCCAGCACCCGTCCCCGATCTCCACCGGATTGTTCCGCGGCCACTGCCGCCCGATCGGCACCTCCGGATCGTCATACACATGGTTCTGATCGGTGATGTACACATAAGGCCCGGTGAACACATGCGACCCGATCACGAGGGACTGATGCCCGACGATGTGCGACCCCCGCCCGATCGAGCAGCTCTCCCCGATCCGCACGATCGGGTCCGGCCCGAGATCCACCCCCGGCCCCATCCCCGCCGAAATTGAAACACGTTCTCCCACCAGGGTGTGCGCCCCGATCTCGATCCACTCCTCGCCGAAGATCGCGCCGACCGGGAACGCCAGGCAGGCCCCCTCGCCCAGGTGCCGGAACCGGTACCCCGCCGGACTGAGCGGGCTCACCGCGCCCAGCGTTCTCACCATGCCCCAGCCCCGGTGCACCAGACGCCCCGCGGCCCGCCTCAGGATTGACATAACCGCACAAGTTACCCTCACGTTAGAGCCGGGGCCTAAGTGTTCATGGCCTATCCTCCGGATCGGCGGGTTTGGCCGCCTTCAGCCTGTGTCTTCCCTCGTCACTCCGGCCGCTCCGCGACCTGCGTTCCTCAGTCCGGACACAGGCGCGGCCAAACCGGGTTCGCGCACGTGGTGGCCCGTTCAGGGCGAGGATTTGATATCCTGACAGCCCGTGGGCATGGCTGCCGTCTGGATCCAGTCGCGACGCCACTACTTCAGACCACGGGAGACCCCTTGCGCAACGCCGTACACACCAAACATCTGTTCGTCACCGGCGGCGTCGCCTCAAGTCTCGGCAAGGGGCTCACGGCCTCTAGCCTGGGGCGGCTCCTCAAGCTTCGGGGCCTGAAGGTCACGATGCAGAAGCTCGACCCGTATCTCAACGTCGACCCCGGCACGATGAACCCGTTCCAGCACGGCGAGGTGTTCGTCACCGACGACGGCGCGGAGACGGATCTGGACGTCGGCCACTACGAACGGTTCCTCGACACCGAGCTGCACGGCTCGGCCAACGTGACCACCGGCCAGGTCTACTCCAACGTGATCGCCAAGGAGCGGCGCGGGGAGTATCTGGGCGACACCGTGCAGGTCATCCCGCACATCACCAACGAGATCAAGGACCGGATCCGGAGCATGGCCGGGCCCGGCGTGGACGTGGTGATCACCGAGGTGGGCGGCACCGTGGGCGACATCGAGTCGCTGCCGTTCCTGGAGGCCGTCCGGCAGGTCCGGCACGAGGTGGGCCGCGATAACGTGTTCTTCCTGCACGTGTCGCTGCTGCCGTACATCGGGCCGAGCGGGGAGCTGAAGACCAAGCCGACCCAGCACTCGGTGGCCGCGCTGCGCAGCATCGGCATCCAGCCCGACGCGATCGTCTGCCGCTCCGACCGGCCGATCACCACCTCGCTCAAGCGTAAGATCAGCTTGATGTGCGACGTGGACGAGGACGCGGTGGTCTCCGCCATCGACGCCCCCTCCATCTATGACATCCCGAAGGTCCTGCACACCGAGGGCCTGGACGCCTACGTGGTACGGCGGCTGGGCCTGCCCTTCCGCGACGTGGACTGGAAGGAGTGGGACCAGCTCCTGCGCCGCGTGCACAAGCCCGCCAAAGAGGTCACCGTCGCCCTGGTCGGGAAGTACATCGACCTTCCGGATGCGTACCTGTCGGTTACCGAGGCGCTGCGCGCCGGGGGGTTCGCCAACGACGCGCGGGTCAACATCCGCTGGGTGACCAGCGACGACTGCGCCACGCAGGAGGGCGCGGCCCGCGAGCTTGACGGCGTGGACGGCGTGCTCGTGCCCGGCGGGTTCGGCGTGCGCGGCATCGAAGGCAAGATCGGCGCGATCCGGCACGCCCGGGAACAGAAGATCCCGCTGCTCGGCCTCTGCCTCGGCATGCAGGGCATGGTCATCGAGGCCGCCCGCAACCTGGCCGGCCTGGACGGCGCCAACAGCGCCGAGTTCGACCCCGACGCCAAGCACCCGGTCATCTCCACCATGCCCGACCAGGAGGACGTGGTGGCCGGCGACCGCGACATGGGCGGCACCATGCGCCTCGGCCTCTACACCGCCAAGCTCGGCGAGGGCACCCTCGCCCGCCAGCTGTACGGCAAACCCAAGGCCGACGAGCGCCACCGCCACCGTTACGAGGTCAACAACACCTACCGCGAGCAGCTGGAACGCGTCGGCGTCGTGTTCTCCGGGCTCTCGCCCGACGGCCGCCTGGTCGAATACACCGAACTCGCCGTCGAAACCCACCCGTTCTTCATCGGCACCCAGGCCCACCCCGAATTCCGTTCCCGCCCCACCCGGGCTCATCCGCTGTTCAAGGGCCTCATCGGCGCGGCCCTCGGCTACGCGGAGAGCCGGGCCACCGCCAAGATTGCGAAGACTAAGTGATCATTGAAGACCGTCACGAGGAATGGCCCGTCACCGCTTCCGACCAGCGGTTCGAGGCTCGGGTGATCTCCGTCGTGACCGACACCGTCCGGATGCCGGGCGATGATCTCGCCGACCGCGACTACGTCGTGCATCCCGGCTCGGTGGCCGTGGTGGCGATCCAGGACGAACGGGTGCTGCTCCTGCGGCAATACCGGCACCCGGTCCGCAAACTGCTCTGGGAGCTGCCCGCGGGCCTGCGGGACAAGCCGGACGAACCGCTGGCGGAGTGCGCCGCCAGGGAACTCGCCGAGGAGGCCGGGTATCGCGCCGACACCTGGCACACCCTGGTCGACATGTTCACCTCGCCGGGGATGAGCGACGAGCGCATCAGAATCTTCCTGGCCAGAGGCCTCACGCCCATCCCCGCGACCGAGAACACGTTCGTGCACCGGCACGAGGAGATCGACATGCCGGTGGAGTGGGTACGCCTGGACGAAGCGGTCGAGAAGGCGCTGGGAGGAATGATCCACAATTCCCCGGCCATCGCCGGTATTCTCGCCGCGTACGCCGCATCCGACGACGACTACGAAGGCCTGCGGGCCGCCGACGCGCCGGAGGCATGACCTGACCGTGGGGAGGGACGCTGAACGAGCCCGAAGCCGTGCTGTCCAGCTACCTCGCCCATCTCGCCGTGGAGCGCGGGCTGGCCGCCAACACGCTGGCGTCCTACCGGCGTGACCTCCGCCGCTATGTGGACCATCTGAGCGCGCGGGGGCTCGCCACGATGGCCCAGGTGGCCGAGTCCGACGTGGTCGCCTTCCTGGCCTCGCTCCGGGAGGGCGACGAGGAGCATCCCGCGCTGGTCGCCAGCTCGGCCGCGCGGGCCGTCTCCGCCGTCCGCGGCCTGCACCGCTTCGCCCTCCGCGAGGGCGTCGCGGGCCACGACCCCGCCCACGAGGTACGGCCCCCGCGGCAACTCCGCCGCCTCCCCAAGGCGATCACCGTCGAGGAGGTCGAACGCCTGATCGCCGCCTCCGGCCCCGGCGACACGCCCCTCACCCTCCGCAACCGCGCCCTCCTCGAAGTCCTGTACGGCACCGGCGCCCGCATCTCCGAAGCCGTCGGCCTGGCCGTGGACGACGTCACACGCTATGCCTCAGGAGACGGATCCGGCGCCTCTGGCGGTTCCAGTCATGGCGACGGTGCCGGACTCGGCCAGGGTTGGGCGGACGGGGCCGCGGATGGTTTCATCGGTGGCGAGGTGCGGTTGCGGGGCAAGGGCGGCCGGGCCAGGATCGTGCCGCTCGGGCGGTTCGCCCGTAGTGCCCTGGACGCCTACCTGGTCCGCGCGCGGCCCTTCATCGCCGCCCACGGCCGTGGCACGCACGCGCTGTTCCTGAACGCCCGAGGGGGCAGGCTGACCCGTCAGGGCGCCTGGGAGGTGCTCCAGTCCGCCGCGGAGCGGGCCGGACTCTCCGGCGTGTCCCCGCACATGTTGCGCCATTCGTTCGCAACCCATCTCCTGGATGGCGGCGCTGACGTTAGGGTTGTCCAGGAACTGCTCGGCCATGCCTCGGTGACCACCACCCAGGTGTACACATTGGTCACGGTCGATCGGCTTCGCGAGGTTTACGCTGCGGCCCATCCCCGAGCCCAGCGGTGAGATCGAACTGCTTGTCCGTATTCTCCGTCTCCGTGGCGCGTCGCCTTGCCGCATACGTGCCTACCCTCTAGATTCAGTCCGGTTCGGGACCGTCAGGGAGGTTCATCAATTGACTGCGACCACTGATGCGACGTGGACCGCGGGGACCCCCAGCGTCTCGTTGGGGCCAACCGGCCGGCCACGCCCCGTCTTCCCCGACCCTGTCGTCCCCGACAGCCACGGGCCGGCCCGGATCGTCGCGATGGTCAACCAGAAGGGTGGCGTCGGCAAGACGACCACCACCATCAACCTGGGCGCCGCGCTCGCCGAATGCGGCCAGCGGGTTCTGCTGGTCGACTTCGACCCGCAGGGGGCACTCTCCGTCGGCCTGGGCATCGACCCGCGGCCGCTGGAGTCCACGATCTACGACCTGCTGATGGAGGAGCCCGACGTCGTCGCCGAGGACGTGCTGCTCGGCACCAGCGTCGAGGGCATGGACCTGCTGCCCAGCAACATCTTCCTGTCCGGCGCGGAAATCCGGCTGGTCAACGAGGTCGCCAGGGAATACGCGCTGCAGCGCTCGCTCGAACCGCTGCTGCCCGGCTACGACATCTGCCTCATCGACTGCCAGCCGTCCCTTGGCCTGCTCACCGTCAACGCGCTGACCTGCGCGCACAGCGTCATGATCCCGCTCGAATGCGAGTTCTTCGCGTTACGCGGCGTGGCCCTCCTGATGGAGTCGATCGGCAAAGTCCAGGAACGCCTCAACAAGAACCTCGAAATCGACGGCCTCCTGGCCACCATGTACGACCCCCGCACCCTGCACGCCCGCGAGGTCCTCCAGACCATCATGCAGGGCTTCGGCGACAAGGTCTTCCACACGGTCATCAACCGCACCGTACGTTTCCCCGACGCCACCCTGGCCGGCGAGCCCATCACCCAGTTCGACCCCAGCTCCATGGGCGCCACGGCCTACCGCGAACTAGCCCGCGAACTCCTCGCCCGCTGGCCCGCCAAGATCTGACAGTGTTAATGGCCGCGCCTCCGGCACGGCGGGCTTGGCCGCCGTCAGCCTGCGTCTTCCCTCGTCACTCCGGCCGCTCCGCGACCTGCGTTCCTCAGTCCAGACACAGGCGCGGCCAAGCCGGGACATACGACTAACGGCGCGGCGATTGCCCAGTCGGACGTGCACCAAACGTCCTACGGGCGGGAGGCGCGTCGGAATCACGCCGGGTTTGGCCGGTGGGTGCGGGACAATGGGGGAGTGACTGAGCAAGGGACCGCCGCGCCTGAAGAGGGCTTTCATGTGCATTTGGAGGTGTTTCAGGGGCCGTTTGACTTGTTGCTGGGGCTGATTTCTAAGCACAAGTTGGATATCACCGAGGTTTCCCTGCATCAGGTCACGGATGAGTTCATCGCGTATATCCGGTCGCGGGGGCCGGAGTGGGATCTCGATCAGACCAGTCACTTCTTGCTTGTCGCGGCCACTTTGCTGGATTTGAAGGCGGCGCGGTTGTTGCCGACTGGGGAGGTTGAGGACGAGGAGGATCTGGCGCTGCTGGAGGCGCGGGATCTGTTGTTCGCCCGGTTGTTGCAGTATCGGGCGTACAAGGAGGTGGCGAAGGTCTTCTCGGGGCGGATGGCGGAGGAGGCGCTGCGGTATCCGCGGCTGGTGCCGATGGAGGCGGCGTTCGCGAACCTGCTGCCCGAGTTGATCCTGGGGATCGGGCCCGAGCAGTTGGCCCGGATCGCGATGAAAGTGTTCGCGCCGAAAGCGCCGCCGACGGTTTCGGTCACGCACATGTATCAACCGCTCGCCAGTGTGAGGGAACAGGCCGCTATCCTGGTGGAGCGGCTGCGGCGGACCGGGCGGGCCACTTTCCGGTCGCTGACCGCCGACTGCGCGGGCACCTACGAGGTGGTGGCGCGATTCCTGGCCGTTCTGGAACTGTTCCGGGAGGCCGCGGTCTCCTTCGAACAGCTCGAACCGCTGGGAGATCTGTACGTGACCTGGACCGGCGCCACGGACGGCGACATAGCCGTGGGCGACGACTACGACGAGACGGCCGAACGCCGGAACCGGCCCGGCGCCGGGACTTCCGGCGATGAGGCCGAGGATGGCGCGGAAGATGGGGACGCGGGCGATGCCTGACCTGGACGAGACGGGTGACGAGACGGGCTTCGACGAGCCGTCCGGTCCCGAACCGGGAGAGCCTCAGCTGCGGGCCGCCCTGGAGGCGATCCTGCTCGTGGTGGACGAGCCGGTGGCCGAGGTCACGCTGGCGCAGGTGCTGGAACGGCCGACGCACGAGATCGCGAGCACGCTGCGTGAGCTGGCCGGGGAATACACCGCGGCCGGGCGCGGGTTTGACCTGAGAGAGGTGGCCGGGGGCTGGCGTTTCTACACGCGGGCCGAGTGCGCCGCGCTGGTCGAGCGGTTCGTCCGCGACGGGCAGCAGGCACGGCTCACCCAGGCCGCGCTGGAAACCCTCTCGGTGGTCGCCTACCGGCAGCCGGTGAGCCGGGCCAAGGTGGCGGCCATCCGCGGCGTCAACAGCGACGGCGTGATGCGCACGCTCACCGCGCGCGGCCTCGTGGAAGAGGCCGGAACGGATCCGGAGAGCCAGGCCGTGCTCTACCGGACGACAAGCTACTTCCTGGAGCGACTGGGCCTGCGGGACCTCGACGAGCTTCCCGCGCTCGCCCCGTTCCTCCCCGATGATGTGGAAAACCTAGAGGAGCAACCGAAGTGAACAAGCGCAGCACCCCGTCCGGTGATGGACGCGGTCGAAGCCGAGACGGCAACCCCAGAAGCGGCGGCCAGCGCCCCGACCGCTCATCCTTCCGCGCCGACCGCGACGGCTCCCGAGGCGGGTACGGCAAGCAGGACTCCCGCGGCGGCTACGGCCGCCCCGACTCCCGTGGCCGCGACGGCGGCAGCGGCTCCAGTGGTTCCAGAGGCTCCAGCGGCTTCCGTGACTCGCGCGATTCCCGCGACGGCGGCCACCGCTCCGACCGGTCCCCTTCCGGCGACCGCTACAGCCGTCCGCAGTCTCGCGAAGGCCGTCCGGGGGCCAGCGGCTTCACCCGGCGCGACGGCGAGGGCTACGGGCGCTCTGAGGGCCGCGACCGCCCCTACCCCCGTTCGGGCGACGATCGCGGCCGGTACGCCCCGAGAGACGACCGTGGCTACGGCGCCCCCCGGGATGACCGCGGCGGCGCTCCCCGAGATGCCCGCGGTTACGGCGCCCCCCGCGACGATCGCGGCGGCGCCCCCCGAGACGGCCGTGGCTACGGCTCCCCCCGCGACGACCGTGGTTCCCGGGGCTCCTTCGGACGTTCCGACGACCGGGCCTCGTCCAGCTCCGACGGCGGCTCACGCGCCCGCTACGGCCGCCCGGACGGCGAGCGCGGCGGTTCCCGCGGCTACGCTCCGCGAAACGACTCCCGCGGCGCGGACCGCCCCCGCACCGACCGCGACGGCTACGGGCGCGGGCAAGGCCGCAACGACTTCAGCGGCGCGGACCGCCCCCGCGGCGACCGCGACGGCTACGCTCCGCGAGACCACTCCCGTGGCGCGGACCGCCCCCGTACCGAGCGGCCCCGCACCGACCGCGACGGCTTCGGGCGCGGGCAAGGCCGCGACGGCTTCAGCGGCGCGGACCGCCCTCGCTCCGACCGTGACGGCTTCGGGCGAGCGGAAGGCCGCGACGACTTCAGCCCGTCGGGCCAGCGCTCCGGCCGCGAAGGCGCGCCCGGATACGACCGGCGTCCCGATCGTGACGGCTCCCGTGGCTTCGACCGGCGGCCGGAGCGCGACGGAGCACGTGGTTTCGGACGCTCGGAGGGCCGCGACCGCGGCTTCGGACGTCCGGGCGATCGTGACCCGCGCGGGTCCGCGCCCGGCGGGTTCCGGGCCGATCGCGGCGGTTCCCGGCGGGACGACGTGCAGACCCTCGGCGGTGGCAGCCGGGGACGTTTCGGTCGGGACAGCTCGCGCAGTGAGTTCCGTACCGGCGGGGGAACAGGCCGGAACCACGAGCGGGGCCGGAAGCCGGTGGCGAGCCAGAACCCGTTCAAGTCGGCCAAGCAGCCCCTGCGGGATCCCGACTTCTACGATCGCGACTACGTCGACGAGCGGGACACCACCGAGGTGCCGGGCGGCGAGCGGCTGCAGAAGGTGCTCGCGCAGGCGGGCGTGGCCAGCCGCAGGGCCTGCGAGGAGCTGATCGGCGAAGGCAGGGTCACCGTGGACGGCCAGGTCGTGCGGCGGTTCGGCGCGCGGGTGGACCCGGCCAAGCAGATCATCCACGTCGACGGCAAGCGCATCCCGACCGCGCCCGACCTGGTCTACTACGCGCTGAACAAGCCGATCGGCGTGGTCAGCACGATGGAGGACCCGGACGGCCGGCCGTGCCTGAAGGACTACGTCCAGGAGCTGGCCCCGCGCCTGTTCCACGTGGGCCGGCTGGACACCGAGACCGAGGGCCTGCTGCTGCTCACCAACGACGGCGAGCTGGCCCACCGCCTCACCCACCCGAGCTTCGGCGTGCAGAAGAAATACTGGGCCAAGGTGCCGGGGCCGGTTCCGCGCGACCTGCACCGGGTACTGCGCAAGGGCATCGAGCTGGAGGACGGCCTGGCCAAGGTGGACGAGTTCCACATCGTCCAGGAGCACGGCCAGCAGGCGCTGGTGGAGGTGGTCCTGCACGAGGGCCGCAAGCACATCGTGCGCCGTCTCCTGGAGGAGACCGGGCACCGGGTGATCGACCTGGCCAGGATCGAGTTCGGCCCGGTCAAGCTGGGCCGCCTCAAGCCGGGTACGGTACGGGCGCTGTCGCTTCAGGAAGTGGGGGAATTGTACGCGGCGGTCAAGCTGTAACCTTTCCCGACAAATCTTCATTTAAGGGGACATTATGGTTCGGGCGATCCGTGGGGCCATCCAGGTGGACGGCAACGACCGCGACGCGATCATCTCCGGCACGACGGAGCTGGTCTCCGAGGTGATGGAGCGCAACCGCCTCACCACCGACGACGTCATCAGCGTGATCTTCACGGCCACGCCCGACCTGACCGCCGAGTTTCCCGCCTTGGCCGCGCGCAAGCTGGGCTTCCATGACGTGCCCCTGCTGTGCGCGAGCGAGATCGACGTGCCGGGCGCGCTGCCGCGGGTGGTCCGGCTGATGGCCTACGTGGCCACCGACCGCCCGCGCCAGCAGATCCAGCACGTCTACCTGCGCGGCGCGGTAGCACTGCGCGTCGACATCGCCCAGTAAGTCCAGTAATCGACATCCGCCCAGTCAGTAAATAGCCACTTGTCCGAAAAACCGTGGATCAGCGCCCTCGGCAGCGCATAGTAAGAGCACAAACGCACGAGCACGGTACGTAAGGAACCACCCACCATGACCCCCAGCCCGGGCGGCGTGATCACCAGCGCCGCCATCGTCGGAACCGGCCTCATCGGCACGTCCGCCGCCCTCGCCCTGCGCCAGCGCGGGGTGCGCGTCTTCCTCACCGACCGCGACCCCCGGGCCGTACGGCTGGCCAGGGAGCTCGGAGCCGGGGAGGAGTGGGGCCCTGGCGAGCGGGTAGATCTGGCGATCCTCGCGGTGCCCCCGCAGTATGTCGCGCACCAGCTGCTCGACCTGCAGAAGACCGGCGCGGCCCGGTTCTACACCGATGTGGCGAGCGTGAAGGCGCTGCCGCTGGCGCAGGCCGTACAGCTGGGGTGTGATCTGAGCACGTACGTGGCCGGGCATCCGCTGGCCGGGCGGGAGCGGTCGGGGCCGGGGGCGGCGCGGGCGGATCTGTTCCTGGGGCGGCCGTGGGCGCTCTGCCCGACCCCGGCGGCGGTGCCGGAGGCCGTCCGGGCGATGCGGGAGCTGGTGTCGCTGTGCGGGGCGAACGCGGTCGTGGTGGACGCGCGGGAGCACGACGAGGCGGTCGCGGTGGTGTCGCACGCGCCGCATGTGGCCGCCTCAGCGGTGGCGGCGCGGCTGGCGGAGGCGTCGGAGACGGCGCTGGGCCTGTCGGGGCAGGGGGTCAGGGACGTGACGCGGATCGCGGCGAGCGATCCGGGGCTGTGGACCGGCATCCTGTCCGGGAACGCGGGCCCGGTGGCGGCGGTGCTGGAGGCGGTCGCGGACGATCTGGCGGCCGCGGCCAGGTCGCTGCGCGAGTTCGCCGCCGAGGGCACCGAGATCGGCTCGGTCACCGAGCTGCTGTGGCGCGGGGTGGCCGGAACCGGCCGGATTCCCGGCAAGCACGGCGGCCCGGCCCGCACCTACGCGGTGGTCGGCGTGGTCATCGGCGACCGTCCCGGCGAGCTGGCCCGGCTGTTCCAGGTGGCCGAGCAGGTCGGCGTCAGCATCGAGGACGTGCGCCTGGAGCACGTGCCGGGCCTGCCGCTGGGCGCGGTGGAGCTCTCGGTCCAGCCCGAGGCGGCCGGCGTCTTCGCTGCGGCGTTGCGCGAACATGGGTGGCAAGTGCCCTAAGGCCTCCGATACCGGGGCTTCGCCCTGGCTCTCGATCGGCGTGGAATTCCCACCCACCCAGCCCTGTTGT
This sequence comes from Acrocarpospora sp. B8E8, assembly GCF_039871605.1. NCBI lineage: Bacteria > Bacillati > Actinomycetota > Actinomycetes > Streptosporangiales > Streptosporangiaceae > Acrocarpospora > Acrocarpospora sp. B8E8. The sequence continues at coordinate 29,167 of NZ_JBDPLV010000089.1, read as the reverse complement.
TCCCCTCGGGCTCCGCCCGGCCCCGCGAGCGCCGTGGTATCGCACATGAAATGGGTGCCTGGGCGGAAGGCTCGATGCGCGTCAGGGGCGGGACTGCCGGTACCTTGGGGGGCGGACAACTCAAGTAAGGGGAGCGATGGTGTCGGGTCTGATCGTCGCGATGGACGGGCCTTCCGGGTCGGGCAAGTCGAGCGCGTCGCGTGGGGTGGCCCGGGCGCTGGGGCTGCGCTATCTGGACACCGGGGCGATGTATCGCGCGCTCACCTGGTGGATGCTCCAGCTGGAGGTCGACCTCGGCGACCCGGCCGCGATCGCCGCCCGCGCCGGCGAGCCCGTGCTGGAGATGAACACCGATCCGGACTTTCCCGGCGTCACGCTGGACGGAACCCGGGTGGACGGCCCGATCAGGTATCCGGAGGTGACCCGGGCGGTCTCCGCGGTGAGCGCGGTGCCCGAGGTCCGCCGCCGCCTGGTGGCCCTGCAGCGGGAGCTGATCGAGGCGGCCCTCAAGGAGGGCGGCATCGTGGTGGAGGGCCGCGACATCGGCACGGTGGTCGCCCCGCAGGCGCCGGTCAAGGTCTACCTGACCGCCAGCGAGGAGGCGCGCGCGACGCGCCGCAGCGCCGAGCTGGCGGGGACCACGGTGGCCGCGCAGCGGGTGGAGCTGGCCCGCCGCGACACCCTCGATTCGACCAGGAAGGCCGACCCGCTGGCGATGGCCGCGGACGCGGTCGAACTGGACACCACGGCGCTCACCCTCGATGAGGTCGTCGCCGAGGTGCTGAGACTTGTCAAGGAGCGCGCCTGAATTCCGGGCGCGCGTGAAAGGGAAAACGCGATCATGAGCGCGGGGGAGTACGAGGACGACGGCGGCTGGATCGAGGCCGAACTCGCCGATCTGGCGACCGACACGCCGGAAGAGCGGGCCGACGAAGGCCCGCTGCCGGTGGTGGCCGTGGTCGGGCGGCCGAACGTGGGCAAGTCCACGCTGGTCAACCGCATCATCGGCCGCCGGGAGGCGGTCGTCGAGGACGTGCCGGGCGTGACCAGGGACCGGGTGACGTACGAGGCGAACTGGCGCGGCCGCAGGTTCACCCTGGTGGACACCGGCGGCTGGGACCCGGACGCGACCGGGATGGCGCTGCGGATCGCCGAGCAGGCGCAGCTCGCGGCGGAGCTGGCCGACGTGATCCTGTTCGTGGTGGACGCCAGCGTCGGCATCACCGACTCCGACGAGGCGGTCGGCTCGGTGCTGCGCCGTTCCGGCAAGCCGGTCGTGCTGACCGCCAACAAGGTCGACAACCAGCTGCAGGAGCTGGAGGCGGGCGAGCTGTGGTCGCTGGGCCTGGGCGAGCCGCACCCGGTGTCGGCCCTGCACGGGCGCTCCAGCGGCGACCTGCTGGACGTGGTGCTGGACGCGCTGCCGGAGACCCCGCCGGTGGTGTTCGGGGCCGCGCGCGGCCCGCGCCGGGTGGCGCTGCTGGGCAAGCCGAACGTGGGCAAGTCCTCGCTGCTGAACAAGGTGGCGGGCGAGGAGCGGGTGCTGGTCGACCCGATGGCGGGCACGACCAGGGATCCGGTGGACGAGCTGATCGAGCTCGGCGGCAAGCCGTGGCGGTTCATCGACACGGCCGGGATCCGGCGGCGGGACCGCGAGCTGAAGGGCGCCGACTTCTACGCGGCCATGCGGACCCGGGCGGCGCTGGAGCGGGCCGAGGTGGCGATCGTGCTCATCGACGCCTCCGAGGTGCTGACCGAGCAGGATCTGCGGATCATCTCGCTGGTGATCGAGTCGGGCCGGGCCATGGTGGTGGCCTTCAACAAGTGGGATCTGGTCGACGAGGACCGGCGCTACTACCTGGAGAAGGAGATCGAGCGGCAGCTGGTCCGCACACCGTGGGCGCTGCGGGTGAACATCTCCGCCCTGACCGGCCGCCACGTGGAGAAGCTGGTTCCGGCGCTGGAGCTGGCCATCGACTCGTGGGGGACCCGGGTGTCCACCGGGCGGCTCAACCAGTTCCTCACCGAGCTGGTGCAGGCCACCCCGCCGCCGGTGCGCGGCGGCAAGCAGCCGAAGATCCTGTTCGCCACCCAGGCGTCCACCGAGCCGCCCAAGTTCGTGCTGTTCACCTCCGGGTTCCTGGAGGAGACCTACCGCAGGTTCATCGAGCGGCGGCTGCGCGAGGAGTTCGGGTTCGCCGGATCGCCGATCGAGGTCACCATGAAGATCCGGGAGAAGCGGAAGAAGAAGTAGGGTCTGCCCTACCCCCAGGAGGGCAGTGGACCGGCTCGAAGCCAAGGGGTGAGAATCCTAGTTTGAGAGCCATGAGAACACTCTTCCACCGCCTGCTGGGCGACACCCGTTACCTGATCGAGGGCTTCCTCTTCACCACGATCGCGTTCTGCGTGCTCATCACCGGAATCTCGGCCGGCGCCGGTCTGGTGGTGGTCTGGATCGGGGTTCCGATCATCGGGCTGACCCTGCTGACCGCCCGCGGCTTCGGCGACTTGGAGCGCGTCCGCCTGAAGTCCGTTTTAGGCCGGGACCTGGCTCGCCCGCGCTACCCGGAGAGCCCGCCCGGCGCGGGCTGGCTGCGCCGCATGGTCAACCCGATGCTGGTCGGCCAGTCCTGGCTGGACCTGCTCCACGCCATGGTGGCCTTCCCCGTCTCCGTGGTCACCTTCACGGTCGCGGTCACCTGGTGGGCCGTCGCGCTCGCCGGCCTCGCCTACCCCCTGTACGGCTGGGTGACCAGCAACATCCCCGGCAACGTGGAGCTCCCCGAGCTCCTCGGCCTCGGCGACGGCTACGCCGTCAACGCGCCCTTCTACTTCTTCCTGGGCCTGCTCGGCCTGGCCACCCTGTTCCCGGTCGTACGGACCTGCGCGTTACTGCAGGCCGGTCTGGGCCGGGCCCTGCTGACCGGGGTAGCCGAGCTGCACGAGCGGATCGACGACCTGACCGAGGGCAGGAACGCGGCCGCGCACGCCGAGGCGAACGCGCTGCGGCGGCTGGAGCGGGACATCCACGACGGGCCGCAGCAGCGGCTGGTGCACCTGGCGATGGAGCTGTCGCGGGCCCAGCGCCTGATGGAGCGGGACGCGGCGGCGGCCAGCGCTACCATCGGGCAGGCGATCACCGCCACCCGGGAGACGCTGGACGAGCTGCGCGCCCTGTCCCGGGGCATCGCCCCGCCGATCCTGGCCGACCGGGGCCTCTCGCCCGCGCTGGCCGCGCTGGCCGGGCGCTGCACCGTCCCGGTGGAGCTGGACGTGCGCACCGCGGAACGTTTCCCCGCGCTGGTCGAGAACACCGTCTACTTCGTCACCGCCGAGGCGCTCACCAACGTGGCCAAGCACAGCCGGGCGACCCTGTGCACGATCACGCTGACCCGGGTGGGCGACACGCTGCTGCTCACGATCGGCGATGATGGGGTCGGCGGCGCCCATGTCGCCAAGGGACACGGCCTGTCCGGCCTGGCCGACCGGCTGCGCGCGGTGGAGGGCGAGCTGGCCGTCCAGTCGCCCGCCGGCGGGCCGACGATGATCGTGGCGGAGGTTCCGTGCGGGTAGTGGTGGCCGACGACGCGGTGCTCATCAGGGAGGGCCTGGTGCGCCTGCTCGAGGAGTTCGGCTGTGAGGTGCTCGCGGCGGTCGGCACCGGCACGGAGCTGGTCGCCGCGGTGGACGAGCTGCGGCCCGACGTGTCCGTGGTGGACGTGCGGATGCCGCCCACCTTCACCGACGAGGGGCTGCGGGCGGCGGTGGCGGCCCGGCAGAAGGTGCCGGGCGCGCCGATCCTGATCCTCTCCCAGTATGTCGAGGTCTCCTACGCCGACGATTTGCTGGCCGACGCCAGGGGCGGGGTCGGCTACCTGCTCAAGGACCGCGTGGTGGACGTCGAGGAGTTCCTGACCGGGCTGCGCCGGGTGGCGGGCGGCGGCACGGTCTTCGACCCCCAGGTGATCGCCCAGCTGATGGTCCGCCGCCGCCGCGACGACCCGCTCGGCTCGCTCACCCCGCGCGAGCGCGAGGTGCTGGCGCTGATGGCGGAGGGCAGGTCGAACCCGGCGATCAGCCGCCAGCTGGTCGTCACCGAGGGCGCGGTGGAGAAGCACATCCGCGGCATATTCGTGAAGCTCAACCTGTACGCGGACGACACCGACCAGCACCGCCGGGTGCTGGCCGTGCTCGCGTTCCTGCGTTCCTAGGCCGGGTGGTTGCCCGCCGTCCCGCCCAGGTCGAACGGGCTGGTGACGCCCTCGTAGGCGAGATGGAACTCCATCCCTTGGACGGCGTGCGCCAGATCATGGCAGTGCGACATCCAGACGCCCGGATTGTCGGCGGTCAGCGCCACCTCCCACACCTCGCCCGGCTGGACGTCGAAGGTGTCCATCCAGATCCCGTTGGCGGGCACGCCGTTCCTGGACAGCACTTGGACGTGGTGGCCGTGCGGATGCATGGGATGGGTGTCGGAGCTCCGGTTGACGACCCGGATCAGGACTTTCTGGCCCTCCTTGACCAGCGGGGTCGGGATGTTGGGGAAGCCCTTCCCGTTGACGGTGTAGGCCAGCGCGGGCCTGCCGTCGACCATCGCCAGGGTGCGGTCGAGCACCCAGGTGATCTCCTGGTCGAACTCAGCGGGAACCGGCGTCCCCGAGCCGTAGGTGGTGATGTCGACCAGTGGTCCTGACGCGGGCTTGGGCGGGACATCCCCGTTGATGAGCAGGCCGGGATGGCCCTCGACGCCGAGGTAGACCAGGCCGGAGGGCATGGTGAACGTGAGGTCGTAGCGGCCGCCCGCGGCCAGCCGCAGCCGGTTCCCGTTCAGGTCGGTCGCGCCGGGCACGTCCGTTCCGTCCACGGCCGCCAGCCGGTACGGAACCCCGGTGAGACCCAGTTCGACCGGGAGGCTGTTGGTGTCGACCACGCGGAGCCGTACCGGACTGCCAGGCGGGATCGCCGCCTTCACCAGCGTGTCGGAGGGTGGCTGGTCGTCCAGGGCCATCGTCAGGCCGCCGTAGGTGTGCAGGGCGAGGGTGTGGTCGCCGGGGGCGGGGTCCACGATGAGCAGGCCGTACAGGCCTTTGGCGACGGCGAGGCTGGAGTTCTGGTGGCTGTGGTACCAGTACGTGCCGGGGTCGGCAGCCTGGAAGCGGTAGACGTGCGAGCCGCCGGGCAGGACCGCGTCCTGGGTGACGCCGGGCACGCCGTCCTCGCCGCTGGGCACGTCGTAGCCGTGCCAGTGGATGGTGACCGCCTGGCCGGGCAGCTCGTTGCGGAGCGTCAGCTCCACGTGTTCGCCCTGCTTGACCCGCAGCGTCGGCCCGGGCGACTGGCCGTTGAAGGTCCAGGCCTCGAAGGTACGGCCCGAGGGCAGCCTGAGCGTGGCGGGTTCGGCGGTCAGGGTGAACTTCCGGGCGCTGGGTGTGGGCGCGCCGACCAGCGAGGCGACCGAGATGCCGGTGGCGGACGCGCCGTGACCCGCGTGGAACGCGCTCCCCGACCAGCTGCCGGAGATCGCCCAGGACACCGCGAGCAGGACCACGGCCGTGCCCGCCACCCGCCAGCGGTCGCCCGTACGCCCCGAGAGGACGCGCCAGGCCAGCGCCGACGCGCCTCCGGCGGCGAGCAGCACCACGATCGCCGCGGACACGGTGACGGGGTAGGAGATCACGAGGTCGCACCCGATCCCGGCGACCGCGCCGATGGCGGCGATCACCACGGGCAACGTCCTGGCCGGTTCCGGCGGGCTCCCGTGCCGCCAGAACCGGATCATGGCGGGCAGCGTGACCGCCGCCGTCGCCAGCCCGGGGATGACCACCAGCGGCATCGCGAGGGTGATCTTCTCGGCTACGAACCACCAGCCCGCCGCGGCGAGCCCCGCCGTGGTCAGCCCGCGCAGGGCGGTCATGACGATCGCCCCGGCGATCAGCGCCGCGGCGATCGCGGCCAGGTTCCTGGCGGAGCCGCGCAGGGCGGCGACGGCGACTCCCGCCGACGCCGCCCACAACCCGGCGACCAGGATGAGCAGGATCTGATCGAGGCCGATCAGCTGGCCGGTGCTCACGCGCGCACGGCCACCGGCTCCGCCACCTGGGTCTTGACCAGGGCGCGGGCCTTGCGGACCACGGTCACGGCCACGAACAGGATCGCGACCCCGTCCAGGGCGTGGAAGCCGAGCACGAACAGGCTGGCGGTGGTGGTCTTGTCCTCGCTCGCCCCCAGCAGACCGGCGATCTCGAAGATCACGAACAGCTGCACGGCGACCAGCGCGAACGGCGTGATCGACAGCCAGATCAGCTGGCGGCCGACCTTGGCGATGGCCGCGATGACGGTCAGCACGATCGAGAGCAACGGAATGATCATGGTGCCGTTGATGGCGTGCGGCATGAGCGCGCTGGTTTCGGCGCCTGGGGCCGGCACGGGACGCTCGAACGCGCCGAAGGTGGCGAGGTAGAACTGGGCCAGCACCGCCACCAGTGTCAGCACCGAGAACCAGAAAAAGACCTTGCGCATAGCGGGCTCCTGAACTACGTATCGACGGCCCCGGCTACAGGCGGGGCGCTACCGGCCTAGCGTGTGCCACCCGGCGTCCCGACTGCACGGGACGCCTGTCCCTGATCGACCGGGAAACGACCGGCGGCCTGACCCGGGACTCGGGATGATTGCTCGCACATCGCCGATGATGTTCGCCATCCGCGGCGGGGGCATGAGCACCCCCCTACTCAAGCCTCCATGAGCTGGGCCAGCAGATCGACTCCGGTCGCGAAGTACTCAGGCTCGCGGGCCAGCGCGACTCGCACGAACGAGTCCTCGTCGATTCTGTCCCAGCAGAATGGGCGGCCCGGCAGAATCGCCACCCCCCGCCGCACCAGATACCTGCACAGATCCGTCCCGCCGCCGCCCGTCTGCAGCCGCAACCACTCCACGCTGATCTGCGACCCGGGCGCGGCCAGGCTGAAGGGAAGATCGCGGATCGCCGCCCGGAGATAGTCCCGGTTGTGCTGCACGCTCTGCGCGCAGGTGGGGGCCCGATGCCCCGACGACCCGGCACGCAGCAGGTCGAGCTCAAGCAGGCCAGTGATCGCGCGCAGCGCGAAAGGCGACACGCCGAGGGCGATCTCCTCGCTGATCTCCCGGATCAGGGGCGCGAGGTCGTCGCTCGCGGACACCATGCCTATCTTGATCTCCTTCAGCGGATAAACCTTCCCGGTGTCCTCGATGCAGGCGAAGCTCAGCCCGCCGATGCACCTGGCCGCTCGGTACTGGTCCCACTGGTGCAGGGAGGACAGGAGCCGGAAGCTGAAGTCGAAGACGGCGGCCGTGTGACCGGCCGCCGCCGCTTCACACAGGGACAGGAACGCGGCGGGCTCGGGCAGGAAGCCGGTCGGGTTGTTGGGAACGACGAGGAAGGCGGCGTCACAGCCGGCCATGGCGGACTTCTGGTAGCCGGGGTCGAGCCAGATATCCGGCTCGCGAAGGGGGATCGTCGCCAGGCCGGCGCGCTGCAGCAACAACGGTATGTTGTCGAACGAAGGGCAGATCACCCCGACCCGGCGGACGCCGCTGGCCACGAGCGACTTGGCGACCACATCGATGGAGATCGAGCTCGAATAGTGCAGGATGGGCCGCTGTCGCGGCGGCGACTGGCCGGTGAGGGCGAAGAAGGAATCCAGGAATCGCTGTTCGTGCCTGGACAGGGTGACCGGATCCGAATTCACCAGGATATCGCCGAGGGACCGGATGAAATCGGCCTCCTGGGCCTGAAGCGCGTGCTGTGCGTGCCCGTCGGCGAGATTGAACGGCGCTTCAAGACCGCGGAACTCCCACTGGGTCAGTGTCCAGTCGGACACCGATGAGTCTTTGGTCACCGCTGACCTCCTGGAGAGCTGTGTCGCAGCTTCAGCTAAGGCGTTTGACGGCTTGCCGGAGAATTCGGACCCCCTGCGTCCTTATCCCCACGGCCACGCCGATATACGTGATGCTCAGCACGACCACCGGGCCTAGTGTGAAGGCTTCTGAAATCCCCTGAACCTGGATTCCAAGAACCGCCGCCAGCAGGAGAATCACCGCGACGGCCATTGACAGGGCCGATATCTGGAGCCAGGGAAACTTGGCCCTGTGCCGATTGATCCGATCAGCGGTACGGCGGCGCTCAAGGCTGTCCACAACTGCCCTTTCGTCCACCTCGTGTGCGAAACTATCCAGATTCAGCGCCTCTTGTAGCCACAGCTGAAGGGTGAAGACCTCGAATACAATAATGATGCTCATGCAAGTGTACAATGAGCCGAGCAGGCTGAGTGCGTCGCTGTTGGCCGGCATTCGGCACTACTCCGATCCGGTCAGGCGCTGAAGCGTATCGGTGTCCTCGCGGCTGAACCGCACCTCGTGCGCCGAGCCGTGATCCAGAAATCGCGGATGGGTTTGCAGGCCGCCGGTCCCCATCTCGCGATCGAACAACCGCTGAATCGGCCCCCGCTCCTCCGGATGGATACGGTAGATCACCTGTATTCGGTCGGACCTGGCCGGGCCTCTGCCGAGGACGTCCGCGACAATGCGGAGGTCGCTGGATAACTCGATTCGGTGCCTGATGCTTTTCTGCATCGCGTCCCCGATACGGCGGACGATTCGGTACTTGTCCAGGCGGAGCAGGTGGACGTCTGCTTTTTTCATGGCCTGGAGACTTAGCAAGGATTCGGCGGCCTTGAAGCGAATTGCCGGGTCGGCGTGCTGCAGGCAGGCGCGCAGCACCGGAACCGAGGCCGGGTCTCCGATGAGGCCGAGGGCGTAGATGCCGTCCTCTATGACGTATCCCGACGCCTGGCCGATGAGAAATCGTTCGATGGCATCGCGGTGTTCCCGGGCCTTCAGCACGCCCAGCGAGTAGAGGATGTTGCCCTTGGCGTACCTGGCGGGTGAGTCGTCGACCTCGCGGAAGAGCGCGTCCAGGTAGGTCGCGGTGAGATCGTCCCGGAGTTTCGGGTCGTCGTCGATGTCGCGCACCCGGAGGAAGAGCGTCTGCAGCGACCAGGAAGCGGAGTCACGGTAGCGAAACGCGTGGTCGAAAAGCAGGTCGCGTAACAGGGCGAGATCCCCGTGGCCGCCCATTTCGGCGATCCCGTTGGCGGCGAACGCTCGGGTTCGATGGGAAGACGTCGCCGATCGCGCCACCTCCCGGAGAGTGGACAGGCACGAAGGCGCGCCCAGGTCCTTCAGCGCCGCCACGGCCTGTTCCGCGACCTGGCCATCCCATGAGCCGAGCCGTTGCGAGATGAGCCGCCCGACGCGGTCCTTCATCTTCTCCGAGCGGAAGGGATGGGTCGCCAACGTGTACAACACGTCGATCACGACATCGGCGCGGGGTTCGTCGAGAAGGGTCAGCAACTCCTCCAGCGGAGTGCGTTCGAGTCGGCGCGGCACGACGGAGGCGTACTTGTCGGTGAAATAGACCAGATCATCGCGCAGTCGCTCCGGGTACTCGGCGCCCAGCCGGGGTATCAGGCCTCGGATGGCCCGGACCAGTTCGTAGTCGAACGGCTTCTTCCAGTTCTTGAAAGCCTCGATCATGCTTATCGACAGGTCGTCGATGTCGTCGGAATCGATGTCCCAGCGATTGGCGACGGCTTGGGCGGCGAGAATGAGAAGGTCCTGGCGGTCGTTTTCGAAGGCCGCGTCGACGGTGCGGCGCGAGGTCGCCCCCACGTCCTCCTCAATGCCGACCACAGCGAGGATCGCTCCCCAGAATCGGTGCTGGGGGTCGAGCAGCGTTTCGGTTATCGCCTGCTCGGCCGAGCGGCCACGCATGGTAAGGAGCAGATGCCGACCGGCGAACGCGTCCCTGAAGGTGAGGTGCATAAAAGTGATGTGCGGATGGCCGCCGGTGGGGGAGACGATTTGTTTGAGCGGGGCGCGGTCGATCAGCGCGGCGAGCAGTTCGGCGGGAGAGGGCCGGGCCGCCGCGCCGAACCAGGATGACCAGTTCTCGTCGCTGAGCACCTCCTGCAGCCATTCGGCCAGGTGCTCCTCGCTCACTGAGACGCTCATGCTCGCCATCATCCGCCAGGCGATGAAGCCCAGGAGTTTGAGGTTCAGCCCGCCGACGAACTCGCGCGCCAGCATTGACACGCGGGGGTGGCGAGCCCGTTCCCGGGCGTCGATCAGGCCGATGAAGAGTTCGTAGATCTGGCTCGGGGAGGTGATTTCGAGAACATTGCCGTTCCCGTCCAGCAACAACTCCTCGGTCATGGAAAGCATCAGCGGATTGCGGCAGAGCTCGCGTAACTCGTCGCGCACGATGGCGGACATCCCGGCGTCGGACGAGTTGATCAGAGCTTCCGTCAAAGCCGACTCCACGTCGTCGGCGCTGATCGGCTGGAGAATCGCGGAGTCGTATTTCAGCGCGGCCCAGGGGGACAACTGGGCGCCTCGGCAGGTCGACACCACCCGGGATCGCGGAAATGTCGCGCAGAAGTCCAGGATTTCCTGAAAACCCGCGTCTACATCACCATCCTGAATTTCGTCCAACGCGTCGAAAAGGACCCAGGAACTGGTGCTCTTAAGCAGGTTCTCCGCGTTCGAGGGGGAGAGGCAGCGGCCGGTGAGCTGCTCGACCAGCGGGCGATTCTTCGACCACAGTCCCATCCGGAGGAAGAGGATGGGCTCGCCGGACTCCAGGCGTTCCCGGACGAACGACTCCAGCAGCGTGGTCTTTCCCGAGCCGGGATCGCCCGTCACCACGATCGGGCGATCCGACATCCTGGCTACCAGCTCCTCGAACGAGACGAGCTGGTCGCCCGCTGAGGTGAACTGCGGAATGCGGTTCCCCCGGCGGGCGGGCAGCTTCAAACTCAGCGGGAACAACTTGCCGTGATCCGATGACTCCAGTTCGGCGAGCAAACGCCGCCGGTAGGCGTCCATTTCGTGCTCGAGTTCGCTGGGCATTGGTCGTCTCCCGCCTGCGTAAGCTAGGGGAGCTCGGTCTGCAATCCTCGTTCGGCCAGTGCTTGTTCCGCGGCGTCCGCGGACGCGTTTCGCACGAATATGTAGTCGAAGGTGAAGGTCGACAGCGCCAGCACGCTGGTTTCGGTCGCCGCCACCGCTCCGCACAGGCTCGCCAGGAATCCGGGTGCGGCGAAAGGCTTGCTGGTCCGCACCCGGAACGCCACCAGTGGTCCGTAGGCTTCGGCCGGCATGTCGGCAGGGCGGGTAGCGGACGTGAGGATGATCGTTCGCTCTTCCCCATCGTCGATGATGCCGAAAACGTCCTCACCCGCGGCCCAGCTCATATCGGTCTTCGGTGCCGTTCGATACATCCAGTACGTGTCCGGCATCACCATGAAGGAGCTGGTGTGGATGACTTCGTCGACGAGCATGGTCGCTTCCTTAGTTCGATAGGTTGTTCGCCTTGAGGCCTACGCAGCCTTCGGACATGGCCAGGAGGATCTCGTAGGTGGAGTCCGCGACGTCGATCCATCCCTGTCGCAGGCGTTCCTCCCTGACCTGGGACGATCTCTGCCCCGGGACGCGCACGTGGTGGATGCCCTCGAGCGGCATGCTCTCGGCGATCTCCTGGAGCAGGGCCGTGACCGGAGCCGAGGTGTTGTCCGCCGGCCGGATGGCCACGAACACCGCGCCGAGTTCGTACTCGTCCTGGACGCTGCCGCCCATGGCGGCGCCGACAAGCGTTCCCGCCAGGAGTTCGATCGCCAGGCAGAGGGCCGAGCCCTTGTGGTCCCCGAACGGCAGGACCGCGTTCGCCATGGCGGGCTCCACGGTCTCGTCGCCCTCGGAGTCGAGGAAGCTGGACGGAGGCAGCGGCGACTGCGATAGGGCGGCTTGCCGGATCTCGCCCCAGACCCGTTTCGACGTCGCGAAGTCGATCACCACGGGAGCGTTCGCGGCAGGAAATCCGAAGGCGATCGGGTTGGTGCCCAGAATGGGGTTCCGTGATCCGTACGGCGCGACCGCGGCGGGCCCGGCGTTATTGAGCACAATGCCGACCATGCCATTGGCGGCGATCAGCCGCGAGTAGGGGCCGAGTCTCCCGAATCGGCTGAAGTTCTTCAGCGTGACCAGCCCGACGCCCTGATGGACGGCGATTCGCACCGCTTCCAGGCTGGCGCTTCTCGCCGCGATCTGCCCAATTTCGCGGTGCCCGTCCATGGTCGCGAACGACCCGATCTGGGAAATCAATTCGGCCGGCCCCTGGCGGCCGTCAAGGACATGATCGATAAGCAGGAACTTACCGATCCCATGCGTGGGCTTTCCTTCGAGTTCGGCGTCGATGTAGTCGTGGACGATGAACTCGGCCTGCTCACCGACAATGCCGCGCTGGGAAAGGGCCTTCATCATCAAAGCCATGACTTCGTCCAGGGGTGTGTGCACGCCGCCCTCCGATGGAAATGGGTGTGTCGAGTGCACCCCGAATCCCGGCCTTGATTATCACTCATGACCTGGGCCGAGACAAGACCATTCGCCAGGTCGTGTCGCGATCTTGAGAGGGAGAGGGAAAGAAACCCTACCGAAACGTTTTCGCCGGTCTTTCGCACATGCCCAGAATCGCCATAATGAGGCTGCTGGGGGCGCTCTATATTTGATGGGAGATGAGATGGCTGGACGACTGTGCGCAGTGTGGCTGGACGAGCCCACTGTGATACCGCCCGACTTCCTTGTTGAGGTTAGGAGAATTTGTGAATTTCGGGTATTCACCGGCCATCCGGATCAGGATGAGGTGGTCCGGCGCCTGCGTGGTGCCGACATAGCCGTCGTCGAGTGGACGGCCTTCGGAGCGGAGTTGCTGGAACGGCTCGAATCGGTGCGTTATCTCTGTCTGGTCACCACCGCGGCCGATCACATCGATGTGGCCGCCGCCGCCAGGCGAGGCATCGTCGTCACGAGTTGCCCTTCCTACAGCGCCGCGGCCGTCGCTGAGTACGTGCTGGCCGGCCTGGTCACCGCCGACCGTTCCCTGCCCGCCTCCAGGGATGCGGCCAGGCGGGGGGAGTCGCACCTGTACGGGCCGTTCCGCGGCCGAGGGCTCCAGGGGGCGACCCTCGGCCTGGTCGGAGTCGGCCGCATCGGCAGGCAGGTGGCCGCCCGGGCGGCGGCGTTCGGCATGAGCGTGGTGGGCTGCAATCGCTCGGGAGGGGCGGTGCCAGGCGTTCGGATGTCGAGCCTGGCCGAGGTTCTCCGGTCCGCGGACTTCGTGTCAGTGCAGGTGCCGTACTCCCCGCGGACGCACCACCTGCTCGGCGCGCGGGAACTGGACCTGCTCCCCTCCCACGCCGTGCTGGTGAACGTTTCACGGGCGCGGGTGCTGGACGAGGCCGAGGTGGCCGCGCGGCTCCAGGACGGGCGGCTGCGGGCGGCCGTCGTGGACGACGTGGCCGACCCGGGGACGTCGCGGTTGCCCGGCCTGCCGAACGCCTTCGTCACGACCGGCATCGCCTGGTTCACCGACTCGTCGATCCAGGCCAACTTCGACGAGCTGATCCGGACCATCAGGTCCTGCTGCGAGGGCAGCCCGATCAACGTGTTAGCCGCGCTCGGCTGAGGGGAGCGCCAGCGCCACCACCGCGCCGACCGCGCATAGCACGGCGGTGATGAGGAAGATCTCCGAGTACTCGGTGTGCAGGGCCGCCTTCACCGCGGCCTCGTATTCGGCCAGCCGCCGGGTGAACTCGTCCGGGGCGATGCCGAACGGCAGCGGCGTGTCCAGGTCCGCGGTGAGCGACTGGAAGCGGTGAAAGCCCCAGGCGGACAGGGCGGCCACGCCGAGCAGCATGCCCATCATCCGGGCGACGACCACGGCGGCGGAGGCGACCCCGTGGCGTTCGGCGGGCACGGTCCGCAGCACGGCTGAGGACACCGGCGCGATCACCAGCCCCAGCCCGAAACCGGCCACGACCAGGTCCACATCGACCCGGGTCAGATGATCCCCCAGCTCGACCGGCCACTGCCAGATCCTGATATATCCGGCGACGGCGATGGCCAGCCCGGCCACCGACACCAGCCGCTCCCCGAACCGCCGCGCCAGCCACCCCCCGGCCAGCGCCGCCACCGCCAGCGCCACCAGGAACCGGGTCAGCACCAGCGCGCCGCCCACCGGATCCACGCCCAGCAGCGTCTGCGCCACCAGCTGCACGTCCACCAGCGTCACCAGCAGCGCGGCTCCGGCCAGGAAACTCACCCCGAGCGTGGCCAGCAACGGCCGCTTCGGCACCCCCGACAGGTCCAGCAGCCGCACCGGCGACCTGATCTCCCACACCACGAACACGACCAGCACCACCGCGCCCGCCAGCACGCACGGCAGCCCCCACGACGGCAGCACGGTCTTCTCCGGCGTCGGGTTGTACAGTCCCGCCACCAGCAGCCCCAGCGCCACGGCGAGCAGTGACCCGCCGACCACGTCGATCCGCACCCGCTGGTACGGCTCACGCCCGCCGGGCACCCAGCGCTGCACCGCGATCGCCGCCGCCAGCGCCAGCGGCAGGTTGACCCAGAAGATCGTCCGCCAGCCGAACAGGGGCAGCGCGGCGAGGGCGGCGCCGTACAGCGGGCCGAGGACGCTGCCGAGCTCCTGCGCCGCCCCGACCACGCCGAGCGCGACCGGCCGGGTCCTGGCATCCCACAGGTCGCCGATCAGCGCCATCGTGATCGGCAGCAGCGCCCCGCCCGCGATGCCCTGCAGCGTGCGTCCGGCCACCAGCAGCGGCATCGAGTCGGCCAGGGCCGTGATCAGGGAGCCGGCCGCGAAGCCCGCCAGGCAGGCGTGGATGAGGGGGCGCCTGCCGTACCGGTCGGAGAGCTGGCCGAGTAACGGCATCGCGGCCACGTAGCCGAGCAGGAACCCGGTCACGATCGGCGTCGCCCGCTCCAGCCGGTTCACCGGCACGTCCACGTCGGCCGCGATGTCGATCAGGACCGTCACCACCACGTACGCGTCCAGCGCCGCCAGCAGCACGGCCGCGCCGCCGACGCCGAGGGCGACCCCGCGGCCGCGCAGCGCGCTCTCGACCGGCCCGGTCACGACAGCGGGGGAGCGGTGACGGTGACCGGCGCGTCGTAGTCGGCCAGCGTGACGGTGATCGTGCCGCCGGTGACCGGGAGGTCGATCCTGGTCAGGCGGCTGGAGGCCTTGTCGATCAGCAGCGTGCCCTGCGCGGTCTGGTCGATGCCGGGCACCACCTTCTTCAACGCCTCAGGCGGCAACTTCACCCCCACCTTGTACGCGTTGCCCTCCTCGCCCTCCACCGTGACCTCCTGGGCGGTGGCCAGCAGCTCCGGCACGCCCGCGATCACCGTGCCCGGATCGTAGAAGGCGGCCAGCTGCGCCCGGGTCATCGACTTCTGGTAACCCCCGGTCGGGCCCTTCAGGTAGACGTCCTCGCCGACCAGCACGAACTCCAGCTCCTGGAGCGTGCCGATCAGCTCGATCTGGATCGTCCCCTTCGCGTCCCCGGCCCGGGTCAGGCTGCCCTCGGCCCGCTTCACCTGAATGGCGGGCTTGCCCTCCGTGGTCAGCGTGAACGCGACCGTCTTGACGGCGGCCATCGCGGCACCCGATTTCACCAGCAGCTCGGGCCCCGACGGCAGATCGGAGGAACTGCACGCCGCCCCGAGCAGCAGGCTCGCGCCGGAGAGGATCGTCCAGAGGATTCTTCGCACAGCCGGATAGTAGCCACTCCCGGGCCATCCGGGGCGCGGGCTATTTGCCCTGGAGCTTGGCGATGACGGGGGTGTAGATCTCGTCCAGCTCCGCCACCTGCGCCGGGGTGAGCAGGTCGATGAAATGGCGGCGCACTCCCGCCACGTGATCCGGCGCTACCCGCTGGATGGTGTCCCAGCCCTTGCCGGTCAGCACCGCGAACGTGCCCCGCCGGTCGTCCTCGCAGTTCTCCCTGGTCACCAGGCCCGCCGCCTCCATCCGGGAGATCTGGTGGGACAGCCGGCTGCGGGACTGGATCGTCGCGTCGGCCAGATCGCTCATCCGCATCCGCCGGTCGGGGCTCTCCGAGAGGTTGACCAGGATCTCGTAGTCGTTGAACGACAGCCCGTGCTCCTGCAGCTCGCGGTCGAGCCGGTGGGTGAGGAGCCGGTGCGCCGCCAGGTGGGCACGCCAGGCCGACTGCTCAGCTGGGCTCAGCCAGCGGGGATCTGCCATTCCTCCAGCATAAAGATCGTGTACGCCTGCCGCGTACCCCGGTCCGCCGATCCGGAGGATCGGCCGATATCACTTCATCCGCCCATCAGGCGGAGCTCGCCCGGCTCGTTGAAGATCGCGGTGGCCATCACCGTGCCCGCCGTCCACTCCAGCAGGTGGCGGCCGTCCCACTGGTGGCTCCTGCCCTCGAAGGGCAGCTTGGACAGGTCCACCTCGCGGAGCCGGTCCAGGGCGAGCTCGCCCCGCTTGACCAGGGCCTCCTTGCGGACCCACTGGCGGATCAGCTTGCGGTTGTCGAGGCCGACCAGGTCGGCTTCCGCGGGCGTGAGGGCGAGTGCGATCAGGTTCTCGTCGGCCCGGCCCGCGGTGGCGTGCTCGGCGTCCACGCCCACCTTCCCCAGGCCCGCGGCGGCCGAGACGTATCCGGCGGTGTGGGCGAGGCTGACCGACAGTTCGGGGGCCTCGGCGATGGACGGGCGGCCGTGGGCCCGGCCGCAGCGTTCGCAGGACTGCACCACGGTGAGCACGCAGGCGCGCACGCCGAGGAGTTCGGCCGCGCAGTGCCGTACCAGAAGGTGGGCGGCGACGAAGTCGAGGCGGTCCTGTTTGCGGGTGAAACGTCCGGCCCGGTCCTGTTCCGCTTCGGTGAGCGTCCCGCCGACGGCGTCGAGGACTTCGTCGGTGTAACCGGCGACGGCCAGAGGGGCGCGCATCACCCAAGCCTAAAGAAGGCGTGTGTCGATCAAGTGAACTACAGGGGGTAGCGGGGATTCACGCTGCCGAAAGTGGGCAGCCAGGAACCTTGACGCAGGGTCACTGGGGGTTGTCCCCTGTGTGGACAGGATTTGCCTTTTCGGACGCTTAGCCGGGATCCGAAAAGGGGATCCCCACCTGTACCCCCGGCAGGAAGGGTGTGGTGTCGGTTGCTGATCGGTACGATCTTGCAGGGTAAGGGAGCCGGTGTCGTTACCGTGGCTCCGCAAGCCACGGTCGCGGAGTTGCTCGGCGTGCTCGCGGAGCAGAACATCGGCGCGGTGGTGGTGTCAGAGGACGGAGCCACCATCGCCGGAATCGTCTCAGAGCGTGATGTCGTGCGGCATCTCCACCAGCGTGGCTCGGATGTCCTGGGCGGCCCGGTCTCTTCCATCATGACCTCCGAGGTGCGCACCTGCGCCCCGGACGCCAACGTGGAGGACCTCCGCCAGACCATGACCAACCACCGGATCAGGCACGTCCCCGTCGTACGGGACGGACGGCTCGTCGGCATCGTCAGCATCGGCGACGTCGTGAAGAGCGCCATCGAAGAACTGGAATCCGAACGGGAGCACCTGGTCGGCTACCTGCGCGGCTGAAACCACGTTCGTTAGCACGGGACGGGCCCGGCGGATAAACCGCCGGGCCCGTCTTCATGCCGTGCTACTGGACTGTGATGTTGTCCACCTCCACGGTGATGCCCTTCACCTGATCGGTGGAGGTCGCGGTGGTGACCGTGCCGGTGCCGCCGGCCACGCCCTTGACCTTCAGCGTGTACGTCAGCGACTCACCGGGAGCGCCAGGCGTGCTGGTGATCCGGTAGTCCGACGTGACCCCGGTGCCGGCCGGAAGCTGGCTTCCGGCGGAGCCGTCGGTGTTCTCGGCGCCTACGGTCAGCCCGTACGCGTCACCCGGGTAGGGCAGCGCGCCCGGGTAGGCGTAGGTGATGTCCTCGACGCCGTTGACGCCGATCCACTGCTGGAAGACCCGCTGGGTGCTCGTGCCGAACAGGTTGAGCCGCCATTCCAGGACGATCCAGTCGTCGACGCCGTCCGTGAGCACGGTGGCGTAGATGCCGGGCGCGCCCGTGCCGTCGAGGTCCGTCCAGAACGGCGCCAGCACGCCGTTCGGCCGGGCCGCGTTCGGTAGCGTCTGCGGCGTGAACTGGATGTCCGCCGAGCCGTTGGTGCCGCCCGCCACCGCGTATCCGTTGGAGGTGACGCCGATCCGGGTGAACGTCTGCCCGGCGAACTGGAACGGCGGGACGGTGAAGTTCAGCGCCTGCTCGTCCCCGACCGGTATCGCTGCGGTGAACGCGTCCAGCGGGATGTAGCCGAACAGCTCGCCGGGGGCGATGACCGGCCGGTCGGGCTGCCGGCCGTTGAGCGTCACCTGGGTGGTGGCGGTCTGGGTGTCCACCTGGGTGGCCCCGGTCACGCTGTTGAGGCGGAGCTTGGAGTTCAGCGTGCTCTGCGCGGTGACCTCGGTGTCCTCCAGCGTGTCGTTCGTGACGGTGACCGTACAGGTGGACTCGCCGGCGTTGCGGACGATGGTGGACGGCGCGCAGTCCTGCTCGATCGGGATCGCGCCCTCCTTGCGGAAGAACGCCACCGGCAGGCGGTGATCCTTGTTCCCGTCCTCCTGCCGGAGGTCGATCTCCCCGAAGTACTGCCCGTCCGGCAGGTCCGGCGCGCTGATCGTGATGGTCAGCTCGAGGCTCCCGCCCGCCGGCACGTCGAACTCCGCCGGCGAGACCGTGATGGACGCGCCGCTGGTGGTCTTGCCGCGCGCGGTGTAGGAGACGGTCTCGTCGGTGACGTTCTTGACGGTGCGCTTGGCGGTGATCACGCCCGGCATGGTGGGCGCGTTGATCGACGGCAGGTTGAGGTCGATCCGGTTGAGCGGGTCGTCCGCCGAGGCCACGAAGTTGGCCGCGGTCTCGTCGAGCGTGAGGACCGCGTCGTAGGCCTCGCCCAGGTCGATCCGGCCGCCGCCGGTGTCGAACGGGTCGGCCGGGGTGACCCGGTCCTCCTTGGTGACGTTGGTCCGCGCCGTGGTCTCCAGCGCCGACTTGACCTGCCCCGGCGTCCAGTCCGGGTGCAGCGAGCGCAGCAGCGCCGCCGCGCCCGCCACGTGCGGCGAGGACATCGAGGTGCCGGCGATGACCTGGAACAGGTTGCCGGGCGGACCCTCCAGCGGCGACTCCGGTGTCGGCGTGGTCCCGGCCAGGATGTGCAGGCCGGGCGCGGTCACGTCCGGCTTGAGGAAGTCCCCGCCAGGCCCGCGCGAGGAGAACGTGGTGATCGAGTCACGCTGCCAGTTGGCCTTCGTGCCCTGGGTGAACGTGGCCGTCGCGCCGGGCGTGGCGGCCAGGTGCGCCAGCAGCACGTCGGTGGCCGGCTTGTCGATGTGGACGGCCGGCAGCCAGTGGTTGTCGGTCATGATGTCCAGCGGCGTGCTGTTGTAGAGGATCATGCCGGCCGCGCCGCCCTGCCTGACGGCGAAGCCCTTCAGCACCCGGTTGGGCCCGCGCTCACACGCCACGATCTTCCCGGTGAACAGCCCGGGCGGCGCCGGGTTGATGCACAGCGGGTCGTTGTACGGCGGCGCCGACGCCAGCACCACCGGCGCGGCCGTGTCGATGCCGGCCGTGATCGAGGCGCCCTTGATCGTCGGCCCGCCGGTGAAGGTGATGGTCGACTCGAACGTGCGCTTCTGCGTGGAGGCGGCCACCGTGGTCAGCCACGGCCCGCGGTGGTCGGTCGTGCCCGCGCCCGGCCCGGAGTTGCCCGCCGAGGCCGCCACGAAGATCCCCGCCGCGTAGGCGTCGAGGAACGCCAGCTCCACCGCGTCGCTGTACGGGTTCGCGCCACCGGAGATGGAGAAGTTGATCACCTTCACGCCGTCCAGGATGGCCTGCGCGATCGCCTGGACCGTGTCGGTGGAGAAACAGCCCTCCGCGCCGCACACCTTGTAGACGGCCACGTGCGAGGCGGGCGAGATGCCGTGGATCTTCCCGCGCGAGATGCCGAGCGGGTTGGCGTCCGCCACCGGGCCGCCCGCCGACGTGCTGGCGGTGTGGGTGCCGTGCCCGTTGGAGTCACGCGCGCTGGTCGGGTAGACGTCGCCGCCGACGACCGCGTTGTAGGTGGCGAGGAACGGCTGCCCCGAGATCAGTTTCCGGTTGCAGACGAACACGTCCGTGGCCGGGGTCAGCGGGTTGTCGCCGAAGTTACAGGTACGCGGCGTCCCGTCGGCTTTCGCCGGGGGAACCGGGATCTCGGCGGTCTCCGCGAAGGACGGGTGCTCCGGCCACGCCCCCGAGTCCAGGATGCCGACGATGACACCCTTGCCGGCGGACGGCGCGCCGCCGAGCTCGTTGTAGACGGGGGTGGCGCCGATGGCGTCCGGGCTGGAGTCCGTCAGCGGCTTCTCCAGCGTGTCCTCCTGCACGGCCGCCACGCCCGGCAGCTTCAGCAGGTCCTTCGCCTCGTTGGCGGGCAGGGTGAGCGCGACGCCGCCGTACACGGTGCGCAGCTTCTGGCCGACCTTCGCGCCCGCGACCTCCTCGGGCAGGGCGGCCAGGAACTCGTTCTCCACGCCCTCGATGTGCTTGACGTACTTCTTGGCGTCCGCGCTGTCGGGGTCCAGCTCCTCCCCGGTCACCGCCGGGCTGGTGCCGGGCAGCCCGCTCAGCCCGCCCTTGTAGGCGGCCAGCGAGTCGTAGTCCAGCTTCACGACAACGTTCACGGGCTCCGAGGAGCTCGACTTCAGCAGGCTCTCGTCACTCTTCGCCAGCTGCCCGGTGGCCGACTTGGCGCCGTACACGAGCTCGGGCGTGCCCAGCGGCTTGGCGCTGAGAGAAGGTTTGGGGGAGGGAGTGGGATCGGCCGTCGCGGATCCCGCGGGGACCATCGCCGCGACGAGGCCCAGAATGGCCGCGGCACCGGTTAAACGTAAGTGTCTCGACGAGCGTGGCTTCCTTGACACGAAACCTCCATATGGGGCTGCGGGACTCGTCATCGCACAGCAAGAGGCGTCGCGCCACCCCCGGCAGGCGCCACAGGGCGCACGGAAGAGACTCAACCCTCCCCGGTGGTTGACGACGGTCCGACCACCCGCTCATGAGGCAGCCGAACCTGAAGGGAGTCTAACTACGCGGCTTTTCCCCGGCTAGATCCCTATTTGACATGCCTGGTGTCCAGATTGGGCACAGTTAGACTCGGCCCCATGAAGCTGAAGCTGGACCTCCACGACATCTTCAACAAAGGCGACCAAATCGACCGCGCCCTCAACGCGATCATCCAGGAGGCCCTGGCCAAGAAAGCCACCGAAGTCGAGATCATCCCCGGCAAAGGCTCCGGCCAGCTGAAGAAGAAGGTCCTGCGCTTCCTCGACCAGAAACACATCAAGGCCCTGTATCACCGCATCGACAAGGACGCCAAGAACCACGGCCGCTTGTTCGTCTACTTCAAACACAAGTGACATCGGGGCGGCGACCCTCCGGCCCGGGAAGTGAACCGTGTTCGGCATAATCGAACCGTGATCCAGTCTGTGGAGCGGGCGGCGTTGATTCTGCGGGCCCTGGGGGCGGGGGCGCCTCGGTTGGGGGTTACCGAGATTTCGGAGCGGGTGGGGTTGGCGAAGCCGACGGTGCACGGGTTGTTGCGGACCCTGGAGCGGCATGAGCTGGTCGTTCAGGACGCGGAGACGGGGAAGTACGCGCTGGGGCCCGCGGTGCTGCAGCTGGGGAACGCGTATCTGGATGGGTCGGAGTTGCGGGCGCGGAGTCTGTTGTGGGCGGATTCGCTGGCGCAGCGGGCCAATGAGTCGGTGTGGGTGGCGACCTTGTCGGGGTCGCGGGTGATCGTGCTGCATCACGTGTTCCGGCCGGACGACATGATGCAGATCCTTGAGGTGGGGGCGGCCATTCCGTGGCACGCGTGCGCGCTGGGGCACGCCATCGCCGCGTACCACCCGAGGATCGAGGAGCTGTTCGAGGAGCCGCTGGTCGCGCTGACGGGGCAGACGCGGACGGAACGGGAGCAGCTGGAGGAGGCGCTCACCGCGGTGCGGCGGACGGGGATGGCCGTGGAGGATCAGGAGGCGGCGCTGGGGGACGCGGGGATCGCGGCACCCGTCTTCACCAGGGGCGGGGTGGTCGCGGGGGCGATCGGGGTGGTGGGGCCGGCGGAACGGCTGCTCGGGGTTCGTCGGAACGATCTCCTGCTGGCGGTGCGGGAGTCGGCCCGGGCGCTCTCTCGTGACCTCGGGGCGCCCCGGATCACGTCCGCCTACGGGTGACCCGCGATCTGCTAATGGATGGCCCGCGATCTGGCTGCGGCTGCCTAAGCGGGAGGGGATCAGAGCTTGCCGATGTGGCGGGCTTCCTCGGCGGCGGTGAGGACGGCTTTGACGTCGGCGCCTCCGCCTGAGGTGACCAGGGCGGAGATGGCACCCTCGACGAAGGGGGCGTCGGCGAGGAAGACCCGGGGGCGGGGGTGCTCGTCGAGCAGGGTTTTCGCGGTGAGGACGGCGCTGCCGAGGTCCATCAGGAGGATGACGCCGTCGCCTTGGTCGACGGTGGCGATGGCGTCGGCGACCTTGGTGATGCTGGTGCCGAGGCGGCCGTCGTCGGTGCCGCCGGCCGCCGCGATGGGGACGTCCCTGCCGCCGATCTGGGCGGCCAGTTCGGCCACTTCCACGGCCAGCTGGGGGCTGTGGGAGATGAGCACGATGCCTACCATGTGCGGAATCCCGCCGTCCGGAGCGCGCTCAGCACCAGCGCGGTGGACGCCGCGCCGGGGTCCTCGTGACCGGCGCTGCGCGAACCCAGGTAGCTGGCCCTGCCCTTGCGCGCCTGCAGCGGAATGGTGGCCCGCGCCCCTTCCTGCGCCGCCGCCGCGACCGCGCTCAGCGCGTCCTCCGGTTTCGCCCCCTCTTGTACGGCTTGCGCCAGCGCCCGCACCGCCGGCGCGAGCGCGTCCACCATCGTCTTGTCGCCCTCCACGGCCGCGCCCAGCTTCTGCACCCCGGCCAGGGCGGCGTCCAGCGCGGCCGACAACTCGGCGAGCGAAACGTCCGGAACATCCCCGAGAGATTTGCCCATCTGGCGGAACGCCGTCCCGTACAAGGGGCCGGACGCGCCGCCGACCTTGCGGATGAGCGTGGACCCCGCGAGCATCAGCGTCGACCCGGGCGTCTCGGGCGGCGAATCGGCCAAGGCCCGCCGGACCTCCCCAAAACCCCGATCCAGGTTCGAACCGTGATCGGCGTCCCCGATGGCGGCGTCCAACTGGGTCAGATGATCACGCTGAGCCTGTACGGCTGTCGCGATCTCCTCCATCCAGGCGACGAAGAACGAGGTGTCCAAGAGAGCTCCCGGTCTGTATGCACGCAATGTGACGGATATTTCGAGTTATGCCCCCGCCTGCCGGACATTACGGCACGCCAGGAGGTGGGGATGGCCAACGAGAGATCGGCGCCGGATGCGAGGCCACCCGTGGCCGAGCCCACGAAAGGCTCGGCCACGGTGTCGAGGAACCAATGGGACAGTTCCTGGCTTGCGATGGATCGAAGCACCTCGCCCCGACGGCAGTTGCTGGTTTGTGGCGGTTCGAAGCTGCGCTCCGCTCCGACGACGGTAGTTCCTGGTTGTGGTGGTTCGAAGCCGCTCCCGTTCCGACGACAGTTCCTGTGGTGGATCGGAAGCGGTCGGACTAGCGGCCCCAGCGCAGCCCCGGGGTTTCGACCGGAGCGTCCCAGAGACGGGTGAGTTCCTCGGTCAGCGCGCACGTGGTGACGGAGAAGCCCTGCATGTCGAGGCTGGTGACGTAGTTGCCGACCAGGCTGCGTACCGCGGTGGCCCCCTTCTCCTTGAGGTAGGCCGCGACCTCGGCGTACGCGATGTAGAGCTCCATCAGCGGCGTGCCGCCCATGCCGTTGACCAGCACCAGGAGATCGCCGGAGAGCGGAAGGTCGTCGTTGATCGCGTCCATCGCCACCCGGACGATCTCCCGTGCCTCGGCGTGCGCGGCGCGGGTCCGGCCGGGCTCGCCGTGGATGCCGATGCCCAGCTCGATCTCGGATTCGGTGAGCTCGAAGGTGGGTTTCCCGGCGGCGGGGACCGTGCACGGCGTGAGGGCGACGCCGAAGGAGCGGCTGCGTTCGTTGACCTCGCGGCCGGTCCTGGCCACGTCGGCGAGCGAGGCGCCGGTCTCGGCCAGGGCGCCGGCGATCTTCTCCACGAACAGCGTCGCGCCGGTGCCGCGGCGGCCCGCCGTGTAGAGCGAGTCCTGGACGGCCACGTCGTCGTTGACAAGCACGCTGACCACCTCCACACCCTCGTCGCCGCACAGCTCGGCGGCCATCTCGAAGTTGAAGACGTCGCCCGTGTAGTTCTTGACGATGTGCAGGACGCCCGCGCCGCCGTGCACGCCCTTGGTGGCCTCGATCATCTGGTCGGGCACGGGGGAGGTGAACACCTCTCCGGGGCAGGCGGCGTCGAGCATGCCGTACCCGACGAAACCGCCGTGCAGGGGTTCGTGGCCGGAGCCGCCGCCCGAGACCAGGCCGACCTTTCCGGGGCGGGGGCCCGAGGCCCTGAATATGATCTTGTTGTCGAGGTCCACGCGGAGCGACGGGTGCGCGGCGGCGATGCCGGTCAGGGCGTCGGTGACCACGGAGTCGACGCTGTTGATGAGCTTCTTCACGGTGCCGTCCTCACTGGAGTCGTGCTCTCAACCTCTGCCCTGTTGCGCGCGACGGCAAGCCCGAGGTAGGCGAGCGCGCCGAGCAGGCCACCGGCGAAGTCACCGATCAGGTACGCGGGGAGTTGGTCCCAGCCGACCGTGCCGCCGAACGCCGCGGTCACCAGGAACGGGCCGACGTAGCGGGCCGGGTTGATGGCGGCCCCGGTCGCGGGGCCCACGATGATGATGATCGCGAACACGATGGATCCGATGGCCATCGGCGCCCAGCCGGGCACCGCCCTGCGATCGATCACCCCGAAGATCACGAAGACCAGCATGAAGGTGCCGATCGCCTCGATCAGGGTGCCGCGCAGGAAACCCGTTTCCGCCGCGTACGTGGTGACTCCGCCGCCGGCGGCTTTGGCGGCGTTCGTGCCCAAGGTCACGAAGATGGCGAGCGCCCCCGTGGCCGCGCCTACCACCTGGGCGGCGATGTAGCCGGGGACCTCGCGCCAGGGGAACTTGCCGGTGGCCGCCAGGGCGAGGGTGACGGCCGGGTTGATGTGGCCGCCGGAGATGTGGCCGATCGCGTACACGGTGCCCACGATGACCAGCATGAAGGCGAAGCTGATCACCCCGAGCTGGGCCATCGAGAAGGGCACCTGGGTGCCGGCGGCGATGACGCCCGTCGCGGCGGCGGAACCCGCCCCGACGTAGACGAGGAAGGCGGTGCCCAGGAGTTCGGCGAGGAGCTTCTGGGGGGTGGTGGGGGAGTCGCTCATGACACCGTCCAGAACTGGCGTGAACGTTGTTCGACAATGTCGAACACGATTTCATAGAAGTTAAATCGCCTGGCTCGCGCCGTCAAGACGGCATTACCGGCGATCTTTCAGAGATGGCGCCTGGCACACTGGTGGGCATGTCGAGCGCGTCGCTGCGGGCCGGGCAGCCTTCCTTCAGCGACTCCGGGTCGCTCTGCCGCGACCTGATCGAGCTGGCCACCCGCATCCTGGACGGCCACCTCGGCAGGGAAGGGCTGGTCATGCTTCGAGCTGCCCGCCCTGGCCGAGCGCAGCGCGCGGTATGCCGAGAGCGTCGTCGAGTTCGTGCTTTCCGCCGTGGGCTACCGCTCCCCGGACAAGCGCGACTGACCCGGTCACATGTTTGACACATGGGGAAACCCCCTAGCTTCGCTATATCGGCTGTTCTCGCCCGGAATGGCTCACTGGCCGGCTCCGCCGTGTCGCGAAGGGATGTGGGCATGACAACAACCAGCACCGCGACGGCCGGGTTCCACCAAGCCGCCATCGTTCCTCCCGTGCATGAGATCGTCGAGGAGATCAACGACTCGGGTCGCCAGGCTGTCGCGGACGGTGGGGACGTCGCCGACGAGGCGACCGGGTAGCGGCTGGTCGAGACCGTCCTCTACCGGCGGGCGGACGCACCCACGCCGTCCTCACCTGGAACGACCCGAAATCCGCGCCGCCGCTACCGGCGGGATCTGGCGGCCGGAGACCACCCACGAGCCGAAGAAGGCGACCATGACGGAGACGCTGTCCTCGACCCTCGCCCAGATCTTCCCCTGGCCTCGGCCGGTCATCGACCCGCCGGCCGCCTACGCCGGGCTGCGCGCGGAGAACCCGGTGGTCCGCGTCACGCTGACCGGCGGCAAGCGGGCCTGGCTGGTCACCCGCTACGACGACGTCCGGGCCATCCTGGCCGACCCCCGGGTGAGCGCCGACTCCCGCGACCCCGGGTTCCCCAACTTCGGCTTCGTGCCGGCCGAGCACGAGCGCTCGTTCCTGCGGATGGACCCGCCGGAGCACACCCTGTTCCGCCGCCTGCTGTCGAAGAACTTCATGGCCAGGCGGGTGGAGTCGCTCCGCCCCGACATCCAGCGCCTGGTCGACGAGGCCATCGACGCGATGCTCGCCCAGCCGGACCGCCCGGTCGACCTGGTGGAGCACCTGGCGCTGCCGGTGCCGTCCACCGTGCTGAGCTGGATCCTCGGCGTGCGGGCGGCGGACCGCGCGTTCTTCAACAAGGCCGCCGAGGAGCTGCTGAACGCCACCGACGTCACCGACCCCGAGGCCCTTCCGCGCGCCCTGCGGGCCAATGCGAGCCTGCGGGCGTACATCGGCGAGCTGGCGGCCGAGAAGCAGGCCCAGGAGGACCCCGGCGACGACATCCTGGGCCAGCTCGTCCTGGCGGCCCGCGACGGGGTCATCACCCACCAGGACATCATCAACAGCGGCCTGGTGCTCATCGTCGCCGGTCACGACACCACCGCGAGCATGACCGCGCTCGGCACGCTGACCCTGCTCCAGCACCCGGACCAGCTCGCCGAGCTGCGCGCGAACCCGGAGCTCATCCCGGCCGCGATCGAGGAGCTGCTGCGCTACCTGACCATCGTGCACCTGATCGTCTTGCGGGTCGCCACCGAGCCCATCGAGATCGGCGGTCAGGTGATCCCGGCCGGGGACGGGATCATCCCGCTGAACTTGTCCGCCAACCGCGACGACGCCCACTATCCGGACGCGGCGACTTTCGACATCCACCGCGGCGCCCGCGACCACTTCGCCTTCGGCTACGGCGTGCACCAGTGCATCGGCCAGCAGCTGGCCCGGGTCGAGCTCCAGGTCATTTTCGAGACCCTGCTGCGCCGGATTCCGACGCTCAGCCTGGCGGCGCCGGTCGAGGAGATCCCCTTCAAGATCTGGTCGCCCATCAACGGCGTGCTCAAGCTTCCGGTCACCTGGTAGAGGGCCGCCGCCGGCCACGCCGGCGATGGGCGAAGTCCTCCCCAGGTGCGCCCGCATGCGCTCGATATCGCCCAGCATGCAGCGCCCCCGGGCCGTGAGGAACTAAGCGGCCCTGCCGCCCGGCGTGCTGAACGTGGTCAGCGGGAAGGATTCCGCTGGGGCCGCTGGGGACCGCCCACCCGGTCCCCAGGCTTCACCGGTTCGACGGAGACGGGGAAGCGGGTGGCGGCGGCCGCCGCCAGCGACCTCAAGTGGGTGCCCCGGGAGCTCGGCGGGAACGACCCGGCCATCGTGCTGGACGACGTGCGAAGGAACGGCATCGCCCCGCAGGGGATCTCCTTGGGGGGCGTCGGGAGTTCGGCGGGAATGACCCGGTCATCGTGCTGGACGACGTGCGAAGGAACAGCATGGCCCCGCAGGGGATCTCCTTGCGGGGCGTTGCTGTTCGGGAGTGTCTTGGTGCGGACTACCTAGTAGCGCCAGTCGTCCCAGTCGTCCGAATCGTCGTCCCAGCCATCGTCCCAGTCCCTGTGAAGGCTTGGCGTCGCTGTGGTGAGCATGATCACCGCTAGCAGGACGCTGGTTCCGAGTGCTCGGATCATGAGAATCACTCCGTGACGGATTCGTCTCCGGCCCTGGGGGCTCGCCCTGGGGCCGACGGAGCGTCGCAATGGTTTCCCGGGAATCGCCATAACGGCGCGCGGTTCGGTTTCTACGCAACCACTCGATCGGTAGAGATAACCCGACGGAACGCAAATCCACGGCACACATTGGGGCAAAGATTCGGGTCCTGTGGCGGATCGCACGCCGAAGTGCAGACGCTCGCATCTCCGGCGCGTGGCGCGGAAGGATCGCCGACGCTGTGTCGCGTCGGCGATCCCAGGTGTGGTCAGCGGGCGAAGACCACGATGTTGTCGCGGTAGCTGCCGCGGGAGCGGTCGAAGGTGCCGCCGCAGGTGATCAGGCGGAGGTGGGTGCCGGATTTGGCGGTGTAGACGGCGGTGTTGGGGATGCGGTTCTTGGGGTAGCGGGCGACGCGCTGGACGGTGAAGGTAACCTTGGTGCCGTCCTTGCGATGTACGTGGATGCGGTCGCCCTTGGCGAGTTGGCGGAGGCGGTAGAAGACGGCGGGGCCGGTTTTGGAGTCGACGTGGCCGGCGATGACCGCCACGCCTTTCTCGCCGGGTTCTGGGCCCGCTTTGTTCCAGCCGACGCGGTCGAACTGGCGGGGGGCGACCAGGCGGCCTTTGCGGTCCAGGGGGAGGGCGATCACCTTGGTGGAGACGCCGATGGCGGGGATGCTCAGGCGTACCGGGTCGGCGACGTCCTTCTGGGCGGCGGCCGCGGGTTGCACTGACACCGTCTGGGGGATTTCGACGGGGATGTCGGCGGAGGCGGTGGCGCCGCAGCCGATCGTGAGGAGTGCGGCGGCGGCGGAAGTCATTCCGCCTCTGACGGTCAGGGCGCTCATCGTCAGCTCTCCGCGCTGAGCTTGCGGCGCAGCCAGAACCCGCCACCGGCGAGCATGGCCGCCCCGGCCAGCCCGAGCGGGACCAGCGGAGACGTTTCGCTGTCGGCCGTTCCGCCGAGCCCGGTGTCGACGCCGCCGCTCGGCTGCTCGTCGTCGTCGCTCAGCCCGGCGGCACCACCCTTGCCGGTGTCGACCCCGCCACTGGGGCGGTCGTCGTCGTCATCGTCGGTGGTGCCGCCCTTGCCGGTGTCGACGCCTCCACTGGGGCGGTCGTCGTCGTCATCGTCGGTGGTGCCGCCCTTGCCGGTGTCGACGCCTCCACTGG
>NZ_JBDPLV010000088.1:0-42907 GCF_039871605.1 Acrocarpospora sp. B8E8 | reverse complement strand
CACCCACCCACCCTTTATTGTTTCCCCGGGCTCCGCCCGGGCCCGCCCGCTCTCCGGGGCTTCGCCCGGAACTGACGGCTCTAGGGGGCTTCGCCCTCCAGAACAGCCCACACGCTCCACACGCTCCGCCTGGCTTCGCGCGCTCTCTGCCGGGACTTGCCTAATCCCGGATGGCCGGCATGGTCCCCGTGTTGGCCTCTGCCTCAAGTGGGACAGGATCAGGAAGGATTTCTCGGACCTTGTCCTGGATCAAGCGGGTGACGTCGGTCTGAGCGAGGGTGCCGTCGACGACGAAATAGCGGTCGGGCTCGGCTGTGGCGAGGGAGCGGAATTCGCGGCGGACTCGTTCGTGGAAGTCCATTGGTTCGGATTCGATGCGGTCCGCAGGGGAAGCGAAGCGGCGCAGGCCCACCGAGGGTGGGACGTCGATGAGGACGGTCAGGTCGGGCACCAAGCCGCCGGTGGCCCAGGCGTTGACCTTGGCCACGTCCTCGGTGTCGAGGGAGCGCCCGGCGCCCTGGTACGCGAGGGACGAATCCACATATCGATCACAGACGACCATCGAATTCCGGTACAAAGCCGGGCGGATGACCTTTTCCACGTGTTCGGCCCGGTCGGCCGCGTACAGCAGGGTTTCCGCGCGGGCGGAAAGCCCTTGATGGGTGGAGTCGAGCAGGATCGCCCGCAGCCGCATGCCAATCTTGGTCGAACCGGGCTCGCGCGTCTGGACGACATCGAAGCCCTGGTCCCGCAGCCAGATGGCGAGCAGCCGGGATTGTGTGGTCTTGCCCGAACCCTCCCCGCCCTCGAACGCGATGAACATGCCACGCGCCTGCTCGTCCTCATCGGGAACGAACTTCTCACCACGCAACGCGGCCAGCAGATCGACGCTGATCGGAATGCCACGCCGGTCGTCCATGTGCCGGAGCGCGAGCACGCCCACGATCACCGCGACCAGCGCCCCGATGAGCATCACCAGGTTGGACCCGTCGAAACGGTAACTCATCCCGCCGATCGCGAACGGATGGCTGCCGAACAGCCCCGCCAGCGTGGACCCGAACGCGACCACCAGGAGCAGCACCACGCGGGCCAGCGACTGCAGGAACGAGAACGTCCGCCCCCGCAACTGATCTTCGACTTCGAGCCCGATCATCGTGTACCCGATGATCCAGGCGATCCCCGCGCACGCTCCCAGCACCACCGTGAGCATGACCACGATCACCAGGTTGTGGACAAGCGCGATCGCCACCAGCACGGCGCCCGCGAGAATGATCGACAACCCGAACAACCGCCGCCGCGACAGCTCCCTCAGCAGCCGCAACCCGAAGAACATGCCCAGCGCCATCCCGACGAAGACGGCCCCGAACACGGTTCCATACGCGGCGTCGCCTCCCCCAAGCACCTCCACGTACGTCTTGGCGACCCCCACCACGGCCCCGCCCGCGGCGAACGCCCCCAACATCCCAATGATCAATCCCCGGACGGTACGGTTCGCACCCACGAACCGCCATCCCTCCACGATCTGCCGGAGCACCGACGGCGCCGCAGTCCCGACATGCCCCTTCGGAATGTCACGTAACGTGAAAATCAACCCAGCCGACACCAGGTACGCCAGCGCGTTGATCCCCAACGCCAGATCCGTAGGCTGCCCGCTGAACGACGGCGCCAACGAGGCGATCACGTTCACCGTCACCGACAGGAGCGCGAACAGCGCGGCGGCCAGCGGCGCGGTGCCGTACGTGACGAGCAGGTTCAGCTGGTTGGCCTCCTCCAGCCGATCCTTGGGCACCAGATTGGGGACGGTCGCGTCCTTGGCCGGAACCCAGAACAGGTTCACGCATTCGACCAGGAATGTCGCGATCACGATCCACTGGTAGCTGCCGACCAGCGGAATCGACAGCACGACGGCGAACCGGGAGACGTCCGCCAGGACCATGGTGAGGCGCCGGTCGAACCGGTCGGCGAAGGCTCCGGCCACCGGGCCGAGCAGGATCGCGGGCAGCATCTTGGCGATGAAGACACCGCCGATGGCCAGGCTCTGCGTCTGGTAACCGTCGTCCTGCGTGAGGTTACCGGCGAGGGCCGTGAGCGCGATGATGTTGAGCCAGTCACCGAGGCTGCAGACCGACATCGCCGTCCACAACCTGCGGAAAGGCGCGTTCGCCAGCACATGCGGCGGCTTGCGGCGAGGGACCGCCCGGCCAGGGGAGCTCATGATGTCAGCGTATCCAGGTGTTCGCTGGGCTTGGGGGGTGTGAGCGGGCCGGATTTGCCCCGCCTGCTCATCGCCTGAGGGTATTACGTCACAGCTGTCTGGCGCAGTCAGGTCAACGCGATCGTCATCCCCTTTTCTAGCCCCTCCGCCCCTCCATTCCCCCTGCTCACCTCAGCCAGCCAGCCCCTGACCTCGATCAATCCCCCAGCCCGCCACACCCGTTCCGGCTGCTCACACCCACCAGATAGACCCCAACCCCAATCAACCGACCCCACCTCACCGTGATCGATCTCGCCTGACCGAACTCGGATTCTCGGGCCCTGGAGGTAGCCGGTCGGTGGTGGCGCCCCAGGCGCCGAGGATGTCGTCCGCGTCCATGACCAGGGCCATGTGCAGCGACATCATGCTCAGGGCGGCCCGTTCGAGCCGCTCGTCCGTGCCGCGGACGAGATCGCGGGCCACGATGACGCGGTAGCCGAGGTTGGAGGCGTCGAAGGCGGTGTTGAGCACGCAGCAGTCGGCCATGATGCCGTCGAGCGCCACGGCCGTGACGCCCATCTGCCGGAGCAGGAAGTCCAGGTCGGTGGGGTAGAAGGCGGACAGGCGCTTCTTGCCGGTGACGATCTCGTCCCGTGGGTCGATCTCGGTGGCGAACGCGGTCCACGGGCTGCCGGCGAGCGCGTGCTCCGCCGCGTTCGGGATGTCGCCGACAAACTCGGGGAACGTCGTACGCCAGGCGCTCGGGATGCCCCGTACGTCGTCGACACCGGAGGAGCGAAGCTCCGACCGTACGTGGATGATCGGGATGCCGGCCGCCCTCGCCTCCCGGTGGAAGGCGTCGATCCCCGCGACGATGTCGCGCCCCCTGGGAGCGGGGCAGGGGCACAGCGGCGAGTCCGAGAGGTGCCCTTGGTGCATGTCGATGGAGACGACAGCGGTCCTGTCCGGTACGACGAAGTCGTGGTAGCGGCCGTCGTCCGGCAGCGGCCTGCGTTCTTCGTAGACGTAGTGATGGGGCATGGTGTGCGCCTTCAGACGTGTGACGAGGGCTGACCGGCCGGCGCGGTGACCGCGAGCGGCACGGCGTCCGCGGGCCTCCCGCGCTCGAGCATCGGCCGGATGCCGACGTTAACGATCAGGTGGAGGACTACCAGCATGATGATCCCGAGCATCATCGGGCTGCCGACGATGGCGGCGACGCTCGGGGAGATCCCGGCCATGATACTGGCGGGCAGGAACTGGAGCCCCAGGGCGATGATGAACGCCGGCGCCGCGACGGCCAGGTTCAGGTCATCCCATTCGACGGTGGAGAGCAACTGCACGCCGCTCATCGCGATGATCCCGAAAAGGATCGTGGACGCGGCCGACAGGACGGGCGAGGGCAGCCCGGCGATGAACAGGCTGATGCCCGGGATGAACGCCAGCACGATGGCCGCACCCCCCGCCGCGGCCGTCACGAAGCGGCTGCCCACGCCGGTGACCCGGACGATCCCGGCGTTCTCCGGGTAGGACGTGGTGCCGATCCCGCCGAAGAGCGAGCCCACCGTCGTACCGAAGAACTCCGTGAACAGGCCCCGGTTGGTACGGCTCAGCCCGACCCGCTGCCCACCCCAGCTACCGACCAGGCTGTACATCCCGGCGGACTCGGCGCCGGCCTGGAAGAAGGCGAGCATCATCACAACGACGACCGACCATTCGACGCCGAACCCGAAGGGCAGCCAGGTCGGGGCGTGAACGAGCGGAACGGACCCGGCGCCGGACGGGGTCCACAGGCCGGCGACCGCCGCGACCAGGGTTCCGGCGGCGATGCCCCAGACGATCGCCGCGCGCCGTACCACCGAGTTGCCCCCGAAGATCAGGCAGCCGAGCACCGTGATGACGGTGACGACGCTGACCCAGAAGTTGGGCGCCCCGTATCCGGGGGTGCCCGACACCCCGAACCAGCCGCTCACGCCGATGCTGGCCAGTTGCGCGCCGATGATGACGAACAGCGTGCCGAAGACGATGGGCGAGGAGGAGAGCTTGGAGATGTGACCGAACAGCCCGAACTGCTTGATCGGGATGCTGAGCGCCATGCAGATCAGCCCGGCCACCATCATGGACCCGAAGGCGGTGCCGAGCCCGAAGGTGGCGCCGGCCGCGCTGAGGGCCACGAAGAACCCGGCGGTGGGGCCTTGGACGATGGGCAGCTTCAGCAGGCGGCTCGACTGGAGGACGGTGATGATCCCCGTCATCAGGAAACAACCCTGGACGATGTAGCTCACCTGCACCTGCGACAGCTGCAGGGACTGACCGATGAGCACCGGGAAGATCCAGATTCCGGTGAGGGCGAGCAGGTGCTGAAGGCCGAACAGCCCGGTCCTGGGGGCCGAGAGTCGCTGTTCGATGCCGATGGCCAAAGTTGCCGACGGGGCTTGGTCCATGTTGATCACCGATCTGTATGCGGTGTGATTGTACCGACTTCAGTACAGATGAAGTCCTATCACGTGGCTTACGCGCCCCGAAAGACGTCAATGTTACAGCTGTGTTGAAATTTGGCAGCAAATCTAGCGTCATGATTCAACGACATTGAAAACACGATCGCCTCGGCCGAACCCGATCCAGCCGAGCAGGAAGCCCAGCAGCGCGCCAATGATCACCTTGCGGGCGTCGGTGACGATGCCGCCGAAGACGCGGACCGCCGCGGTCGCCCACGGTCCATGCTCCGGCAAGATCGGACGCTCGGTTGATGTCCACAAGCAGGCCGGGCCGTTCGTGATGGCGCACCGGCCGGCTGGCGGGGTGACGGGGGATCCTGAGGGGCAGCTGAGAGGCTGCGGCTGGGTCGCCGGGTGGCTCGTAGCATTGCGGGGGGACATGGCGGCCGGCCCGCCCGGGGCGGCGGAGGTCGGAGTGGGGCAGGTCGTGGGATTTCTCGCTTTCGTTCTGGTTGCGATCTTTGGGATCCACTACTACTTGTGGCGGCGGCTGATCCGGGGGACGACGGCTCCTGGGCGGAACCGGCGGATCCTGACATGGACGCTGGTCGTGCTCGCCGGACTGCTGGTTGCGGCCTTGATCGGCACCAGGATCTTCCCCTCGGAGACGGGACACGCGCTCGCCTGGCCTGGGTACCTCTGGTTGGCGATCATGTTCTACCTGGCGGTCATCCTGATCGTGCTGGAGATTCCCAGGGCGATCACACTGATCGCCCTCAGGCGCCGCGAGCACAAGCCGAGCCAGGCGCTCCCGGTTCCGGTGCCCGCCGGCGGCGCGCCGCCCGTCGAGATCGCGCCTGACGAGAGCCCTGTCCTGCCCCAACTCGACCGACGCCTGTTCCTTTCTCGTACGGCTGCCGCCGTCGCGGGCGTGGGGGCGATCGCCACGGTCGGGTACGGCATGCGCACCGCCTTGGGCGATCCCATCATCGAGCGAGTCCCTGTCCGGCTGGCCCGGCTGGATCCGCGGATGAACGGTTTCCGCATCGCCGTCGTGAGCGATATCCATCTCGGCCCGCTCACCGGCATCAACCACACCGAGCGAATCGTCCGAATGATCAACGGCCTGGAGGCCGACATCGTCGCGATCGTTGGCGACCTGGTGGACGGAACGGTCGCCGAACTGGGCCCGCTGGCCCGTCCCCTGCGGAACCTCGAATCACGCTATGGGTCATATTTCGTCACTGGAAACCACGAGTACTACACCGCCAACGGACCAAAGGAGTGGATCGACGAACTCAACACGCTCGGAGTGCGCTCATTGCGCAACGAACGCGTAGAGATCGCCCACGCAGGTGCCGCCCTCGACCTGGCCGGCGTGAATGACATCAACGGCACAACCATGGACGATGGCCCCAACATGGCCAACGCCCTCACCGGACGAGACACCACACGCCCGGTCGTGCTCCTCTCCCACCAGCCAGTCCAAGTCCACGACGCCGCAAGCTACGGCGTCGACCTACAACTCTCCGGCCACACCCACGGCGGCCAGATGGCCCCCTTCAACCTCATCGTCCCCCTACAACAACCAGTCGTCCAAGGCCTCGACATAGTCGACGGAACCCAGATCTACGTCACCCGCGGCGCCGGCTTCTGGGGCCCTCCAGTCCGCGTAGGCGCCCCTCCAGAAATCTCTCTACTCGAACTCCACTCATGACCGGGCCCCACCCGCTACGGCCCCAGGTCTCACACTGCGCACCCAGTCTCCGCGCTGCCAATTGATTGCCGTGAAACTCCCACCCATCCCACCCTTCATTTCTTACCGGGGCTACCGCCCCTCCCCCCGGAACCATGGGCTCCGCCCTTCGGGGCCGTGGGCCACTCCGGGATTGTTCCCGGGGCGCTCCGGGGGGTGTGAGTGAACCGAGGGCGAGGGACCGCTTCAGGGCATGGCCCGCTCAGAGGCTTCCGCCCCGCCCCCGGGGCACCCTCCAACAAGGGCCACGAGCCGCCGGCCCCACAGACCGTGGGCCACTCCCCTGCTATCGCAAGATCGGGAAATTGCCGCGAAAGACGTTATGCGGATCGCGGCTACGCTTCAGCTCGCGCAGCCGGAGCAGCGTAGCTTCCGGAAAAGCCTTGGACGCATCCTCGCCAGGAGCCAAGCACATATACGGCTTGGGCCCGCTGACATACCCATCAAAAGCATCCGCCATCTCCGCCATCTTGGCCTCGACGGCGATCCTGGCCTCGGGATCCGACGGAACTCCAAACATGGAGAGCAGGAAGGGCTCGATCAAGGGCGGAACCACCCCGCCGTCAGGCCGATCCACAGCTACAGCTCCACCGAGTTGGCGGAGTTGCAGACCGGTCAGCGGCTCCATGGACTTGGCATTGGCAAGCAGAAGCTGGGCCACCGTGTCGTCCAAGACGGTGAGAAGTTCGCTGCGCCACAGCCCGGGGCTCGGATCTATGGGTTCGGCGCAAATGCCGCCCAACTCCTCGACCGGCATGACGCCACGATTATCCGAGATCACCCCCTCAACCGCTTCGAGGCGACTCAGCAATCTCTGCGCCTCACCAGCTTCGCCCAGAAACGTCACATCGACAGCCACCGAGGGCGCGGCATCGGGCGGCTGGAACAGATTGAACCAAACCGCCAGGTCCTCGGGAGCCGTCGCGGTGACCTCACGATAGGCATCCAGAACATAAGAAGCCCGATCAGCCGCCCAGAGCATCCGCCCGCCGTACAACTTCGGAGCGGGCGAGAGGTCGAACTCCATCGCGGTGACGACGGCGAAGTCACCGCCGCCCCCGCGCAGCGCCCAGAACAGATCAGGATCGGCTTCCGGCGTCACCCTGACCGGGAGCCCGTCGGCGTCCACGGCGTCGAAGGCCCGAACGGTGTTCGCGGCGAAGCCGTACTTGCGGCCGAACCAGCCGACATCCCCGCTCAGAACAGCGCCGAGCACACCGACCGTGGCAGAGCTGCAGACCAAACCGGTCAGCCCATGCGGGCTGGCTGCCGCCAGAACCTGACCCCAGGTCGCCCCCGCGCCGACCCGAGCCGTACGCGTCACAGGATCGACCGCCACATCGTTCAACCGATCGGTCCGCAGCAGGATCACACCGTCCACGTCCCCGCTGGGCCGATGCCCGGCCCGCTGCGCGGCGACGGTCAACCGCTCCTGCCGCGCATACGTCACCAGAGTGGCCACGTCATCGGCGTCGTAGGCCTCCACCACCGCCAGCACCCACTGATCGATCGCCCGGTTCCACGGCTTCCTGGCCTCGTCAAAACATTCATCGCCACGCAGCACCACGCGGCCTTTGATCGTTTGGCGCAGATCGTTCAAGGTCATGCCCGGCTCCACGAGTCGAATAGGGGGACACGTTGTTCCTACCCGACGACCCTAGACACCGCCTCCGACAGAATCTCCCCCACTTATCCGCAGGTCAACGCCACCCTAACCACCAGGCAACCCCAACCCACAAAAGCCATCAACCACACGAGAACCCACAAAGACCCCCGGACCCCCAACCCCTTAGCCCGAAATATCAGCCAATATCAACCAGGGAAAAGGGGTTCAGGCACACGCGATGATCTCGATCTTGGAGCGGATTCCGAAACTCTGGAAAACCCAAAGGTCAGGGCCCGCAGCCAGCAACGGCCACGAGCCCAGAACCACCCAGCAAAAACTACTTCTTCGTCGCCGCCGGCCGCGCCCGCGTGGCCCGCTTCGGCTTGGGCGCAGGTTCCCGCGCCCGCCGCTCCGCCAGCAACTCAGCCGCCCGCGCGATCGTGATCTCCTCCACCGTGTCCCCCTTACGCAGGGACGCGTTGGTAACCCCATCCGTCACGTACGGCCCGAACCGCCCGTCCTTCACCACAACCGGCTTGTTCGAGTTGGGATCATCCCCCAACTCCCGCAACGGCGGCGCCGCAGCCCGCCCACGCCCCCGCGGCTTCGGCTGCGCGAACAACGCCTTGGCCTGCTCGATCGTCACCGTCAGCAGCTCCTCCTCAGCCGCCAACGACCGAGAATCAGTCCCCTTCTTGATGTACGGCCCGAACTGCCCGTTATACGCCACGACCTCTTCGCCATCGATCTCCCCAACCACCCGGGGAATCGTCAGCAACATCAGCGCGTCCTCAAGCGTGATCTCCTGCAGATCCATCGACTTGAACAACGAACTGATCCGCGGCTTGGGGACATCCGCCTTCTTCGTCCGCTTCTTGGCCCCATCCGCGGCAGGCACCGGCTCCGGCAGCACCTCCGTGACATAAGGCCCGTACTTCCCGTCCCGCGCCTGGATCACAAACCCGGTCTCCGGATCCTTGCCCAGCTCACGCGTAGTGCTCGGCCGCGCGAACAACTCCTCGGCCTTCTCCGCCGTGAGCTCGTCCGGCGTCATGTCCTCCGGCACATTGACCCGAGCCCCATCCCGATCCAGATAGGGCCCGAACCGCCCCACTCGGATCACGATGTCACTCCCCCGGATCGGGAACGAGCTGATCTCCTTGGCGTCGATGTCGCCAAGATCGCTGACCATCTCCTTGAGGCCCTCGTCCCCTTCGCCCTCGCCGAAGTAGAAGCGCCGCAACTCCGGCACCCGCTCCGCCCGATCATTGGCGATGTCGTCGAGCACCTTCTCCATCTCGGCCGTGAAGTCGTAGTCGACCAGATTCCCGAAATGCTGCTCAAGCAGGTTGTTCACCGCGAACGCCAGGAACGACGGCACCAGCGCCGTGCCCTTCTTGAACACATACCCGCGATCCAGGATCGTTCCGATGATCGACGCATACGTCGAGGGCCGCCCGATCTCCCGATCTTCCAGCTCCTTGACCAGCGACGCCTCGGTGTATCGCGCCGGCGGCTTGGTCGCGTGACCGGCCACGTTGAGCTCCAGCGCGGTCAGCGCGTCCCCTTCGGCCAGGTTCGGCAGCCGCTTCTCGGAGTCGTCCCGATCCGTGGACGGATCATCGGCCCCCTCCACGTACGCCTTGAGGAACCCGTGGAACGTGATCGTCCGCCCGGTGGCGCTGAACTCGGCCTCCTCCCGATCGGCGAGGACCTTCACCGACACCGACTCGCCCACCGCGTCCTTCATCTGCGAGGCCACGGTCCGCTGCCAGATCAGCTCGTACAGCCGGAACATGTCCCCAGAGAGCCCGGTCTCGCCGGGCGTGCGGAATTCCTCCCCGGATGGCCGGATCGCCTCGTGCGCCTCCTGAGCGCTCTTGACCTTGCTCGTGTAGACCCGCGGCTTGTCCGGCACATACGCCGAGCCGTACAACTTGACCGCCTGGCTCCGCGCCGCCGCCACCGCGGTCTCCGACAGCGTGATGCTGTCGGTTCGCATGTAGGTGATGAAGCCGTTCTCGTACAGCTTCTGCGCCACCTGCATCGTGTACTTCGCGGAGAAACCCAGCTTCCGGCTGGCCTCCTGCTGCAATGTGGTCGTCCGGAACGGCGCGTACGGCTTCCGCGTGTACGGCTTGCGCTCAACCGACCGCACCGCGTACGACGCCCCGGCCAGCCGCCCCGCCAGCGAGGTCGCCGCCGCTTCGTCCAGATGCAGCACATCGCCGTTCTTCAGCTGCCCGGTGGAGGCGAAGTCACGCCCCTGCGCGACCCGCTTACCGGCCACGCCGGTCAACGTCGCGCCGAACCGGCTCGGGTCGTCGGCCTCGCGGCCGGTGTCGAAAACGGCGGCCAGATCCCAGTAGGCCGCCGACGTGAACGCCATCCTGTCGCGTTCCCGCTCGACCACGAGCCGGGTCGCGACCGACTGCACTCGCCCGGCCGACAGCCGGGGCTTGACCTTCTTCCACAGGACCGGGCTGACCTCGTATCCGTACAAACGGTCGAGAATTCGCCGGGTTTCCTGGGCGTCGACAAGCCGCAGGTCCAGGTCGCGCGGGTTGGAGACCGCGTCCTGGATCGCCTGCGGCGTGATCTCGTGGAACACCATGCGGTGCACCGGGACCTTGGGCTTGAGCACCTCGCGCAGGTGCCACGCGATGGCCTCGCCCTCGCGGTCCTCGTCCGTCGCGAGGTAGAGCTCGTCGGCGTCCTTGAGGAGCGCCCGGAGCTTCGTTACCTGGGACCTCTTGTCCGGATTCACGACGTACAGCGGCTCGAAATCGTGGTCTACGTTCACGCCGAGTTTGGCCCACGACTCTCCCCTGTACTTTTCCGGGATGTCGTCGGCCTTGCCTGGCAGGTCACGGATGTGACCGATGCTGGATTCCACGATGTAGCCGCGCCCGAGGTACCCAGCGATCGTCTTCGCCTTCGCGGGCGACTCGACGATCACCAGGCGGGTTCCGCCGGCGTTGCCGTTGTTGGCTGGCACGCTGCTACCTACCTCGCTGTTCGCTGTCGTATCCCCGTACTTACCGGAGTCGTGGCTCTGCCGACTCCGTTTCGACGGTAACCCGTCTCCGGTA
Source organism: Acrocarpospora sp. B8E8 (assembly GCF_039871605.1). Taxonomy (NCBI): domain Bacteria; kingdom Bacillati; phylum Actinomycetota; class Actinomycetes; order Streptosporangiales; family Streptosporangiaceae; genus Acrocarpospora; species Acrocarpospora sp. B8E8. The sequence goes on along the minus strand of NZ_JBDPLV010000088.1, from coordinate 31,821 downwards.
GTCCTACCCCCACGGGCTACCCGGATCGGTCACCGCCTGGACCCGTCTCTCCACGAGGACGCAGAATAGAGCCCAAGAGGTTCCACCGTCCCAACGGGAGACTAATCGCAGATGCAGGAGTACTCCTACATGGATCTGTACTTGCCGCGCGGAACATCACGCGAAACCGCTCGCCAGGTACTGACCGAGCATGCGGAGTACGGGCATTGGGAACTGGACCGGCTGCGACTGTATCCCGACGGAAGCCGGCGCGTACGCCTACGGCGAAAGATCATACGTGTCGCCCGAACCATGTGATCGTCCCAAGTCACGCCAGTTCCGCGTGAAAAAGGCTTTGCCCGTCCCGGGCCGCGCCCCCGGAACGGGCAAAGCTTCTCTGCTCCCATCCGCTGGATGCGGGGAGCGTCTGTGGTCACCCGGATAAGGGTGAGAAAACCGTTACCTTCGACCGACGGCCTTGTTACCTCCGGCCGGGACGAAAGCGACGGGTGGAGGCGAAGAGCGTCGCCGAGGCCGCGAACATCGCGCCGAGCAGCAGGGCTGCCAGCGAGCCCGCGTTCATCCCGGTCACGCCGACCGGCTGGGCGGCGCTCATCAGGCCGAGGCCACCGACCGGCAGCGCACCGGCCGCCTGGCCGAGCGAGCTCGCCACCGGCAGCGAACCGGCCAGATCGCTCAACGGGCTGGCGGCGGCAGCCGTACGAGACGGGGCCGCGGGAGCGGCGGGCGAGCCGGGCAGACCAGGCAGGCCAGGCAGCGCGGGCAGGCCGAGCATGCCCGGCAGGTCACCCACGACCGGCAGCGCGGGCAGGCCCGCGGCGCTCATCTTCTGCGTGAAGTTGCCCACATCCTTGACCCCCGCCAGGGCCGGGACCGAGGGCAGACCGGGCAGCATGCCGCTCGCCTGGGCGGCGTTGACCTTGCCCCAGCTCTTGGTCCAGTACGCGTAACCGTCGTCCACGGCCGACTGGGCCACCGCGGCCGGGCCGACCCGCGAGCCGCCCAGGCAACCCGCGGCGGCGTCACCCAGGACCGCGACCGCGTTGCCGCAGGCATTGATCGGCGCCGTGATCGGCGCCACTACCTGGTTCCCGGCCAGCACCCCGGACTTCCCGTCGGTACGGTTGCCACCGCCGCCAGGCCCGCCATCGGCGGAGACCCCGCCCTTGCAGTGCGCCTCGGAGGCGCCCAGCGCGGCCACCGCGTTACCGCAGGCGTTGATCGGAGCCGTGATCGGCGCCACGACCTGATTGCCCGCCAGCACGCCCGAGCGCCCCGACGTGGTGTTGCCCCCGGCGCCCTTGCCACCGTTCTTCACCGACGAGCCCCCGACGCAGCCCGCGAAGGCCTCCCCCGCGATGGCCACGGCGTTGCCGCAGATGTTGATGGGCGCGGTGATCGGCGCGACCACCTGGTTCCCAGCCAGCACCCCGGACTTCCCGTCGGTACGGTTGCCACCGGCGGCCGTGCCCGGCACGGTGTTCTGCACGTCGGTGCCGCCCTTGCAGCCCGAGATGGCGCCGCCGACGGAGTTGCCGCACAGGTTGATGGGCAGGCTGACCGGCGCGATCACCTGGTTGCCGCTGCCGGCCCCGAACCGCCCGTCGGTGTCGTTCCCGGTCGAGCCCGCGGCGGTGTGGTAGCGCGGTCGAGGCTTGCCGGGCTTGCCGGTGTTGGTCACCGACGAGCCGCCCTTGCAGCCCGAGAACGCCTCACCGAAGATCGCGACGGTGTTCCCGCAGATGTTGATCGGGCCGCTGATCGGCGCGATGATCTGGTTGCCGCCGAGCGCGGAGGACCGCCCCGAGGTGGTGTTGCCGCCCGGGCCGACCCCGGTGTTCTTGACCGACGAGCCGCCCTTGCACCCGGCGACGGCGTCCCCGAAGATCGCGATGGCGTTGCCGCAGGCGTTGACGGGCGCGCTGATCGGCGCCGTGATCTGGTTGCCGCCGAGCAGGCTGTGGTCGCCGTTGGTGGTGTTGCCACCGGCGCCGCCCTGGCCGGAGTTCTTGACCGACGAGCCGCCCAGGCAGCCCGCGTCGGAACCACCGAACAGCGACACCGCGTTGCCGCAGGCGTTGACCGGCGCGCTGATCGGCGCGTTCACCTGGTTGCCGCCGAGCACGCTGCCGTTACCGGAGGTCTTGCCGGGAATGCCCTTAGTGGTGTTCTCGACGGACGCGCCGCCCTTGGACCCGGCGGTCGCGTCGCCCGCCACGCCGACCGCGTTTCCGCTGATGTCGATCGGCAGGGAGATGGGCAGGTTGACCTGGTTGCCGCCACCGACGGAGTTGGTGCCGGAGGTGTCGGCGATAGCCGTACCGCTGCCGAGGGCCATGACGCCGGCCGCGAGCAGCGCGGCGGGGGCTGAGCCCTTCGCCCACGTTCGCATGATGAATGCTCCTAGTGGTTCTTCTTGGGGGTTACCTGACAGCTCGCGAGAGATGTCCCAGGCCGGAGGCATGGAACGTCGCGAGGGTGGTGTGATTTCCGCGTCACCCGCATCGGAGCGGCTCGACGGAGATAGTCGAAGGGCACGCTCCGCCACCGGTCGCTCTGGACGAGGGACCGGTATGGAGGCGGGGTCAGTCAGGAGAGAAGGAAGGGTCGTCCGCCGCAGTGCGGACGACAGGGGGCACGAGCGCCGCCAGTGGGGCGGGCGAGTGCGTGAGCCGCGGGTCGGCGAAGGACCTCGCGACATCCCCGAACAGGATCAAGCCACCGCTGCTCTGGGGAATCAGACCGTTCCCCGGGGTGTGGTCAGCGGTGGACGGAGCGGGCAGGACGGGCGTGGACTGGCTGGTCAGCCCGTCGACGTTCCGACCCGCCATCGCCTCGGCGTTGACCGAGGCGTGGATGCCGCCGCCCGTGGGGAAACCGCCGGTGTGCGACACCGGCTCGGAGACGACAGCTGAGGGCGCCGTCTCGGCCACGGCCGAAGCCGTGCCGAAGACACCGAAGATCACGCCGACCAGCCATCCGACGGCGATCAGACCGCCGATGACCAGCAGACGAGCAAGCCGGGAGTCGGCCGCGAACCGCGCCATCCGATCGTCCCGGGCAGGACGGCGGTCGGCCGCGGGCACGCACAGGCCAGCGGAGGGCGAAACAGCCCCCTGCTGAACCCCCTGCGTGCGTGCCACGCGACCTCCCGAACTCCGTCGAGCCGCCCGATGCGGATCAACCCCTCAACGGAGCGTTACGTTAGCACCACCCACCGTCAACGCAACGGCTTTCTCAGCAGTAATCGAGGAACCGGTCAAGAACTCGGACCCCAAACTTGAGCGAATCCACCGGAACTCTCTCGTCAATGCCATGGAACATCCCCGAGAAGTCCAACTCCGGCGGCAACCTCAGCGGCGCGAACCCGAACCCGCGCAGCCCCAGCCGGCTGAACGCCTTCAGATCCGTCCCCCCCGACAGCGTGTACGGCACCGCCTTCGCCCACGGATCCTCCGCCCGCAGCGCCTCCGACATGGCCGTGACCAGCCGCCCCTCGAAGGCCGTCTCGACCGCGACATCGTGATACACGTGCTCCCGGGTCACATTCGGCCCGAGCAGCTCGTCGATGGTGGCGAAGAACTCCTCCTCGAACCCCGGCAGGAACCGCCCGTCCACATGCCCAGTCGCCGTCTGCGGGATCACGTTCGCCTTGTATCCGGCGTCGAGCATGGTCGGATTGGCGGTGTTCCGCAGCGTCGCCCCGACCATCCGGGCCAGCGGTCCCAACTTGGCGACGGCCTGCTCCGCGTCGTCGGCCTTGATCTCGATGTCGAACGCTTCGCGGAAGAAGGCCTGGACCGTGGGCGTGAGCCGTACCGGCCATTCGTAGCGGCCCAGCCGCCCGATCGCCTCGGCCAGCTCGGTGACCGCGTTCTCGCTGTTCAGCATGGATCCATGCCCCGCGCGCCCGGTAGCGGTCAGCTTCATCCAGGCGATGCCCTTCTCGGCCGCCTCGATGAGATAGACCCGCTGCCGCTCCCCGACGGTCACGCTGAACCCGCCGACCTCGCCGATCGCCTCGGTGCATCCCTCGAAGACGTCCGCGTGCTTCTCGACCAGCCACTGCGCGCCGTAACGCCCGCCCGCCTCCTCGTCGGCGGTGAACACGAGCACGACATCCCGCGGCGGGCGCCGCTTCTCGCTGAGCCGCTTCCGGACGACCGCCAGGATCATGGCGTCCATGTCCTTCATATCGACGGCCCCGCGCCCCCACACGCACCCGTCGACGATCTCTCCGCTCAGCGGATGCACCCGCCAGTCGCCCGGATCGAAGGGCACCACGTCCAGATGCCCATGCAGCACCAGCGCGTCCCGCGTCGAATCCTCCCCCGCGATCCGGGCCACCACATTGGCCCGCCCCCGATCGCTCTCCAGAATCCGCGCCTCGATCCCTACTTCAGCGAGTTTCTCCGCCACATACTCCGCGGCGACCCGCTCACCCGGCCCCGCGTTGTCCCCCGCGTTGCGCGTATCGATCCGGATCAGATCGCCGCACAGGCCTGCAACTTCATCCTCACCAAGGCCGGCCATCCTGTTTCCTCCAGAGTCGGTACGGCTTGCGCCTCCCATCCTGGCCGATCGGATAGCGGGATGAACCACAGGCCCGCGAGTGCTAGCCTTTAACAGCCGACGCGGGATGACGGTCCCGCGTGCAGGCACCACGTCCGGGTGGCGGAATAGGCAGACGCGCTAGCTTGAGGTGCTAGTGCCCAGTGATGGGCATGGGGGTTCAAGTCCCCCCTCGGACACCATGAAAAGCCCTGCTCAGCGGGGCTTTCTTCAGGTCGGGGCTGCAACGCAGCCTGATCGACGTCAGGCGAAGAGAGCGGACACGGTTCCGGCGGCCTCCGCCTGCATGCCCTTGATGACGTGCGTAGATCTTCTACGTGATCGACAAATTGGCATTTCCGAGCCGTTCGTGAACGACCTTCACGGGCATGCCCGCCTTGAGAGCGAGCATCGCCCAGGTGTGTTGGAGATCGTGCGGCCGTACGTCTGGCAGCCCATGCTTGGCAATCCTCGCCTTGAAGAGACGAGACGTTCGCTCAGGATGGAGCGAACCGCCTGCTGTGTGTCCGTTGCCCGCTTTCTGATCACCCCTGAGCCAGCGGACAGAGAGGACTACTTCCGGATCATCCAGGAATGGATAACACTTCAACGGCGCAGCCGGACGAAACAACCAATACGGCCTGCGGGTGTCCGTGGACGATTAGGGGAGAATGAGGAGCGCATTTCCAACGCGGCTACTAGGGAGCCCCTGACGTGATCACCTTCGAATACACCCCATCTGCTTTCGATGATTCATGGACGGACAAATGGAGTCCGCGTAGCAACGGCAGGAACGTGCCCCCGCAGGAGGTGGACCAGTACGCGTTCCTGTTCGACTACTTCCACGTGGCAGTGGACCTGGCCATTGCCCAACTGAGCATTCAGCGCAGGTACCTCACTATCCCGGTGGTTGACCTCATACTGACGTTTGAGCTGATCAGGAGATCATTGATCAGAGAAGGGTTCGTCGAGGCAGCAGCCTCAAGGAATCAGATCACGCTCGCCTGCCGGCTTGCGGGGGAGCACGTGCTGGTCCGGGCTAAGGGTCAGCCGGAGGAAGCCCGGGTCTTGTTCACGGAGTTTCTCGAATTCCACCGGCTCGCTTCGATTCGGGCCATGTCGATGCTGTACACCGCGCACCAGGAACTGCGCCAGAATCCCTACCTAGCCCATGTGGAGGAGATCCTAGACGTCGTGGGCGTGGCCTAAATCCGTGCTAATTCAGCTCCATCGGCACGCGCGAAGAAGGTTCTCGCTCTTCCGCGACGCTGACGGCCGATCGACGACTGGCCACGTTCGGAATCGCTCTCAGGGTTGCATCAGAGGATGCAACCCGCACCCAAAACAGTCCGATCCAGACCCCAACACCCGAACACTGTAAGGGCGATGTCTCGGCAGGTCAGAACCATGATTCTGCTGGTCGCCCGCGCTGTCTCCGACCCTTCCATGGGGGTTCAGGTCCCCCTCGGAAACGTTCGATTCGCCCATGGAGTCCTGGTTGGATGTAGAGCTGACCAGGACTGTTGCCGCAGTGTTCGGGCAGCCATCCGCCATAGGGCAGCAACCTCTCCGGCGGCCCTGCCTCCGCCCGCACCACCCTGACCGAGGTCGGTACGACACCCTAGAGCGATCGCGTATGGAGGGTTGACGGCCACGTCGAGTCGTAGTCCTCTCATGGTGAATGTTCTCGAAATCTTCTCCGTGGAGGCAGGTATGAGGGTTACGTTCCTCGGTTCGACCTCGCAGAACGGCGGCTCCCCCACGCTGTATGCAACAGACCGGGGCAGTCTCGTGGTGCGCGGTTACCGCATCACTGACCCGCAGGCACTCGCCGATCTGGGGGAGGTGCCCTCCGGTGAGGCCGACATCGAAATCCCCCTGGAGCTGCTGAGCTTCTACCAGGCCCCCGCCACTCACGACGCGGCTACGACCGCTGAGGCCAACGAAAGCGCCGGGGAGGGGCGTTGACCCTCGTTTCCGGCGACGCGTTCGGGGATCTGTTCAGGTCTTTCGAGCACACCGCGTTCCGGCTGGAGCCGAGGGAACGCTACAACTCCTCGGGCGAGCACGAGCCGCTCCGCAGATTCCTCGCCGGCGAGCCCGACGACCTGGCTTGGAATCGGCCCTGGCTCGATCTCATGGCCGAGCACGCGGCCAAGGGCAAGTTCGTCCACCGCGTACGTGTTGTCTCCGTCCCGCTGTCGGATTACTCCCGCTTCGGCCTATGGTGTGCGGAGTTCGCCATCGGGGCCGGGGAGGACATTCGCTATCTGAACCGGGCGCAGGCGGCCGGTCTGCCGGAGTTCGACTATTGGCTGTTCGACTCCGAGTGGGCCGCTCGGCTGGAGTTCGACGAGGATGATGTACTGCTCGGTGCCGAGATCGTCACCGACCCACTCACCGTGGTCGAGTTGGCGGCGGCTCGTGACGACGCCTGGCATCGGGCGTGCACTCGTGAGCAGTTCCTCGCCGGCTTGGCACGAGAGTAGGACGGCTGAGTAAAAAAGGGGGCGTGACCAGCGTCCAGCAAGCCAGAGAGGCGCTCGGCACCAGACTGCGCGCTTTGCGTGCATCCGCCGGTCTGACCGGCCGTGAACTTGCCGAGCGTCTTGCCTGGCCTGCCTCGAAGATCTCGAAGCTGGAGACGGGGAAGCAGACCCCCACCGAGGCCGATGTCATCAGCTGGGTCGGCACCACGACCGGCGACGAACAGGACAGTGCCTCGGTGCTGGCCATGCTGCGCACGATGGAGTCTGCGCATGCGGAGTGGCAGCGTCTCCTGAGCGGGGGCACCCGGCATCACCAGGGCACATGGGCCGATATGGAACGGCGGGCTACTCGTCTTCGAGTCTTCGAGCCCGCCTTCATTCCCGGGCTGCTTCAAACAGCGGGATACGCCCGTCATCGGCTGGCTCAGGCGATCACCGTGTTCGGGATCACGAATGACATCGACGACGCCGTTCGCGCCCGGCTGGCCCGTCAGGAAATCCTCTACGATCCACGGAAACGCTTCCACTTCGTGATCACTGAGGCTGTTCTCCGGTACAGACTGTGCCCGCCAGAGCTGATGCTGCCCCAGCTCGATCGGCTGGTGGCCGCCTCGACGCTGCCCAACGTGCGGCTCGGGGTCATCCCGTTCGGCACGCCGTTCGTCATTGCCCCTGGGTGCGGCTTCTGGGTCTTCGATGACCGTCAAGTACTCGTGGAGATCTTCTCGGCCGAGTTGACGTTGACCCAGGCCCGGGAGATAGACCTGCACGAGAAGGTCTTTGGGGCGATGGCATCCGTCGCGGCCTACGGTGCCAGCGCTCGCGCGGTCATCACCCAGGTGATGGAGGAACTCCGTTCGGCGCTGCCCGACAACGATGACGAAAGCGCCACGACGTCGTAGCTCGATGTTTCACCTCATCCCGCCTGGCCGGTGGGTATCGAGAAATCTCTAGAATTTTTCTCGCCGTTCTCCTCGCGTCCGTGTCACGCTGACAGCGCCATCGACGGTCCTGACCTGGAGATTGCCGTGAGTTCAGCGTTCGTCCCCTTGTCGCCCTGGGAAGCCGTGGCCACGTTCCCGGAGCGGGCCCTTGAGGTCGTCGAGTACCGGGAATCGGGGCTGTCCCTCAATCACGTGCAGGGGCTGCCCGCTCGGCTGTCTAGATGGGCAGACGCCATGGTGTTCACCAGGGCGGAGCACCTCGCGCGCCGTACCATGCCACGTGCGGCGGCCCGGTGTCGTCTCCCCGCCGCACCGCACCGGTAGCGGACCGGGTCTTTGCTCGCCACTGACTGCTAACACCCAGCGTGCGCCACAACCCCACGTTTCCAGGGAGGAACTCATGCCAGCCAGTCAGGCCGATGCCGCCTGGCCAGATGCGGGACAAGCCGCTCATGGCCCGGGCGTAGGGGACGCTGCCGCGCTGCGTGCCGCCATGGTGCGCGAACTCCGTGGCCAGGGGGCGATCCAGTCTGAGCCCGTGGCGGCGGCTTTTGCCGTCGTACCGCGCCACCTGTTCACGCCGGGCGAGTCGCTGGAGGTCGCCTACGGCGTGGACAACGCGCCGATCGTCAAGCGCGACGACAACGGTCTGACCCTCAGCTCCGTATCCGCCCCCCACCTCCAAGCCATCATGCTGGAGGCGGTCGAGATCAAGCCCGGCATGCGCGTGTGCGAGGTGGGGAGCGGCGGCTACAACGCCGCGCTGATGTCCGAACTCGTCGGCGACAGCGGACGTGTCATCACGGTGGACATCGACCCTGAGATCGTCGAGCGTGCAGGCACCTTCCTCCATGAGGCCGGCTACGACCACGTCCACGTGGCACTGGCCGACGCGGAACAGGGCATCCCCGAGGCTGCTCCGTTCGACCGGATCATTGTTACAGCCGGGAGCTGGGACATCCCGCCCGCGTGGATCGAGCAACTCGGCGACGACGGCCGGATCGTCGTCCCTCTCCGGCTGAAAGGGACGACCCGCTGGATCGCGTTCGACCGCGACAGCTTGGGTGGCCTCGTCAGCTGCGACTACGGGTTGTGCGTCTTCGTGCCGTTCCAGGGAGCCGGTTCCTACACCGAGCAGAACGTCACGATTGAGGACGGAGTGGTGCTGCGGCTGGACGATGAGGACATCGAGGTTGATAGGGACGCGCTGCGCCGGGCGTTGCATCTGCCCAGAATCGAACGTTGGTCCGGTGCTGTGTTCGACATGCCCGACGAGCAGATGCTGTTCCTGCTCACCAACGACCCGAACATGGCGCTGCTGCACGCCGACCAGGAGGCCGTCGACCTGGACCTAGTAGCACGCCCGGCGCTCAAGGGCGTGCCCGTCCTGATCAGCGGCAACAGCTTTGCCTACCGGGCCACGAGGCCGAACCACGACATGAGCAGCGGCTTCGAGAGCGGCGTCTACGCGCACGGGCCCTCGGCCGAGGACCTCGCCGCCCGGTACGTGGAGTTGCTGCGCCAGTGGGCAGACAAGTACCACCGCCGCGGCGCCGCTTCGATCCAATACATCCCAAAGCCCGCCACCCCGCTAGCTCCCTCCCCCGGCGTGCTGGTGAAGCGGCACGGAAACGTCGTCATCACCTGGCCCTAGACCGCCGGGCACCCAGGGGGAGGCTAACGACCTGCCCGAGGGAGGCACCGGGCAACAGTCCCCGAGGGGCAGGACGGAAATCAGAGCATGCTCATTGGAGTCCGCGAGGACGACGGTGATCTTCTCGTGCTCTCACCGAGCCGACTGCACGCACCCCACACCCTCATCGCTGGCTCCACTGGCAGCGGCAAGTCCGTGCTGATGCAGAACATCATCCTCAGCATCGCGGCGACGAACCGACCGGACCAGGCACGCATCATCCTGATCGATCCGAAACAAGGGGTCGACTACTTCGCCTTCGAGGATCTTCCGCATCTGCAAGGCGGGATCATCGATCAGCAGGATCACGCGCTTGCACAGATCGGAAATCTGGTTGAGGAGATGGACACCCGATACGTACGCATGCGCCAGGCGCGCGCGGTGAATGTCCATCAGTACAACGCGCAAGCCCTACCGCCTGATCGAATGCCGACGCTATGGCTTATTCATGATGAGTTCGCCGAATGGATGCTGACGGAAGAGTATAAGAAGGAAGTGGCCTCCGGCGTCCAGCGGCTTGGCGTAAAGGCTCGCGCGGCCGGGATCTATCTCGTCTTCGCCGCGCAGCGTCCCGAAGCGAACGTGATGCCAATGCAGCTCAGAGCAAACCTCGGTAACCGGCTGATCCTGCGCGTTGACTCTGAGGGTACCTCCGAGATCGCACTCGGAGACAAGGGAGCTGAGCGTCTGCTAGGGAAGGGACATCTGCTTGCAAAGCTCGAGGGATCGCCTTCCCCGATCTACGCGCAGGTCCCATATGCCACCCCGGATGAGATCAGCGTGGTCGTCGAAATATTAAAACGCGGTGCCGCCACCGCAGAGTAACGGTGAGGACCGTCTGAGCCCATCAGGCCTCAGGCGTTTCACTCCTCACGCGATACCTCTCGATGCTGACGATGTAACAGTCGGTGGCCGCGGAGGATGCGACCACATCGATCGAGAGCCTCCTGCCAGCCGGCCTCAGTGCCGATCAAGTGTGGTTGCTCGTAAAGACCCGCCTTGAGCTCGGCATCAGTTAAACGTTGATACTTGGGCACGTCAGGATCGTCGGATGTGAGGAACTCGTGCTTACGGTGAAGCAGCGGCCGGTTCGTTGAATCAACGTACGACAAGAACGAAGACTTCAACGTCTTAAGGTCAACCGTGTAGGACGAGTGCAGACGGGGGTGAGGATCGGTGTCGAAGTCAGGGTAATCGAGCCAACTGACGCCCCGACCTTGATGCCGAAGCTTGGCAACCGTCCAGTCTGCGGGGCGGCCAGCGGCGATGCTGGCACAGTGCTCGTACAAGCGAAGCACGACCGGCATCTTGTGAATCGCGCGGCGATGGATATAGAACGCAGTCGGAGTGAACTTCCCGGCGACTGAGCCGGTCATTGCCCGCCGAAGGTAGCTGTCGTCGCGTAGCTTGAGCAACAGCCTGTCGGCGCGTCGACACACCTCTGCGTAGGAGGAGAAGAAGGAGCGCACATTAAGTTGGACTGTCAATGGCAGGCTGCTCGATGGCCCGCGGCCGTGAAACAGCTCGACGGCAAGGAAGAGCAGTGTGTCCAAGGTGGTCTGCTTGGCGCCCGCCTCAACCTTCGCCGGATCCGCCGATTGCTGAGCGAGACGGTGGAGTTCGCTCGGACGTAGATGGCCAAGAAGCCTGGCCATCGCCAGGGGCATCTCCTCCAGACGAGGGATGCGACCACGCCGTTCCAAGTGGTCAACAACGGCAGCGACAGCGGTCGCAGCATCTTCAGAGGCAAGCCACTCAACACCTGGTGCCACCCGCCGCGCCATGTAGCTCAACCGGGCATCGTCGCTTCTGAACGCGTACACGATGCCAGGTGCGGCAGAAAGGCACCTTACGCCCGTCGCGTCTTGGACGTAGTCACGCAACTCACCCGCCGCGAACAGATACTGAAACGTATTACGGCTGGTGAGGATCCCGTCGTTGTGCTCCCTACCCTTAATCTGGTTCCGATCCCAACGCAGGCGCGCAGACGCCACCATTGCAGTCTTCGCCAGATCCCACGCACGCCTGAGGGTGCGCTGTCGCTCGGCGGGATCCTCGATCACATTCAGGACATAGGTAAGCAGAACGACATCGGCCGGCTCCAATCGCCCGTGAGGAAAGTACACCGGGTCCCATCCGGATACATTGAGACCTAGGCTCTCCAGAGCGCGGACATCCGCCCCCCGCCCGCAGCCATAGTCGAGCACGGACGTGCCAGGATCCATCTGCAAATCTATGACGGCTTGTCGGGCAGGCACGGACATGCCCGTGCGGCCGATCGCGGTCAACTGCCTGTCGCTGCCCCAAGATTGTTGTGTCATCGGCGCCTCCACGCCCAACCAGGCGACTTGACGTTGCCGCGATCGCTTAATCCGTTACTAGCGGGCACCCCAGCGCAACGGCAGCTTGCGGCGAGTCTGCCACACCACGGGCCGACCACGATAACTACCCGCAGACAGATCCGGATGCCCCGCGTTCGCGCTGATGGCCTTGGGCAGGCTGTCCTTGTCCGGCCGCTGGATGGCAAGGACGAGGATGATGCCGAGGAGGCCGCGCTCGATGATCGCGTTGGCGTACTTGGCTGCCTCCTCGCCGTTCTCGTCGTCTGCGAACAGCTTGTTGCACTCGTCGATCACGACCACCATCGGGTGCAGCCCCAGGTCCTTCCGGGCCGCGAGCTCGGGCGTGACCTTGAACTCGGGCGCCCAGTGGCGAGGCAGGCCGTCGATGACCTCCGCGCGTCGGTCCAGCTCGGCGTACACCTCGGCCAGCGAAGCGACGTATGCCGCCCCTTCGCGGAGTCGGTGGCGCCCTTGGCGTATTGGTGCCGTCGTTCTCGTTTGTGACCTCCCTGTGTGGGCTTCTCCGAGGCAGGCGCGGAGGATGCGCCGTGGGCGAGCGGGGAGATCTCATCCTGTAAGGCGACCACTACAGGCCGGTGCGCGAGCCAAGGGAGGCCAGCAGCGAAGGAATCGGCGTAGCAGGCGCAGGGCTCAGGTGACGGATGAGTAGGAGTTCACTTCCCTCTCCACCAGGGCAGTGGAGAGGGAAACGCGGACCTACCCGTCGTGGTGTTCGCTGATCGCAGGCGAGAACGACACCCGCACATTGCAGCGATCGGCTGCCCTTTACTCCCCGTCCCCATACTTGGGGCTCGGCGGCGCCAGGCCCTCCGTATCGGACGCCTCGCTCCCTTCCACATCGGTGGACTGCGTCCTTTCCTTCTCCACCTCAGCGATGATCTCTTCCGCTTCGCGCTGCTCCAATCCCCACCGGCGCATCAGTGGGCGCCGACCGATGCGCTGCTTACCCTCGCCAAGGCTGTCGATGTAGCTGAGCCGTGCCGCCTCATGCCGGTCGATAGGCAGCACCGGCACCACCCGTTCCACCTCGACCACGGTCTCCCTGAGCTGGCACACGTGCTCTTGCGCCTCGACCGCCTCCAAGGGTCGCCGATTGTTGCGAACGATCCACATCAGTAGCTCGTACGCTCCCGCGAAAGCCAGCGGTGCCAGGGCACTGACCAGGCGCGATCCGAGTCCACCGGACCAACCGTGCGCCACATTCGCCGCCAGCGTCACCGCGCCTCCCAGGGCGAGCGCCACCCACGCCAGCACTGGCACACGAAGCCGACGACGCGAGCTGTAGACCATCACCAGCGAAGCCATGACGATCACGCCGTCAGACATAGCCGGATACAGGATGGCCATGTCGCGCCGCTCACCCAGAGCAATTGCAAGACCATAGAAGTGGTGGTAGGACACGTAGGCAGCCGCGCCAGCCACCCCCAGCAGGACAGCCACCGCAAAGCCCAGGATGATCCGGTCCCCGTACCGATCACGCTGAGTGCGCTCGACCCAAGCCCCTTCTACCGGCACCACCTCCCCGGCAATCGCTGGTGTCGAGGGACGCACGGCCTGGCTTCCGGGTTGATCAGGTTGCCGAGATGCAGGAAGGCGTTCGGTGTTGCAATCACCGAGCCCCTGCCCCCTTACTACCGCTGCCCTGGGCGCAGCTGAGATCGTCTGCTGAAGATCCTGAGCTGGCGGTTGCTGGACTTCCCCGGCATGGGCGTGTGCCGCGAAGTAGGGCCCGATCTCGTTGAAGTGGGTGCGGACACCACCTCCCTGCGCGTCTACTCCGGGCATGAGATGTCCAGCCATGGAGCGTCGGTACTGCTCAGGAGATAGGCGAACGGTTCAAGTCCCCCCTCGGACACCATGAAAAGCCCTGCTCAGCGGGGCTTTCTTCATGTCGGGGCTGCAACGCAGCCTGATCGATGTCAGGCGAAGAGAGCGGACTGGTCCTGGAGTCGCTGTCCGCCGGCGCACGGGCCTTGGGCGTCCACTGGAACGTCGAACTGGACAGTTCCGTCGGTTACGCCGCGGACGGTGTGGTGCATACCGCCTTCGATCTGGTCGAGGTCGAGCGGCGGGTCGGAGCTGATCCCTCAGCGTTGGACCCGCTTCTGCAGGAGGTCGGCCTGCGTGCGGGACTGACGGTTCCGGAACGCAAGGCCCGCTCACTGGCACTGGGCGAGAGGCTCAGCGGAGCCCTGCTCACTCCCGAGTGGCTGCGCCGGCCGCGGTATGTCCTCGCGCTCCGCACTCCGCTCCCCGACGATCTCGTCCCATTCGCCTACCGCCATCCACGGGCACCGTTCTTGGACGAGTCGGAGTTCGCGCGCATTCTCGCCGACCCGTCGCCCAGCATGGCGGCGGCCGTTGCCCGGCAGGTCGCGGTCACCGTGATCGCGATCGCGGCGGTCGAGCAGGCGCGGGCAGAAGAGGTGCTGAGGCTGCTCGACCATGGTGAACGGTCCCGCGGGGAACGCGAAAGGCTACGCGGACGTCTGGTCCAGGACGCCGGAACGCTGATGGAACAGGCGAACCGGGCCGACCGACTCGAGGCGCAACGCCTGACCCTCGCAGACAAGGCCCTACTCGTTCTCGACCGCACCTTGGACCCCATCCTGACGGAGGCTGCCAGATCGTCCGCGCGGATGGCGCAAGGCCTGGACATGCCGGGCCGGGATTCGTACATGCGACTGTTGGTCCTGGGCAACGTGAGCGAGCGCATCAGCCAAGAGGTGGACTGAACCGACCTCAAGCCATCCCCCTACTTCCTTGCGGGCTAAATGTAGAGATCGCTGTGGTACGCCGCAATGATCAAGAGGAAGGCCAGGGTGGGTCCAATTTCCCGAGATGTCCATCGCCCACATCCAGCCCCGACACCACCCGCATCTCCTGCCAAACCACAAAACCTCGCCCATCAGGTCGAGCTCACACGACACACGCTTAAAAGAAACCTCCGCAAAGTATCCCAAAACGTGACCACTCACCATTAGCGTGATCACCGTGCGAAAATTGATCACCGCGGCCCTCGCCGTCGGAACACTGCTGCTCGCCTCCGGCGCCCCCGCCTCTTCGGCCACCGACACTCATTCGCACGCCACCTCAGCCGCTTGGTGCAAAAAGAAGCAACCCTCAGGCAAGTACTACTACGCACACAAGAAGCACTGGGACTGCGTATCGCCGGGCGCCTACTGCGCCAAATCCCAGTACAACGACTACGGCTACTCCATGCGAGCCGCCGCCCACACCAAGCGCTACAAGTGCGTCCGATACCCCAGCAACACCTGGCACTGGAAGCCCGCCAACGCCTGACAACTCACGATCGATCGGCAGCACTGTGTCATTTGACCGCTTTGCGGCCTATTGGCCAATAGATCACGCAACCGCGAATATGCGCCCAGGCAAGCGTTCCGCGAATTTCTCACGGTTCACTTAGGCAATCGCAATCTCATAACGCACGGCAACCTCGCGCCATCAAGAAACGTCCCTCTCAGGCATCCCCAATTCCTGGAGCGACAATGTCAAACCCTTACGAACCCTCGCGTTATGGCCCACTCGAAAGACAACAGACCCACCCCGGGCCACCAACCACCTACGACTATCCACCAACCACACCAAAACGGGGCAAAAAGCGCATCATCCTGCTAATTCTCGGAACCGTCCTAGCCCTGGCCGGTGGCTACGTGGCCTTCAACGGCACCACCGCAGACAAAGAGCCGGCAACAGCACCCACCGCTGCGGCATCCTCCGAACCCAGCTCTTCAGACGGACCCGCCCCACCCAGCGAAACCACCGCCCCCTCGAACGAACCCGCTCTGACCACCCCCACAATCACCTTCGAAGCTGAGGGCGGCTCAGGCGCCGCCCGCGCCCAGACCATCACCCGAACCATCGGCTCCGACCTGAAGCAGGAAACGGCCGTACCCCTCCCATACTCGGTCACCGTGAACGTCGAGGACCTCACCGACCCCGTCTCCTTCTCCGTCGAGAACGCCGACGACACCGGCAAGATCATCTGCCGGATCAAGGTCAACGGAAAGACCATCAGAGAAGACATCTCCACCGACAAGTACGACACCTGCTACGCCCAGGCATCCTCCGCCGACCAGCCACCCCCCGCAACGACCCAGCCCGCCGAAACCCAGCCCGCCGCACAAACCCGGGACCCGCAGACCACGACCAACGCCAACCTGCCATCCGTCGTGGGCATGAACCTCCAGCAGGCCCAAGACACCATGCAGGCCGCAGGCTTCTACCTCCTCCGCGACCGCGACGCCACCGGCCAGAACCGCTTCCAGGTCAACGACCGGAACTGGATAGTCACCCGCCAGGAGCCCCCAGCGGACCAGACGCTCCCCATCTCCACAGTCGTCACCCTCTGGGCAAAGAAGATCGGCGAATAGCGTCCGCGTACGGCGTAACCGCCAAGACGCCCACCCCACTCCACGGTGTGTCGGCCGTGAGGACGAGCGGACTCACACCCTGCGCCGAGGCGACCTCCGGGGCCAACTCGAACGCGGCGCCCAACCACTCCTCGTCGTCCTCCGCGGCCGGATCCCACTGGGTCGGCAGCCCCAACTCGGTCCGCTTCGCCTGTTCCACGGGCAGTGGTTCACCGAGTGCCAGCAGTTCGTCCCCCGGCTCCCCGGCGGCGGCGTACCGCCGTACCACCATGCCGTTCTCGGTCACGAGCCACGCCGAACCGTCGGCCTGCTCGCTGTAGTAATAGGCGTGCGCCCGGCTATAACGTTCGCTGAGTTCCGTACACAGCCGGAGCACGTCTTCGCGCCGCTCAATGCCGTAAGGATCACACCAGGCACCCATGACGAGCGTCCAGCCACCGACTTCAGGTGTCACGAACACGCGACCCAGATACCCATCGTGGCCGTCAGTGTCGATGATCTCCGCGGCGGCCGCGAACGACACGGGCTCGGGCTCGGTCAGACCCAAGATCTCCATGACGCCCGCCTGATCGCCGGTAGATACCGCGATCCAGTAATTCCAGCAGGCCGACAGCGGCTGGGGCTGATCATCTACGGACTCGTACACGAACTCACCGTTTCCAGACGGCCTGTGATGCCAAACCAGCGTGTAACGCCAGAACAGCCGACGACGCAACCGCACCGAAGGCTGCCTCCGCACCGCCCGGACCGAGGTCGGCCACCTCACCGTCCTGACCGCAGACCTTCTGCCGCATCATGGAAGTGATGAAGGTCGTCGTTCTGTCAGACACACACGCGCCGCGCTTCTGGAAAACGTGCCCTCCCACAGTGGCCGAACACCTGCGCGGCGCCGACGCGATCCTGCACGCCGGGGACGTCTGCGTCGGCCGGGTCCTGGACGAACTGGCCGCCTACGCGCCCGTCCACGCCGTCAAGGGCAACAACGACGGCCCCGACGTCCACGCCCCGCAGACGCTGGAGCTGACGCTCGGCGGCCTGCGAGTGGCCATGATCCACGACAGCGGCCAGGCCAAGGGGCGACTGGCCAGAATGCGGGCCAGATTCCCCGAAGCCGAACTGGTGGTGTTCGGCCACTCCCACATCCCCATGGACCAAAGCACCGACGGACTGCGCATCCTCAACCCGGGCTCACCCACCGACCGCAGGCGCCAGCCGTACGGCACGCTGGGGTTGCTGCAGATCGAGAACGGCACGCTCGCCGAGGTGAAGATCGTGCCCGTCACCTGACCGGCCGCAGATCGCGACAGAAGCTCCGGCGACTCGCACGTACGCCAAGGCTTGGATTGCCGTAAAGCACCAGTACGGGATCGCTGCCCAGCAATCGGAGAAGGACGCGCTGGCAGCGCGGAACTCGGGGTCGGCCAGGAGCAGCTTCCCCAGCCGCCATGGCGAGAGGATCAGCTACTTGTCCTGGGAGGCAAGTTCAGCGATCTGGTCGGCGGCCTCCACTAGGGTGGCGACGCTCTCGCCGGTCCAGGGTCCGGTTGTGATGACGGTGGCGTGGTCGATGCCCAGCTCGGCGAACGTCGAGCAGCGGGTCACGAACGACGGCGTTGACTCGCCGGGCTGCAGCCGGGTGGAGATCACCTTCTCGATCTGCTCGTACGGCCGTCCGATCTCATCGCACAGCCCGCGCAGCATGCCGAGCTTGTGCCGCACCGTCGCGCCGCCGTCCGGTATGTCGAACACGTTGCACGCGTCCGCGTATCGCGCGACCAGCGGCAGGGTCCGCTTCTCACCGGTGCCGCCGATCAGGATGGGCGGGTGCGGACGGGCGACCGGCGCAGGGCTCCCTACTGGAGCCTCGAGGGTGTAGTGCCGGCCGCGGTAGGGCGAGGTGTCTCCGGTCCACATTCGCAGCGCAATCTGCAGCGTCTCCTCCAGCCGGTCGAACCGTTCCGGCACCGGCGGCAGGGGCAGGCCCATCGCGGCGGCCTCCTCGGCGTGGTAGCCGACGCCGAGGCCGAACATCGCGCGGCCGCCCGAGAGCACGTCGAGTGTGGTCACGGCTTTGATCAGCAGCGCGGGCGGGCGGAAGGTCACCGCGGTCACCAGTGTGCCGAGCCGTACCCTCGAGGTCCGCGCGGCGAGGTAGCCGAGCGTGGTGTACGCCTCGAGCATCTCGGTCTCGCCGGGGCGGGCGCCGTACGGGTCGGCTTGCAGCAGATGGTCGGAGACCCAGACGCCGTAGAGGCCGCCGCGGTCGGCCGCCTCCGCGATCTCTGCGAGTTGCTCCCCCAGGCCGCGGCGCTCGTCCCGCCGCGAGAAGTTGGTGACGCTCATGCTCAACCGCATGGCAGTTCTCCTGTGACGTACCCCTCAAGGGACATCCCCATTTGCAATACGAGCCGTGGCATCTCAGGCTGCCCGCTCGTAGACGAGCAGGTGCAGGGCGTCGACGAGGTCGTACTCGATCAACGTCTGTGCGAGCTGCGCGCTGCCATGCACGACGATGTCCCGCTCGAACCGCTGCTTGAGCTTGGCAACCTCGTCGACCACGTTCCCTCCGATGACCGTCGTGTTGTTCCACCGCGGGTTCTTGAGCGTGGTCGAGACGACTGGTCGGCCACGCCGAGCGAACGTAACGACCGGCCAGCACGGCAGGCAAGGCGGAGCGGTGCTTGCGGCCGGAATGCTGGGAAACGTGTCCGGACTGTCGGCCGAAGCAGCCTGGCCTACCATATCGGGGTCGATGACAGCACGTTGGTCGGCCCCAGATCGGCCACGATCACAGCCAATTCGCCGACTGTTCGCGAAGTGTAGGTGCGCTCGATGCGCTCGGTCAGTTCGTCCATGGTGATGCGGCCGTCGCTGGCTGCGACACGCAGCATTTCGGCCACCTTGTCCCGGTCCTGGTCGCTAGCTCGTACGTCATGAGGGTCGATCACGACCTTCTCCATTGCCTCTCCCAGGAGATCGGCACTCCAGCCTTGTCCGGATTGCACGTCAACGACCGAGAGGCCGGACTGAGCGACGATGCCTTGGAGGGCGGCCACGTGGTTCTGGTACGCCTTGCGGCCGGCGGGCGTCAGGCTGAACCACGTTCTCGGGCGCTTGCCCACATGTCCCTTGCGGATCTTCACGTACCTGGCCGCCTCTAGGGCGCTGGCGTGCTTGGACAGCACCGAGTCGCTGATGTCCAGGCTGTCGCGCACGAAGGCGAACTCGGCCTCCTCGGCGGCGGCGAGCAGGGAGACGATCTGCAGCCGGGTCGGGGCGTGGATGACCGGATCGAGTTGCGAGGTCATCAGTTCTTCATTTCCGCCCGGCGAACGGTCCGCATGGACATCCATCGGGTCAGGATAGGCGTGGTGATCACCACGATCACGGTCATTGTGACGCCCATCACGGTCCGCGGGTACGCGACGCCGAGCGCCTGCAACCCCAGCGCCAATCCCGCGCTTCCGAGTGCCGTGAGGACGATCCAGATCGCTAAGCCACCCCATGCCCATGGATCCACCACGGAGGGGTGGGGGCGCACGGACTGGTTCCGAACCTCCATGACGAACTTGAGCACGGCGGCTATGAGCCCGATCGAGAGAACAGGGAGGGCGATCCAGAGCGCCCACAGGGGAGTGACCTCGGTGAAGAACTGTACGCCCGTGACGAAGACCCAGACCGCCACGACGTACCAGGACGGGAACATGGGGGGTGCGGATCGAAGCGCCCTGTGCTGCGTCTCGCGGATCTGGGCCAGCGACTGCGCTGCCTCTTCGGGGGTGATGTGCATGATGACCTCCTCGACTTTCCTACTCGGAAAGTACTTTCTACTTTCCACATCGTCAAGTACTTTCTGTCGCCGCCGCAGAGATCGACATTCTCAGGCACCCGCCAGAACCTGCGCGGTTGCGGGCGGTGCGTCTCACTCGCCATCGGATCGCCTGTCAGATGGCGCGTACGCCCGTACGGGGAAGCCTGTCGAACAGGCTGACAACACCGATCTTCTTGAGGACACGCGAGCAATCCGAAACGTTGGATTCGGCCGCACAGGAATCGCCCCCAGCGCCTGAATCCAGGAGTAACGATGAAGCTGCCCTCATACGCCGCTGCCCTCATGGCGGCCGTCCTCGCTTCGCTGACCGGAGCGTCCGGGACGTCGGCGGCACAGGCGGCCGACGTTAGGGCCCTTCCGAGCGTGAACATGGAAGCCACGGTCAAGGCGGCCCAGATCGACTCGACCCGCGGCGGCCTGACGACACGCTGGCCCCGGGCGCCAAGGCCAGCGTGCTCCTCGTTGAGCGGGCGCTGCGCGACCGGCGCCTCCTCGACGCGAAGTGGGTGGACGGTTACTTCGGCACCACAACGGTTGCCGCCTACGCGAAGTACCAGAAGTCGCTCGGCCTCACTGGCCTCGACACCAACGGCCTGCCGGGCAAGACGTCGCTCACCAGGCTCGGAGCTGGCCGCTTCAAGGTCACCAACGTCATCGACCCGGGCACCCGGGTGTCCACCGGCGGTTTCGTCATCAACACCCGCACGCGAAGCATGCTGGCCGAGGCGAAGCGGCTGCTCGGCCGCGACCTCACGCTGGATCAGGGTTCGTACAACCCCGGCGGCGACCCCACGTCCGCGGGCACCCACGACGGCGGCGGCGTCGTCGACGTCTCGCCACCGCATCCCCCGCCTCGGCCGCCAACCGCGACGGCATCTGCCAGGCCGGCGAGTTCTGCTACTACTTCAACAG
The DNA here is from genome assembly GCF_039871605.1 of Acrocarpospora sp. B8E8. Taxonomy (NCBI): domain Bacteria; kingdom Bacillati; phylum Actinomycetota; class Actinomycetes; order Streptosporangiales; family Streptosporangiaceae; genus Acrocarpospora; species Acrocarpospora sp. B8E8. The sequence goes on along the minus strand of NZ_JBDPLV010000088.1, from coordinate 10,643 downwards.
CAACAACCAAGGATCGGTCTCCGACTTCACCAGATCGGTCGCCGACTACGCCACCAAGCAGCCCTCCTGCTACGACTTCAAGGGACCCGGCAACGGCAAGGGCAAATGCATCAAGAACGCCGCCGCCTCCGTCTGGAACCCGCAGCAGCAAACCGTCCGCGTCTACTACAACACCGGCCACACCGGCACATACCAGGACTTCAGCCCAGGCGCCAAAGGCAACCTGAACTCCACCCTCAAGAACCAGAACGCCTCGCACAAGCTCCTGAGTTCCGCACCGCCGACCGGGTGCAAGACCGACGGCACGGACACCAGGCTGCCCACGACGATCCTGGTGTACCGGAAGTCCCTCAATCGCGTGGAGCGGGTGGCGTTCGAGACGTACGTCAAGAACGTCCTGCCCAACGAGTGGGTGTCGAGCTGGCCGGGTGAGTCCCTCAGGGCCGGGGCGATGGCCGTCAAGAACTTCGGCTGGTACTGGGCGCTGCACTCGAACCGCAAGACGGCGAGCGGCCAGTGCTTCGACGTCTACGACCACACGTCGAGCCAGGTGTACAAGCCCGGCTCCGCGAAGGCGGTGACGAGCGCCGCGGTGGACGCGACGTGGGGCACCCGGCTGACTCGCAACGGGAAGATCTTCCGGGCCTAATACTGCGCCACGACGACGGCGTGCGGCAATTGGGTCAACGGGGACTGGATGTCGCAGAACGGCGAATTGCGCAGTTCCCGTAGGGTCGCCGCGAAGTCCTCGATTGTCTCCGTCCGTGCACGGCTGTCGTCCACCGTGCGAAGCTAACAGCACCCACCGACTTCACTCAACTCGAATCGGTAATGGCGCGGAGCCGGGCGACCTGAGCGTGCAGAAAGCCGTCCGCCTCATCCCCCGCCGACGACTGGAAGCGGCTGCGCACCGGCCACGAGGTTCTACCGGGGCGCTAGTCGGCGACCCGTACGCTAATGAAGTCGTGGTCACCGACGACCGGCACCTGCCAGCCGGGTCACGCGCGAGCGTCGCCGTCGCCGTACCCCTCGCTCTTCAGCGCACGGCGGTAGGACCTGTCGAGCAGCCACTGCATCGGCCGGGCCAGCGCGCTGAGCGGCTTCCCCAGCCAGCGCAACGCGGGCTTCATCTCGCCGATCTGCCGCATGGACAGCGCCATCAGCGTCCGCGCGGTGTCCGCGTCCGCGTGCCCGGCCCGGTCCCAGATTCGCCCGGCGGCGATCGCGTCACTGCGCCGCACCTCCGCGAGCGCGAGCGTGACGATGAGCGCGGTCTGCGGTACGGCGCCGCCCAGCGCCATGTCCGCGAGTAGCGCCGGATCGTCGGTGAGGTAGGCGGTACCGCTGATGTGCAGCACGTCGGTGCGGCCGGGCACCAGCATCGCGGCGGAGATCCGCGCGTCGGCGAGCAGGTTGTGCGCGGTGTCGGCGCGCTTGTTGCCGCGCCGGTCCGGGATGGCGAGCGTGCGCCCGTCGAGCACCCGTCGACGTCGGCCGGGATCGCGATGCTGGTGGGCGACGTGGACTCCGCGAAGCCCGGCCGGCCGCCGACCAGGGTGGTGCACGGCCGCCCGTCCGCGTCGAGGTAGCCGAAGCCCGCGATCGGCGCGGTGGCGAGCACATGCCGGGCAGCGTCGTCCAGCGCGGGCAGTTCCTTCGCGAGGATGAGGTCCGCGGGACGCCCGATGATCGCCTCGAGGTCGCCAGCGGTCGTGATTCGGTTCATGGCGCCGATTCTTCAGCGCACCCCATTCTGTCGTCCAAGATATTATTTGCACAATATTGAGACCTCGAAGGCATCAAAACGAGGGGCACGCCGTGGAACTGCGACACCTGCGCTACTTCATCGCGATCGCCGAGGAGGAGAACTTCCACCGCGCGGCGCAACGACTATTCATGTCGCAGTCCCCGCTCAGCCGGCAGATGCGCGACCTGCAGAACGAGATGGGCGTCGAACTGCTGGAACCGGACGGCCGCGGGGTGCGGCTCACTGCCGCCGGCCGCTACTTCGCGGACCGGGCACGCTCGATCGTCGCTTCCGCCGAGGCCGCGGTCGACGGCGCGCGACAGGTGGCGGCCGGCCAGATCGGCACGGTCACGATCGGCTTCGAGACCGGCACCGCCTACTGGGGGCAGCTGGCCGGCATCGTGGGCACCGCGCGCCGCCGCGAGCCGCGCATCACGATCCAGCTCACCCCGATGACCGGCGCCGAGCAGTGGGAGGCGCTGCGCGCCGGCGAGATCGCGCTCGGGTACGGCTTCCACCCGGCCGACGATCCGACGCTGACCTCGGCCATCATCGCCCGGGACCGGCTCGGCGCGGTCCTGGCGCACGACCATCCGCTCGCCGCCCGCGACGCGCTCCGGGTCGAGGACTTCCACGGACAGGTCGTGCTGCTCCAACCCTGGATCCTCTATCCCAGGCTGCACGACGACCTGTTCGCCATGGTCCGGGCGCGCGGCGTGCACCCGGACATCCGTACCCACATCACCGACCTGGAGGCCATCATCACGCTGGTGGCAGCCGGCGACGGCCTGACGTTCCTGCCGGAGAACCACACCGCCAACCTGGCCCTCGGCTCGGCCGTCTGGCGACCGGTCGCCGGCCTGCACCACGAAACGCTCGAGGTCGTCCTGTGGCGCACCGCCGACGCGGATTCCCCGCTGCTGCGCCCACTGCTCAACGTGGTCCGCGACATGACGCCGGCCCGACCACATGTCTCAGACGGCTCGGGCGATGCAGATGCGTGCGTTCAGCCGCGGCCCGGCCTCGTAGAACATGTAGGAGACGCCGTCCTGGGTGCCGAATGACGGTGCCGCCACCCTGCCGTTGTCGGAGGGGATCGGGGAGTGGAAGACGCCGAGGTGTGTCTCCCGGTCGAACGCGTTGCCGACCTCGGTGATCCGCATTCTGCCGTCGTTGCCGTGATAGGCCACGTAGGCGGTTCCGTTGCGCTTGACGAGGTGCGGGCCGGAGATGTCGGTTAGGCCGTCGGGTTCGGGATTCACCAGCGCGGTGGCGCTGAACTGCCAGTTGTCCCAGCCGTTGGGCGACCAGCCGTAGAAGAGGCGGCGGCCGTTTCGTACGCCCATGAAGATCATCACGTACTTGTTGTTCCGGCCGGGCAGCGAGTGCTCGAAGACCCTCGCGTAGGAGGTCTCGGAGGTGCCGGGCACCAGGCGGGTGCTCAGGATCGGGGTCTCGTTGGTGAAGTTGATGCCGTCGGTGGAGCGGGCCACGCGGGTGGTGAAATTCTCGCCGTGGAAGTAGCAGAAGAACTGCCTGGTGGCGGCGTCCCAGGTCACGTGTGGTGAGGACACGTGGGAGACCGTGGTGGTCGGCAGGCGGTTGTCGATGAGCGGGTTGCCCGAGTAGTCGTCGAACGGTCCGGCCAGGGAGTTGGCGAAGGCCACGCAGATGCCGCCGGGGTTCTCGTGGGGGGCGTAGTACAGGTAGTAGCGCGCCCGGGGATTGCTGAGCTTGTCGTACATCCCTCTGATGCAGGGGAAGATGAACTCCCCCGTGGGGTTGTGGCTGAGCGGTAAGGACAGGGCGTCGCGCAGGTAGCGGTAGGTCGGCATCCCGGCGGGGCCCGCCGCCGCGCTCGCGGGTGATCCGAGTCCCAGGCCCGTGGCCACGCCCGCCGCCGCGCCGAGCAACACGGTCCGCCGTCCGATCAGTTGCTGGGGAGTTTCCACGTCTGCTCCTTCACGCTACGTCGTGGTGCGGATTCACACGTTCATCCCGCGAGGAATACCGCGTCAAGGTGCTAATGCGAATTACTTCAGGAAATATCGGCTCTTGACAACAATGGGGGGCCTTGTCCAGGATGATGCTCCACCAACGGCTAATGCGCATTACCTGATCATGAAGGATACGGACGGTGACTACTCAAGGTCGGCGTCTCACGCAGCAGGACATCGCCAGGATGGCCGGCGTGAGCCAAACGACGGTCTCGCTAGTGCTCAACAAGCGCGGCGACGCCGATGTGCGGATCGCGCCCGAGACCCGCGAACGGGTCCTGCAGGTGATCAGGGAGACCGGTTACGTGGCCGATCCCGCCGCGCGGCGGCTGGCCTACGGGCGCAACCGCATCCTCGGCGTGTTCACCTACGAGGCGGTCTTCCCCGCCGAGAGCGCCGACTTCTACCACCCCTTCCTCGTCGGCATCGAGGAGTGCGCCCAGGAGATCGGCTGCGACCTGCTGCTGTTCACCAGCGCCAAGGCGGCCTCGGGCGCGCGGCGACGGATCTTCAACGAGGAGAGCCGGGTACGGCTGGCCGATGGCTGCGTGTTACTCGGCCGAACGGTCGACCGTGAGGACCTGGCCCGGCTGCTGGCAGAAGGTATCCCGTTCGTCTCCGTCGGCCGCCGCGACGACGCGGGCGGGCCCGTGCCGTACGTGGGGGCCGACTACCCTCCGGCCGTCCTGGCTCTGGTCGAGCGGGCGGTGGCCCTCGGCCACCGGCGGCTGGGCTACGTCGGGGCGGGGACGGGCGGCGAGTCCATGGCCGACCGCCTGCGCGGATTCCATGAGGGTGTGGCCGCCACGGGCGCCGACGGCCGTCACTTCACCCCGGACGTGCCGCTGGGGGACGTGGTCGCGTCCGGGGTGACGGCGGTCTTCGTCGAGGAGTACGCCGACTGCGTCGCGATCGCCACAGCTGCCGCGGAGCGCGGTGTCCACGTGCCCCACGACCTTTCCATCCTCACCCTGGGCGCATTAACCCGACCCGTCCAGATCGACACAGATTTCACCGGGTTTCGCATCCCCAGGCGCGAGATGGGCCGCAGAGCCGTCCAGTTGCTGGCCGAAATTCTGGAGGCCGGCGGAACCCCGCAGGAACTGCTGCCCTGCGAGCTGGTCGACGGCACCACGCTGGCCCCGGCCCCCAATCTGACAGGAGACCTCCCCCGTGGTTGAGATATCGGCAGACGCGGTCGTCGTCGGCGGCGGGCTGGGGGGCGTCGCCGCCGCGCTCGCCCTGCTGCGGGCCGGCCGCACGGTGGTCCTCACGGAGGAGCACGACTGGCTCGGCGGGCAGCTCACCAGCCAGGCCGTACCACCCGATGAGCACTCCTGGGTGGAAAAGTTCGGCGTCACGGCGAGCTATCGGGCCCTGCGCGAGGGCATCCGGCGCTACTACCGCGACCACTACCCGCTCACCGAGCGGGCGCGGGCGCAGCGGGAGTTCAACCCCGGCGCCGGACATGTGAGCCGCCTGTGCCACGAGCCCAGGGTCGCGGTCGCGGTGATCGAGGCCATGCTCGCCCCCTACCGGGGCTCGGGCCGGTTGCGGGTGCTTCAGCCGTACCGGCCGGTGGGCGCGGAGGTGGACGGCGACCGCGTCACGTCCGTACGGCTGGCCCATCGCGACACCGCCGAGCAGGTCGTGCTCCGCGCACCGTACGTGCTGGACGCCACCGAGACCGGCGAGCTGTTGCCGCTGACGGGGACCGAGTACGTGACCGGGTTCGAGGCACAGTCCGAGACAGGCGAGCCGAGCGCTCCGGCCGAGGCGCAGCCGCTGAACATGCAGGCCGTGTCCGTCTGCTTCGCGATCGATCACGTCGACGGCGACCACACGATCGACCGGCCCGCCTCCTACGACTTCTGGCGCGCCTACGAACCGCCGTTCTGGGGGGACAAGCTGCTGTCGTGGCGGTGCCCGAACCCGCGCACGCTCGCGATCATGGAGCGTTCCTTCACCCCCAACCCCGACGACCATCCCCAGCTCGTCGAGGCCGACCAGCGGGTCAACCCGGGCGATGCCAACCTGTGGACCTTCCGCAGGATCGCCGCCCGCCGCAACTTCACCGAGGGCGCGTACGCCAGCGACATCACGCTCGTCAACTGGCCGATGATCGACTATCTGGAGGGGCCGGTCATCGACGTGCCGGACGCCGCCCGGCACCTGGAGGCGGCTCGCGAGCTGTCGCGCTCGGTCTTCTACTGGCTGCAGACCGAGGCGCCCCGTGCTGACGGCGGCACCGGCTTTCCTGGCCTGCGGCTGCGCGGCGACGTGACGGGCGGCGCCGACGGCCTGGCGCAGGCGGCCTACATCCGCGAGTCCCGCCGCATCCGGGCGTTGTGCACCGTCACCGAGCAGGACCTGTCGCTGGCCGTACGCGGCGACAAGGGCGCGGTCTCCTACACCGACTCGGTCGGCATCGGCATGTACCGCATCGACCTGCACCCCTCGACCGGCGGCGACAACTACATCGACGTGGCCTGCTCGCCGTTCGAGATCCCGCTGGGCGCACTCATCCCGCGCCGCATGACCAACCTGCTGGCCGCGGGCAAGAACATCGGCACCACCCATATCACCAACGGCGCCTACCGGCTGCACCCGGTGGAATGGAACGCCGGCGAGGCCGCGGGCGCGCTGGCCGCGTTCTGCCTGGACCAGGCCACCACCCCACACGCCGTCCGGGAGAAGGAAACCCTCCTGGCGGACTTCCAGCAGCGCCTGACCCGCGACGGCGTCGAGCTGCGCTGGCCCGACGTCTCTGGTTACTGACACATGACCGTTCGGGGGAAGCCACATAAGGAGATCACCCCATGAAGCCAACCAGGACACTGGCCGCTCTCGCCGTGGCCGCCCTGCTCACCGTCACCGCGTGCGGCGGCGGCCAGGCACCTGCCGAGCAAGGCCCGCAGCCGCTGCGCATGACGATCTGGACGTCCAACGAGGCCCACCTGAAGCTCTTCAACGAGATCGCGGCCGAGTACAAGAAGACCCATCCGGACGTCGGCGCCATCACCTTCGACTCGATCCCCTTCGAGAGCTACACCACCACCCTCACCACGCAGATCGCCGGCGGCAACGCCCCCGACCTGGCCTGGGTGCTGGAGAATTCCGCCCCGGACTTCGTCTCCTCGGGCGCGCTGGCGCCGTTGAAGGGAGAGCTCGGCAAGGCGCAGGGGTACGAGCTGGCCGACCTGACTCCGGCCGCGACGAAGTTGTGGGAGCAGGACGGCGAGCTGTACGCCTACCCGTTCTCCACGTCGCCATTCGGCATCTTCGTCAACGACGACCTGGTCAAGAAGGCCGGGCAGAAGACACCGCGCGAGCTCATCGAGGCCGGTGAGTGGACCTGGGACAACGCCGTCGCCATGAACGCGGCCGTGGCGAAGGAGGGCAAGGCGGGCCTGATCGTCCGTGACTTCGACTACAAGAGCTGGGACAACCTCGCCTCCATCTGGGGAGGCTGGGGTGCCAGGGCGTGGAGCGAGGACGGCAAGACGTGCGGCTTCAACAGCCCCGAGATGCTCGAGGCCATGACGTTCCTGCACAAGGCGATCTTCGTGGACAAGGCGCTGCCGGGCCCCGGCACCACCGTCGACTTCTTCGCCGGTGACGCGGCGATGACCATCACCCAGATCTCCCGCGCCTCCTTGCTGGACGGGGCGACGTTCGGGTGGGACCTGGTGCCGCTGCCCGCCGGGCCGAAGGGCGACTACGCGGTCATCGGCCAGGCCGGTCTGGGCGCACTGAAGAAGTCCCCCAACGCCGCCCAGGCCATCGACTTCCTGGCCTTCTTCACCAACCCCGCCAACTCCGCCAAGCTCGCCGCCTACTTCCCGCCGCCCCGGGCCTCCCAGCTCACCACCGAGACGCTGGCCAAGTCCAACCCGCTGCTCAAGCCGGAACAGCTCAAGGAGGTCGTGATCGACGGCATCGCGAAGGCCGTCGTCAAGCCGAGCCACATCGGGCAGGCCGAACTGTCGCAGACCGTACGGGCGGAGCTCGACCCGCTGTGGAAGGCCGACGCGGACGTCAAGGCGGTGCTGGACGGAGTCTGCGCGAAGATCCAGCCAATGATCGGCGCGTGACGTGGCCCTCACCCGGACCAGGGAGACGACGAGGCCGGGGCGCCGGGCCGTCGTCTCCCCGTACTGGACGTTCCGCCGCCGGGACAACCTCGTCGGCTACCTGTTCATCGCGCCGCAGCTCGTCGGCAGTGCGCTGTTCGTGCTGCTTCCGCTGGGGCTGGTGCTCTGGTACAGCCTGCACGAGTGGAACGTGCTGGCCGGGACCTTCGAGTTCACCGGCGGCGACAACTACGCCAAGCTGCTGAACGACCCGAAGCTGGGCGAGGTGCTCGGCGGCACCGCGATGTTCTCCGTCGGCCTGGTCATCCTCAACCTGAGCCTTGCCCTGCTGCTGGCCATCCTGCTCAACCAGCGCCTGCGCGGCACCACGTTCTTCAGAACCCTGTTCTTCTCCCCGGTCGTGGTCTCGCTGGTGGCGTGGACGATCGTGTGGCGGTTCCTGCTCCAGGCGGACGGCGGCGTCAACGGCTTGCTCGGTGCCGTCGGGGTAGACGGACCCAACTGGCTGCGTGGCGAAACCACGGCGATGGTGTCGGTGGTTGTGGTCCAGGTGCTCAAGAACGTCGGCCTCAACATGGTGCTGTTCCTGGCGGCCCTGCAGGGCGTGCCGAGCCAGCTTCACGAGGCCGCCCGCGTCGACGGCGCGGGGGTGTGGACCCGGTTCGTCCGCATCACCGTGCCGCTGATCAGCCCCACCATCCTGCTCACCTCGATCATCACGGTCGTCGGCTCGCTCCAGGTGTTCGCCCAGATCGCCGTCCTCACCCAGGGCGGGCCGGGCTTGTCCACGACCGTGCTCATCTACTACCTGTACCAGCAGGCCTTCCAGTTCCACCACTTCGGTTACGGTGCGACCCTGTCGGCCCTGCTGTTCGCGATCGTGGCGGCGCTCACCCTCGCGCAGTGGCGCATGCGCAGGAAGTGGGTCTTCCATGAGTCCTAAACTTAGGATCACTCTGTACGGCCTGCTCTGCGTGCTGTGTGCGCCCTTCGTCTTCCCGACCTGGTGGATGGTCACCTCGTCGTTCAAGCCGGACAGTGAGATCTTCGCCTTCCCGCCCGCCCTGCTGCCCTCCTCGTGGGACACGTCGGCCTACCGGCAGGTCTTCGAGCTGCAGCCCTTCACCACCCAGTACGTCAACAGCCTCTACATCGCCCTGCTGGTCACCGCCGGGACCATGGCGGTCTCGGCGATGGCCGGATACGCCTTCGCGCGCATCCGTTTCCCCGGCCAGAACGTGCTCTTCGTCGTCGTGCTGATCGGGCTGCTGATCCCCAGCGAGGTGACGATCGTGCCGCTGTTCCAGATGTTCCACGGACTCGGCCTCACCGACACGCATTGGCCGCTGATCCTGGTGCCGATCCTCGGGGCACCGAGCGTGATGGCGACCTTCATCATGCGCCAGTTCTTCATCAGCCTGCCGAGAGAGTTGGAGGAGGCCGCCCGCGTCGACGGGCTGGGCCGCTTCGGCACCTTCAGCAAGGTGGCGCTCCCCCTGGCCCGCCCTGCTCTTGGCGCGGTCGCCATCTTCACCTTCCTGCACTCGTGGAACCTCTACCTGGAACCGATCGTGTTCCTCTCCACGCCGGAGAAGTTCACCCTGCCCCAGGCCCTCACCCAGTTCGTCGACGCCTACGGCGGGCCCATGTGGAACATCCAGCTCGCCGCGGCCTCGCTGACGGCACTGCCGATCCTGGTCGTATTCGTCCTGGCCCAGCGCCAGTTCATCGAGGGGCTGGCGCACACGGGCTTGAAGGGATGATGATCCGCCCTCGCTGGCCCTCCACATCCGGGTACGCCCTCTGATGCCGGACGGGCGCAGCCATCGCACCCACCGGATGGCTGCGCCGTTCCGTGGGTGCGCGCTGCGCTTCAGGGAGTGGTAGCGTCCGGGGAGAGTTGTCGATCTGTCTGATAAGCGGCCGGAGCCCTTCATGAGGCTGACAAGTGTCGACCTCAACCTTCTCGTCGCGCTGGACGCGCTGTTGACCGAGCGCAACGTCACGCGGGCGGCCGAGCGAATGTCGGTCGGGCAGCCCGCGATGAGTGCCTCGCTGGCGAAACTGCGCAAACATTTCGATGATCCGCTGCTGGTGCGGGAAGGGCGGAACCTGCAGCGAACGCCGCTCGCCGATGCGCTGGTCGGGCCGGTGCGGGAGACGCTGAGCGCCGCCGAGGCGGTTTTACTGCGCTCGCCGAGTTTCGACCCGGCGAAGGACAAGGCCGCATTCACGATTATGGCGGCGGATTACGTCACGATCGTGCTCCTGAGCCCCCTGCTGGAATCGATCGCCGAAGAGGCGCCGCACCTTCGAATCTGTATGCGTCCGGTCGAGGCCGATTTCGCCGACCAGCTCCGCTCTGGAGCGGTCGACATGGTCATCATCCCGACCAAGCTCGCCGACCGGAAGATCCCCTTCCCCCACGAGCCGCTGTTCAGCGATCGCTACGTGCTGGTGGTCGATCGGAACCACCCTGACGTGAGCGATTCGGTGACACCCGAACAGGCCACCTCACTCCGGTACGTCGCCTTCAGCGGGGGAACCGTCTCACCGATCACCAACGTGGATCTGGAGGCGCTGAATGTGCACGTTCCGGTCGAGCTGACGACTGAGAGCTTCGTGGTGCCGCTGCTCCTGCTCGCCGGAACCCGGCTGGCCACCATCGCGCCCGAACGGTATGCATTCAGCAGTTCTTGATCATCTGGGTGTGAGTACCGCCCTGGTGATGGGATGATCTTTGGGTGCCGAAGACCCCGGATCGCCGCCCGTCGTATGACGAGCTGGCCGCGCTGGTGGTCCGGC
>NZ_JBDPLV010000087.1:0-43309 GCF_039871605.1 Acrocarpospora sp. B8E8 | reverse complement strand
CATGCCGACCACCGGCGACACCTCACCGATCACAACGCCCCGCCGATCCAACCGGCGGGGCGTTCTGCATAACGACCATCGGCACGCCCAACGCCCAAACCATCGGCATCTTCAACGCCGGGCCACAGGTGGTGACTATGTCGTGGCTCATGGGGTGTGCTCCGGGTGTGGGAGTGGCTTGTCGTGCGGGGTGTTGCGGGGGGGTGCGTCCCACGGCTCTTTGAACGCGTCGTGGGCGCGGACGGGTTGGAGGTCGGGGTGCCAGGTGGGGCGGCGGTGGAAGATCGGGTTTAGGGTGCCGCGCCGGTAGGCGGGGATGGCGGCCATGGTGGTAAGGATCATGACTATGGGCATGAGGAAGCTGCCGTGGAGGTCGCGCGCGTACAGGCCAGCGGTGTTGACCATGGCGTGGAGGAGTCCCAGGGAGGCCAGTGAGGCGGGGCCGGTGATGATGATCAACAAGGGCCACACGTTTGAGCGCTGGTTGGCGGTGGCCATGGCCAGCAGGCACGTAGCGCCCGTGGTTGCGATCACCAGGGCGGCGGCGAAGGTCAGTGACGGGATGTTGAGCAGTTGGAGCGCGAGCAGGTCGCGGGGGCCGTCGGGGCCGGTGACTTGCAGCATGGGGGCGGCCAGATGGATCCAGCCGATGGCGCAACTGAGGGTGACGAACTGCCAGGCGCGCTGGTAGTAGTGCAGTCGGTCGTTGCTGTCGATGGTGTAGTCGTCGGACATGCGGGTTTGCCTCCGGGGTGGGTTGGGCTGGGGCCGGTCTGGGTCGCGTCGGCGGTGGCGTGGCGTGCGCCGTGTGCTGATCGTGGGTGGGTCACATCACCCGTGGTCCTCCCCGGTCGTTCCAGGTGCCGGGGTGGTCGCGTCCGCTCGGGGTGCCGGGGTAGGGCTGGGCGTCGGTGCCGTTGGTGCCGTCGTAGTCCCAGTTCTCCTCGCTCAGCAGTTGCGCGGGCATGGGGATGTCCTTGCGGGCGGCGGGCACCGCTACCACGGCGTTGGCCAGCAGGGCTGCGGGCAGGAAGTAGGCGGCGTATCCGGGGGTGGCGTGCAGTTGGGTGACGGCGGTGATGACGGTCACCAGCAGGGCGGTGAGGGCGGCGGGTGCGGCGGCGATGATGAGCAGGGGTGGGAGGCGGCTGGGTGAGCGGCCGGTGAGGAAGGCGAGGAGGCAGGTCGCCCACAGGAGCGCTCGCGCCCAGCTCGGCCAGCCCGCCACGGGGACACTGCCGAGTTCCACAAAGGCGATCTCGCCGCCGCCCGGCGTGTGGAGCACGGGGGCCGCCCAGAAGATGAGGATGGAGAGCCCGAGAAAGCTCCACCAGTTGTCCCTGCGCAGAGTCGTGTAGCTGGTCGTGACTAGGTCGCCCATGGCGGGTCCTTCCGCTGGTAGTTGATCTTGATGGGTCCCGCGGCGCCGCCTGTAATGATCTTGGTCTGATGGCTGGGCTGCCAGAGCCGGACTGTGGTGTCGCGGCTGGCGGTGGCCAGGGTGGTGCCGTCCGGGCTGAAGGCGAGCGCGTCAACGGCGCGGGTGTGGCCGATGAGGGCTCGGCTGGTGAGGCTGGCCAGGTGCCACAGCGTGACCGTGCCGTCGAAGCGGGCGACGGCCAAAGTGGTGCCGTCCGGGCTGAAGGCGACCGTCATCATGTAGTCGTGCCCGTAGATGGTCAGTTCGTCGGCCAGGGTGCGGGTGTCCCACAGCGTGACCGTGTCATCAAGGCTGGCGCTGGCCAGAGTGTGACCGTCCGGGCTGAAGGCGACCGCGTTGACGGCATAGGTGTGGCCGGTGAGGGTGCCTCGGCTGGTGCGGGTCCCCACGTCCCACAGCCGGATCGTCCGGTCGGGGCCTGCACTGGCCAGAGTGTGGCCGTCCGGGCTGAAGGCAACCGCGTTGACGGCTTCGGTGTGGCCGGTGAGCGTCGCGCGGCTGGTGCGGGTCCGCACGTCCCACAGCCGGATCGTGGTGTCGGCGCTGGCGCTGGCCAGGGTGGTGCTGTCCGGGCTGAAGGCGACGGCCTTGACGGCGTGGGTGTGGCCGGTGAGCGTCGCGCGGGTGGTGCGGCTGGTCAGGTCCCAGAGCCGGATGGTGTGGTCGGCGCTGGCGGTGGCAAGGGTGGTGCCGTCCGGGCTGAAGGTCAGCGCGTACACGTTTTGGGTGTGGCCGGTGAGGGTGGCCCGGCTGGTGCGGGTGGCTGTGTCCCAGAGCCGGATGGTGTCGTCCTGGCTGGTGGTGGCAAGGGTGGTGCCGTCTGGGCTGTAGGCCAGGGCGTTGACGGGGCGGGTGTGGCCGGTGAGGGTGGCGGTGTGGGTCCAGCGGGGGATGACGGTGCTGGCCTGGGTGGCGGGGACGAGGGCTGCGACGAGGGCGGCGGCGGCTGTCACGATCGCGGCTATCGCGATGCGGGTGAGGATTGCTCGCCTGCTGCGGATCGGAACGGACACGGCTACTCCGGGTCTTGGGGGTGGTGCCCTGGCGTTGGGCGGCTGCCGCTCCCGCCGGGACCGGCCGAAGGCCGCATGCCCGGCGGGGAGGGCGGCGTTTAGCCGCCCGCGCGGCCGTAGGCCGCGCCTTGATACCTATAAGAACAATTCGGCAAAGGCCCGAGCTGGGGTTTGACTAGTCAGTCAGAACTTGTCAAGGATCATGGTCAGGAGGCGACATTAGGTGTCCGAAAAATGGTGATAAATCATGCGATAACTGGACTATCTCCATCGAAGATCGGAATGGAGGGCCGGAAAACTCTCAACGAGAGTGGAACAGCAATACGATTCCCCTTGTCGAGTTCGCGGCCCTTCAGGGTGGTCGGTCCCTCTGCAGAGGATCGACCGGCGCGAGCCCCCCGGGTCGGTCCGTCCAGCACTAGGGGCTCAAAGGAGGAATCCCTGTTGGTTGAGCGAAGGAGACGACGCAGGAAGCCAGACCATGCCGATTGGCTGTCGCTCGTGCTTCGAGCGATCTTGATCGGGGTGGATTGGCTGGTGAATAGGCCACGGACCTAGCAAGATGCGCATCCTGCTAGGCCCGTAGGGTGTTTCAGCGCAGGCCCCGGTCTCTTGAAGGGCGATCGGGGCCTTGCGTTGCCGGTGCCGTGAAGGGCACGGGACAGATAGAGGGTATAGCGGGCTGACCATTCCCGCATTGCGTTGGTAGTGCGGGATTGCGGCGGGGGTGCTGAGGCCGGTTGATGCCGTAGGCACCCGAAGGGCGACCGTGAGGGAGTCTGCCGGCGTCAGCAACGGCGCGTTAGTCCTGGTCAGAGCATTGCCTGGCGGTTCTTCCATCTGCTCTGTTCCCTTGGGGAATGGCCCCGGTGCTGGGGGCTGATGTTCCGGATTGTTGGACAGTCGGTTTGGGCGGCGGCGTGCCGATGAGGGCCGGACGGGTTTGGTTTTGGCGTAGGAGCGAAGCCCGAAGCCTGCCATGTCCGGTGCGAACGGTGCCCGCTGCCCCGGCTGTCCCCCGCATCATTCCCGGCAGCCTCCTGCATTGATTGGGCGGCGCGCATTGGCGTGATCCAAAAGGGGGCGGGGCCGTTGTTGCGCCCCAACGTCGGCGAACCCGGAACCCTTTGTGGATCACGCCATGCGCCTTTCGCCCGTCTGGGTCGTGGTTCCGCTGAGCGGGTGTTATGCCGATACGGCATGAATCACGGCCAGGTGGGGGCCTGCATCCGTCCTGGGGAGTGGACGGGGGTTCTGTGGTGCTGATGCCGACTGTATGCAACGGCCGGTCTGCTTCGCATGGTCAAGACAATGTCAGTCAGATGTTGTCAGAACTGATTGTTATGAATTGCGGTTTTCGGGAACTTTTTCGGTCCCTTGTTCGTTCACCAGGGTAAGAAATCCAAGCAACCGCAAAGGGGTTGGTGTAGGTGGCGTTACAGGGTTCTATCCCTGTGGATCATGGGCGGGTCTTCCCGCACGGCGCGTACGTGACCGGGGAGGTCTCCCCGGTGCTGGACTTCGACGCCAGCACGAAGGACCGGCCGGTTCCCGCTCGGGACCGTGAGACCGGAGAGTTGGTGTGGGCGGTGCCCGTCATGGACGGGGACCCGACCCTCAAGGCCGCGTCTAAGAGTGTCGCGGTGAAGATCGTCTCCAACACGCAACCGGAGATCCCGGCTGCTCCTCCGCAGATGGCGGCGCTGGGTCTGACCTTGGTGCCGGTGGAATTCGTGGGGATGGCCGTCACGCCCTGGGTCAACCCGGCGGGGCGTCTGGCCTATTCGTTCAAGGCGCGGGGCATGCGTCCCGCTGGCCCGCCTGCGCGGGCGAAGTCGCACGGTGGCGACGCGTGAATCGCGTTCGCTAGCCGCTTCTAGGCCCTGGCCGTAGAGCCGGGCGTTCACAGCACATCCGCTGTCAACTATCACTCACCTTCCTTCCTCCGTCTCCCCGGAGTGGTCTTACGCGCTGCCTGCGCGTGCGTGTTGCGTGCGCGCGGGTGGTGGCGTCTGTCTGACACGCGTCCCGGGGCTGCCGCATGTGCGGCGGCTTCCTCAGCGCAATTTCAGCGATCAAGACGACGAGAAGGTGTGTTTTTCGTGCTGCGCAAACTCCCTGGAAGTGAAGTGGTGGGCGTGGTGTCCACCAGGCCCGATACCGCGCTGGTGTTCTCCCCGAACGTGATCAGAACGCCTGCGATCATCACCATTTGCGTGTGGCTGTGGCGGCTGCTGTCGGGGCTGGTCGCTCTGGTGTGGCGGCATCCGGTCGCCTGCCTGCTGATCAGCGCGACGGCTGCCGGGGTCTACGAGATCGGGGTTCGCCGGATGGCGGCGGGCTGGATCGGGGCGTCGTGCGCGCTGGGCGCGTGGGCGCTGTGGAACAACGCCTCGTTCATGCGCTGGGTCGGGTATCCGGTCCTGGCCTGGGCGCGTTGGCTGGTGGTCTACCGCCGTAAGTGGCGGTCGGTGATCGCGGTCGCCGGTCTGGCGGGGAACATGCGGGGCCGGGCGTATGTCCCTGACCTGGTGCGGGTCCGCTGCGACGCGCGCAACGACGTGGTCATGGTCCGGATGCTGTCCGGGCAGAGCGATGAGGAGTTCGCGGACCGCGCCCCGAACTTGGCGCACGGGTTCGGGGCCTCCCGGGTCCGGGTCACGTGTCCGCGTCCGGGCTGGGTGGCCCTGACGTTCCCGCGTAATGACGCGCTGGCGGCGGTGATCCCGGCGCGGCCGATCCCGGTTCGGCCTGCGGTCGGCCCGGTTGAGGTGGGGTTGTGTGAGGACGGGAGCCCGTTCTGCATCCAGGTGCACGGGACTCACGTGCTGATCGCGGGGGCGACGGGAGCCGGTAAGGGCTCGTTCCTGTGGGGGATCGTGCGCGGGTTGCTGCCCGCTGCTCGGGCGGGGATCGCGGAGCTGTGGGGCCTGGACGCGAAGTACATGGAGCTGTCGTTCGGGCGGGATCTGTTCAAGCGGTACGCGGCGACTGCGGAGGAGTGCGCGGAACTGCTTGAGGCGGCGGTGAAGCTGATGCAGGAACGCGCGGGCCGGTATGCGGGGGTGCGGCGCTCGCACGTGCCGACGATCGAGGATCCGTTCATCCTGCTCGTGGTCGATGAGGTGGCCTTTCTCACGGCGTACCAGCCCGACAGGGGCTTGCGCCTGCGGATCGGGGCGGCGCTGGCGACCCTGACCACACAGGGCCGCGCGGTCGGCATCGGCGTCGTGGCGGCGCTCCAGGATCCGCGCAAGGAAGTGCTCACGATCCGGCACCTGTTCCCGGACAGGATCGCGCTGCGGCTGGACGAGCCGTCCCAGGTCGACATGGTCCTCGGCGACGGGGCGTGGGATCGGGGGGCGCTGGCTGACCAGATTCCCCGGCATCCGGATGACCCGAGCATCGGGGCCGGTGAGGCGTACGTGCGGTGCGAGAACGCGCCGGAACCGATCAGAGTCCGGGCGGCCTACGTGTCGGATGCCGACATTCACGAGATGGTCAGCGATTTCGGGGGGCGCTCATGAGCGCGGTGTTCATCATCCTTCACGACGTGGAGTGCGCGGCCTGCGGGGTGGCCGATCGGCTCTGGCAGGAGGTTCTGAGCGGGCTCATCGAGTGCCGGGCGTGCGGTGACCGGGTGGTCATCGATGCGGACGGGCGGAGCGTGGCGACCGTGAAGGACCTGGAGGAGTGGGGCGTGACCGACTTCGGCGACGACTTCGGCCACGAGGACGGCTACGGGGACGGCTACGGGGACGGGTCAAGGGACGGCGACGAGGACGGCGGGGAGGTCGGTAACGCACACGGGAGCTGGGACCGGCCGTTCGGCGACTGGTGCGGCGGCGTTGTGTGGGGGGCGCGTTGACCTCATCCCGGGCGTACGCGGACGGGTCGGACGGGTCGGGTGTGTTCGGGGGCGGGGCTTCGGCTCCGCCTTCGGGCGGGGGGTCTTCGGCTGGTGCGGCGGGTTCGGCTGGTGCGGTGGGAGCGCTGAGGCCGGTTGATGCCGTAGGCACCCGTAGGGCGACCGCGAGGGAGTCTGCCGGCGTCAGCGGCGGCGTATCGTCCCTGGTCAAAGCGGCGGGGCTGCTGGATCGGGCGGTTGCCGAACGGGTCGCGGTGGAGAACGGGGTCTGTATCCGGCCGATCCCGATGCGTCGGCAAGACGTGGTGACAGGCGCGGTGGATGTGGTGGATCTGCCGTGCGGGTCCTGGCGGGAAAGCTACTGTCCGCCGTGCGCTCGGCGGGTCCGGCAGGTTCGGATGGCGCAGTGCCGGGAGGGCTGGCATCTGGAGTCCGAACC
The DNA here is from genome assembly GCF_039871605.1 of Acrocarpospora sp. B8E8. Classification (NCBI taxonomy): domain Bacteria; kingdom Bacillati; phylum Actinomycetota; class Actinomycetes; order Streptosporangiales; family Streptosporangiaceae; genus Acrocarpospora; species Acrocarpospora sp. B8E8. Next base: position 36,548 of record NZ_JBDPLV010000087.1, on the reverse strand, counting down.
GCTGACCGGGGATATCTCGGCGCGGGAGTACCGGGCGTATCTGGCGGGGCTGCGGGTGGAGGCGCAAGGCTGGCGTGATCAGGCGGCGCAGGCTGGGGAGGATACGGCGGATCTGGATCTGGCGTTGGCTGATCTGGACGCGGAGATCGCGGCGGCGCAACCGGTCTCCCGGAGGGGTGCGGCGGGGGCTGAGGTCGGTTCGGCCGATGACGGCTCGGCTGACGGTTCGGCTGAGGGTGATGGGGCGGGGCGGCGGGTGCGTTCGACGCGTCGGCGTCAGGATGTGCCGGATCTGCCTCGGGCTCCTCGCTCGGGCGGGACGGTGGGGCGGGTGTATGAGGGTCGGGGCGGGAAGGGTTACCGGCCGTCGATGTTCCTCACGCTGACGTTGCCGAGTTACGGCAAGGTGGTGGAGGGTGCGCCGGTTGATCCGGACCGGTACGACTACACGGCGGCGGCGCGGGACGCGTTGCACTTCTCCAAGCTGGTGGATCGGTTCGTGCAGAACCTTCGCCGGGTGGCGGGCTGGGATGTGCAGTACTTCGCGGCGGTGGAGCCGCAGAAGCGGCGTGCGCCGCATCTGCATATGGCGATTCGGGGGACGTTGCCGCGTGCGGTGCTGCGCAAGGTGGTGGCGGCCACCTACCACCAAGTGTGGTGGCCTGGGGCCGATGAGGTGGTCTATGCGGGCGACGGGGACGGCGACGGGTTGCCGGTGTGGTCGGACGCGGACGGCGGTTACGTGGATCCGGACTCGTGGGAGGCGCTTCCGACGTGGGATGAGGCGCTGGATGAGCTGGACGCGCGGGAGGAGGCCGGGGAGTCGGGGCCTGTGCATGTGGCGCGGTTCGGGACGCAGCTGGACATGCAAGGGCTCCTTGCCGGGAGCGCGGATGCCGACCAGCGGACCAAGTATCTGACCAAGTACCTGACCAAGAGCCTGGGTGAGGGCTGGGAGGCGACCGGTGCCGATGCGGCGGGCGGTGGGTCGGGTCGGGTGGAGCATGCGCGGCGGCTGGCTGAGGCGGTGCGGTGGGAGCCGTGCAGTCCGGAGTGTGCGAACTGGCTGCGGTACGGGGTTCAGCCGAAGAACGTCAAGGCGGGTCTGCGGCCGGGCTGGTGCCGGAAGAAAGCCCATCATCCCGACCGGCTCGGCTACGGCGGCCGTCGCGTGCTGGTGTCGCGTAAGTGGTCGGGCAAGACCCTGGCGGGGCACAAGGCGGATCGGCGGACCTGGGCGCTGACCGCGATGGGGATCGATCCGCAGGAGGAGAGCCGGGAGCCGGGCCGGTATGTGTGGCGGCCGGTGAGCGCGTCTGATCCGGGCCTGGATCCGCTGCCGTTGCGGCTGCTACGCCTTGTCGGGCTGCGTCAGCGCTGGCGGGCCGAACAGGCGGCGCTACGGGAACGGGCAGGGCTGGGGCCTCCGGATTCTGCGGATGATCCGGGGTCGGCGGGGGGTGCGGCGGCTGCCGGGGGTGCCGGGTGACGAGCGGGGAGAACACTCGGCCGTGGCTGGCTGCGCACGGGCGCGCGGGTGGCGCGGAAGTGGTCAGACGGGATAGCGGCGTGCCGACGAACTTGGGCGCGGTCACTGGCGCTGGGTACCGGGCGCTGCGCTGCGGCGAACTGGTCGCGGGTCGGCGGTGGTTCGGTGAGCGGGTAAGCGTCGCCTTCAGGAAGGGCGTGCCGGAGGCTCCTTTAGGCCAGGGTGGGCGGGCGGGTCCCGCGCCGACGACCCTCGGTGACGATCTTGTGACAGATCGCATGCAAGGGGACCGAGACCGGGATCGGTGGTGGCGTGGCGCGGCTCGGGTGTGCGGTGGGTGCGTTGGATCCCTGCCACGCGCGAAAGCCGCCTCGATAATCGCTGCAATGCGCAAAAGGAATCCGGCGTTTAGCGGATTGCATGAGCGGCATGCTCTGAGGCGCGCTCGCGGGCGCGTTTCTTTTGTAGCCGACCGTTCGGTTCGGGTGGGTCGGTGCGCCTTGCCGCTGGCCCGTAACTGGCCCGTGGACATCTGCGGAAAAGGGGGTGTGTAAATGGCGCTGGACAAGCCCGGGGACTTTCTCACGGTGGCCGAATGCCGCCGTATCCTGCAGGTTCCTAGATCCACTTTCTATAAGTGGATGAATACCGGAAAGGGGCCGAAAACCTATCGACTTCCTAATGGAGAGCATAGGATTAATCGGCTTGATTGGGTAGAATGGTTGCAGGAACAGAAACTCGACTAGAAAGGGAACCATGGAAACCTCACTCGACATTCGATTCTGGAAGATCCGTCACCGGCCCAAGCGCAGCCTCCCGTACGAACTCCGATGGACAGTCGGAAAGAAACCCTACTCTCTTTCTTACAAAACCAAAGCGCTCGCGCAAGCCATGCAGGCCAAGCTCACCAAAGCGGCCGGTGTCGTCGGGGAGGCATGGGACGTCAACACCGGCCAGCCGGTCTCCTGGGCGCGTAAGGAAGCCTCCTGGTACGACCACGCCGTAGAGGTGGCGGGCAAGGAGTGGGCGGAGGCCTCAGCCAACGCGCGCCGGTCCCGGGCCGATGATCTGACCGCCATCACCATGTGCATGCTGGACCGCTCGGCCCTGGCTCGCCGGTCCCGGCCGTCAGACAAGGATCTGCGGGAAGCGCTGAGCCGCTGGGCCTTCCGCCCGGGGCGTATCGAGAGCGAAGCGGTGCCGGACCGGATCACGACGGCGCTGGACTGGCTGTCAGCCAACACCCGTCCGTTCTACAGCCTCGGCGACGAGCAGACCTTACGGGCGCTGCTGGCGGACCTGTCCAAGCTGCAGAACGGCAAGCAAGCCTCCCAATCGGTGATCCGGCATCGCCGGGGCCAGCTGAGCCGGGCTCTGGACCTGGGGGTGACCAAGAAGTACCTGACGCTCAATCCGCTGCCTGCCTACAAGCCCAAGCGTTCGGACGGGCGCGATGAGGAGGTCTCGCCCGTCTGCATCCCGTCCCGTGATCAGGCGGCGCGGCTGCTGGATGCGCTGTGGTCGCTGTCCGGGCGGGGCACGACCAAGGATCGCGGTCCGCATCTGCGGGGCTTCTTCGCCTGTATGTACTACGGGGGGTTACGCCCGGCGGAGGTTACCGCGCTGCTGGTGGATGACCTGTATCTGCCTGCTACCGGCTGGGGGCGGCTGACCCTGCGCGGTTCCTCCCCTGAGGTCGGCGCGCTGTGGACCGATGACGGCAAGGCGCATGAGGACCGGAGCTTGAAACACCGTTCCCGCAAAGCGGTGCGCGTGGTCCCCATCCCTCCGGCGCTGGTGGCCATCCTGCGCGAGCACCTGAACCGCTTCGACCCTGCGCCGGACGGGCGGATCTTCTGGGACGGTCCCGACCACAAGAAGATCGGCAAGAGCGTCTACAGCTACCTGTGGGAGCGAGCCAGGAAAGCCGCCTTCAGCGAGAAGGAGGTCGCGTCCCTGGTCGCCCGTCGCCCCTATGACCTGCGGCACGCCAACGCCTCTACGCTGCTGAGCGCCAACGTCAACCCCGCTGAGGTGGCGCGGCGGCTCGGGCACACCATCAAGGTTCTGTTCGCCGTGTATGCGCACTGGATCGACACCGACACCGACATCGCCAACGCTAAGATTGAAGCCGCGTTCAACGGCGTCCCGTACGTCCCTCACAGCGCTGTGACCAGCGCAAACGTGCCCGAAATTTCCGGGCCACCCACGGGCCAGCTGCCCGAATCCGCCGCCGCGTAGAGGTATCTCCGCAGGTCAACGGCCTAATCCCCAAATTGCTTGACTCCACCACCCAGCCCTTCGATTCCCCTCGGGCTCCGCCCGAACCCGCCATCGCCGTAGGTCCCCACACGAAACGACAACCACAGCTCCCGGGGTTCTCCCACCCACCCAACCCACTGCTTATCCTCGGGCTCCGCCCGCCCCCGCCAACACCGCGGCTGCCGAACGAAACGACAACCACGTCGCCCGCGCGAGCGCCGGCCCGGCAGGGCAAAACCGCGCGCGCGAGCGGCCAGCCCGGCAGGGCAAAAGGGAGGGTGGGTGGGACAACACGGCAACAAAACCCGGCGGAGCCGAGGGAAAAGCAGGAGGTTACACCGGGGTGGGTTCTTCCGCGTAAGTGGTTGTGCTGCGGGAGCGGGGAAAACGCTGGACCGTCAGGGCCTGTCGTACGCGCTGGCGGGCGCTCCACTCGGCCGCGTCGGAAAGGGCTTCCTCGTAGCGATCGATGACCACGTCGGCCAGTCCCTCGCAGTCGCCGATGACTTCGGCGCACCGGATATCGATGCCCTCATGATTAGCCCCATACGCAAGCGCCTGCGCCCAAATCCGCTCCAACACGCCACCGGCGAACAGCAGATACGGCAGTACGATCACCCGTTTCGCCCCGAGGCGGCGGCAGCGCTCCAGGCCGCCGGGAACGCCGGGACGAGCGTGTGACACGTACGCGGTCTCGACGGTCAGGAACTCGGCCGCGTGGGTCTCCCAGAAGAGCCGGGAAACCCGATGCACCTCCGCGTTCACGGACACATTCGTAGAACCGTGACCTACCAGGACGATGGCGGTCTCACCAGGAGTGATGCGCTCAGGCTCCTCGTCGGTGAGGCGGAAGGGCTCGGTCCGTACCAGATGGGGCATGTCCGCCTGAGCGTCGGCGAGACGTTCGGCGAGGAGTTCGAGCACGCGCAGGTCTGGACCAAGCGGACGTGCCAGGTCATATCCAAGCGTAGGGTGCCGTTCCTGCTCCAACGCGAGCGTGCCGGGAATGTCGCCCAGGGCGCGCCGGTCGTTGGTGAGGCTGAGCGGCAGCGCGATCAGGTGGTGGTGGCCGCGGGCCACCAGGGAGGTGATCGAGTCGCTCAGCGGCGGCCGGGCCTTGGTGATGAAGCCGCCGGTCACATCGGCGACCACGCCGTCCAGCCGGCATCGCAGCCGGTGCACGAAACGGCCGAATTCAGCGACGCCCGTCTCATCGTGCGTGCCGTGCCCGATGAGCACCAGCGGCGGTTTCATCTCACCGATCTCCCATGCCTTGTCCGGATCGTGACAATAGCGGACGGTACTGGGCCATGGGGGATCCTTGACCTGTCATTTAAGGTTGGAGTTCGTCCTGCAGCAGGCCGTAGAGGATGGCATCGGTGCGTCCGCCCGGAATCGGGAGGCCTTTCCGGAGGATGCCCTCCTCGGTGAAACCCGCCCGCCGCGCGACCGCGCGGCTGCCCACGTTCCCGGTCGCGATGGTCAGTTGCACCCGGATGTACCCCTGCGCGAGCAGCCAGCCGGCAACCGTTTTGGTGGCTTCCGCGGCATACCCCTGGCGACGCGCCCATGGCGAGACCCAGTAGCCGATCTCGACGTCGCCGCGCTCCTGGTCGGCCCGGTGCACGCCGACGGCGCCGGCCAGCCGCCCGCCATCGCGGGGTTCGAGCGCGAATGTCAGGCCGTTGACCCGATCGGAATGCGCCAGCCTGGTGCACCAGTCGAGGGCACGTTCCAGGGTGTAGCCGGGAGCCCACGGCATCCAGCGGTTCATCTCGGCGTCGTCCTTGACGGCCGCGAGCAGGTCGAAGGCGTCGCGTTTGCCGAAAGGGCGCAGGATCAGGCGGGGGCTGTCGAGGCGTCCGCCGAATGTGGGGCCGGTCTCGCCGCGCAGCAGGCCGAAGACGACGACGTCGTGCGGGCCGTCGTCCTCGAATCCGGCGCCGCGAAGCACGCCTTCCCGGGTGAATCCGGCTTTCTCCGCGACCCGGATGGACGCGGAGTTCTCCACCGTGGCGCGCAGCTCGATCCGCCGCAGCCGCGCGGGCCCGAGCGCCCAGTCGGCCAGTCCGCGTACGGCCTCCGGGGCGTAGCCACGTCCTCGATGGTCGGGATGTATGCCGTAGCCCACTTCGGTGGTGCCTGTCCCCCAGTGGGTTTTGAAGAGGCTGATCGCGCCGATGATGGTGCCTGCGGCTTGGATGGCCAGGTGCAGGCCCTGACCGGATTTACGCAGTTCGTGTACGCCATGGGACAGCCACTGCGCGATTCCCCCCGCGTAGCCGGGAGCGCCGGGCGGCAGGGCGGTCGAATGGTTGCCTTCCTGGACGATCGCCCGCACTTGGGCCGCGTCGCTCGGGCCGAAGTGCCGCAAGATCAGGCGTTCGGTTTGGATCGTGAGATGTTCGTCGAACACGCCCATACGGTACGGCATGGCGCTAGATCGAGATGATCACCTCAAGTGTTCGGGGGCCGTGCACGCCTTCGACGCGGTTGAGTTCGATGTCGCTTGTCGCGGAAGGGCCGCTGATCCAGGTCAAAGGGCGTACTGGGTCGAGTCTGGCGAGTGCGTCGGGCACGCCGGGGACGATCTGGTCCGCGCGGACGACGCACAGGTGGTAGTCGGGGACGAGGGTGAGGGCTCGGCGGCCCATGCCGACGCCCGCGTCGAGCACGATCGTCCCGGTTTCGGCGATCGCGACGGCGCAGGTGGTGACCACGGCGTCCACGGTCGTCAACTCCTCGATCATCGATTCGGCGAGCCAGTCGGCGGGGAATCCTTCGGGGACGACGACCCGTTCGGCTTCTCGTCTGGTCAGCGCGTCGCGGAGGGCGTCGGGGACTTCTGCCGCGTTGACGATATGAACCACGGCGCGGTAGTCACGGACTCTCTCGGCGAAATGTTCGACTATGCCTTCTCTGTGCGCTCCTGCGCCTTGATAGTTCCGGGGGATCTCCACGTCGGGGGCGTTCGCGACAGCGGAGCGGATCCGGGCGAGGATCACGTCGCGGGAGGTCATCGGGTGCCGCCTTCTGTCCGGTTCCACCAGGCGCGGAAAGAATCTTTGGGGATGTCGGGAAGGTCGCGGGTGTCGGTCCAGGCCGACAGCGGGCCGGGGAGCCGTTTGGGGACCAGTCTCCGCATACGTCCGCCGAAGCGCTGGGCCCGCGCGAGCCGTACCGAACGGTTGAAGACCCAGCCCGCGGCGGCCATGCCCATCCGTTCGGTGCGGGGATGTTTGGCTTTCGCCCGCAGATCGATGAGCACGGCGGGGATGTCGATCGCGACCGGGCACACCTCGTAGCAGGCGCCGCAGAGGGAGGACGCGAACGGGAGCGATCGGTCCAGTTCGGTGTTCATGCCGCGCAACTGCGGTGTGAGAATCGCGCCGATCGGCCCGGGATAGACGGATCCATACGCGTGTCCACCGGCCCGTTCGTATACCGGGCAGACGTTCAGGCACGCCGAGCAACGAATACACCGCAAAGCCTGCCGCCCGACTTCGTCGGCTAGAACGTCGGTACGTCCGTTGTCGAGCAGAACGAGGTGGAAATCTTGCCCTTCGACCGCGCCTGTCCACATTGAGGTGTACGGATTCATCCGCTCCCCCGTAGAACTGCGCGGCAACAATTGTAGGAAGACCTCCAGATCCCGCCAGGTCGGGAGCAACTTCTCGATCCCCACGACGCTGATCAGGGTTTCCGGCAGGGTCAGGCACATGCGGCCGTTGCCCTCAGATTCCAGGACGACGAGCGTGCCTGTCTCCGCAATCATGAAATTCGCGCCGGAAATCGCGACTTTCGCGCGGAGGAAACGCTCCCGGAGATGCAGTCGCGCCGCCTCGGCGAGGGCCCTCGGCTCATCGGTCAGGCCCGGCGGCACATCTTCCATGTGCTTCAGGAAAATCTCCCGGATCTCCGCTCGATTACGATGAATCGCTGGAACCAGGATATGTGACGGCCAATCATCCCCAAGCTGCACGATCAGCTCGGCGAGGTCGGTCTCATAAGCCTTGATGCCTTCCGCCTCAAGTGCCTCATTGAGCCCGATCTCCTGCGTCGCCATCGACTTGACCTTGACGACTTCGGTCTCGCCGGTAGCTTTGACCAGGTCGGCGACGATACGGTTGGCTTCCTCGGCGTCCTTGGCCCAGTGCACCGTCCCACCGGCAGCCGAAACCGCGGCCTCCAATTGCAGCAGATATTCCTCAAGGTTACGAAGCGTATGATCCTTGATCGCCTTACCCGCCTGCCGCAGTTCCGCCCAATCCGGCAACTCCCCGACTACGGCGGCACGTTTACCCCGAATCGTATGCGTAGCCTTCCGAAGATTAAACCTCAACTGCGAGTCTTGTACGGCTTTCGCGGCGTTTTTCGGGAATGACGGCATCCCCATGAATGTCTGACTCATCGAACCCCAGCCTCCGTGGCCGCGAGGATCTCCGCCAGATGCATGACCCGAACCCCCGACTTCTGCCGGTGGAGCGTCCCCCCGATATGCATCAAACAAGAATTATCCGCAGCACAGAGCACTTCAGCCCCCGTCTTCATGACATTTCCCACTTTATCCGCACACATGGCAGCCGAGATATCGCGATTCTTAACTGCAAACGTCCCCCCGAACCCACAACACTCCTCCGCCCCCGGCAACGCCACCAACTCCAACCCCCGCACCCCCTCCAACAACCGCCGCGGCCGATCCCCCAAATGCAACCCCCGCAACGAATGACACGTCGGATGATAAGTCACCCGATGCGGAAAATAAGCCCCCACATCCGTAACCCCCAACACATCCACCAAAAACTCTGAAAGGTCATAAACCTTCGGCACTACCTCGTCGACCACCTCACCCCAGGCCCTGCCTCTCTCCCCACCCACCCGCCTACCCTTTTTGCGCGCCGTTCCCGCACCAACCAACCCATGGCCACCCGAATCGTGAGCAATTGACGCCTGGCCACCCGAATCGTTGGCGGTTGACGAATCGTGAGCGGTTGACGCCTGACCACCCGCCGGATCAACCGGATTGTGAGGGGTCGACACCTGACCACCCGAATCGCGAGTGGTTGACGCCTGACCACCCGACCCGGACACCCCACCGCGATCTTTCGACCCCCCCACAGCCGCCGCCAACCGCGGATACTGCTCGCGAATCATCGCCGTGCACGACCCCGACGGCGTCACCACCGCGTCATACTCCGCGAACACCTCGGTGAAATGCCGCGCGAGCCGTACCCCCTCGGCCGGATAGCCCGTGTTGACATGCATCTGCCCGCAGCACGTCTGGGCTTGCGGGAACTCCACGTCCACCCCCAGACGGCGCAGCAGCGTGACGACCGCCCGGCCGGTGTCGGGGAAGAGGGTGTCGTTGACACAGGTGATGAACAGCGCGACCCGCACAGGTGCTCCCGCAGGTATGGTCAGACCAAATATGGTCAGACCATACACCGATCCCCCCGAGAGGCCCAGGGTGTCGAAACTCACCGGATCCCGAACTTTTGAGCAGGTTCTCGCCGAGATCGAGCGGCGGATCACGAGATCGGGCCTCACCGTGGGGGACCGCCTCCCGGGCGAACGGCAACTGGCCGAAGAACTGCAGGTCAGCCGATCCTCGGTGCGTGAGGCGTTTCGTGTCCTGGAGACTCTGGGACTGGTGGAGTGCCAGGTCGGCCGGGGACCCAACGCGGGCGCGATCCTCACCTACGACCCGGACGGCACCCTCACCGATCTGCTCCGGCTCAACCTCGGCCTGTCCAGCCTGACCATGCGCGAGGTCATCGACACCCGGCTCATGATCGAGCAATGGTCGGCGGCCCAGGCCGCCCGAATCCCCCACGACGCCGAATCCACCCAGGCCATGGCCGCCGCCCTCACCGCCATGGACAAGGCCACCACCCCGGAAGACTTCGTCCACCACGACATGGCCTTCCACATCGCCCTCACCGACCGGGCCGGAAACACCCTCAACTCGGCCATCATGCGAGCCCTCAGCAACACCCTCCGCCAGTACGCGGTCGAAGCCGTCCACCGCCTGGGCCACACCGCCGACCTGCAGACCGACCACCGGCTCATCCACACCGCGATCACCACAGGCGCGCCGACGGACGCCGTAACCGCCGTAACCGAACATTTCGCGCGCGCGTATCCGCCGATTACTCATTAACCGCGAACTCGTCCCGCAGACAGCCACATAGCCACCGACCAGGCGATTCACCGCCGCGGGTTCGGTGAACGTCTCGGCCGCGCTCGGCGAGTTGGTCTTGGTGGTGTTCACAGGCCGACCCCGACGATGTCGGGTCCCGCAGTTCCGGGCTTCTCATCGATACGACAATCTGGCCACGCAAATATAGAACGTGTTCTACTACAGGCATGGCGAACGATCTGAGGCTGGGACTGAATCTGGGCTACTGGCAGCGGGACGCGACCGACGCGACCGAACTCGTCCAGACCGCGGAACGGCTGGGATACGACTCGGTGTGGACCGCGGAGGCGTACGGCAGCGACGCGTTCACCCCCCTCGCCTGGTACGGCGCCCGCACCAGCAGGATCAAGCTGGGCACCAGCGTGGTCCAGCTCTCGGCCCGGACCCCGGCGGCCACCGCGATGACCGCGATGACCCTGGACCACCTCACCGGCGGACGCCTCCTGCTCGGCATCGGCGCCTCCGGCCCGCAGGTCGTCGAAGGCTGGTACGGCCAGCCCTTCCCCCAGCCCCTGGCCCGCACCCGCGAATACGTCGAGATCATGCGCAAGATCTGGCGCCGAGCGGAGCCCGTGACCAGCGACGGCCCGCACTACCCGCTCCCCTACCCAGGCGGCGCCAACCTCGGCAAACCCCTCAAACTCATCACCCACCCGCTCCGCCCGGACATCCCCATCTATCTCGGCGCAGAAGGCCCAAAGAACGTCGCCCTATCCGCAGAAATCGCCCAGGGCTGGCTCCCCCTCTTCGTCTTCCCCGAGAAGATCGAATCAATGTACGGCGACGCCCTCGAACACGCCGCCCCCGGCTTCGACATCGCCGCCATGGTCCTCGTCATCGTCACCGACGACCTCCGCGCCGCCCTGGACGGGGTAAAAATGATGTTGACCCTCTATATAGGCGGCATGGGGTCTAAATCCCGCAATTTCCACGCCGACATCATCGGCCGCATGGGCTACGCCGAAGCCGCCGAACACATCCAGGCCCTCTACCTGGCCGGCCGCCGCGACGAGGCCTTCCACGCCATCCCCGACGAACTGGCCGACGGCATCTCCCTCCTCGGCCCCCTCCCCAGAATCCGCGAACGCCTCGACCTATGGCGCAAAAGCCCCGTCACCAACCTCCTCATCATGGGCCCCCACGACGAACCCACCCTCACCGGCATCCGCGATCTCGTCCTCGGCTAACACACGGCAAGGCCCCGGGCATCCGCGACCTCGCACCTCAAGTCACACGCGGCGAAGTCCCCGCATCCACGACTCGCGGACAGACGCCTCACCGGCCCCACAACCTCGCGATAGAACGCCCTCGACAGCTCAAGACCCGGAACGAAACTGGACATCATGCACCAACTGTGCTGCCACCCAACAGAGGTCGCGCCCGGCAAATCCCAAATCCACGGCCTCGGGTAACACGCGGTAGCCCCCGATGGGAACACGTAGCAGAATGCCGCTGCCGCTCTTGACGCCAGTGCGGCGAGAACCACCACCAGCGTTAACGGCACCGGATAACAGCGAGCGACCCCGGCAACCCCCTAAGCCATTAGCGCCGATAGGCCACCTCTCACGCGACGAATCCACCGGGCCAACAACCGCTCAGCGGAGGTCCCCCGCAGCGGCCGTCGGCGAGAGTCACCGGACAGACCGTATATTCCTCGCGTGAAGGTGCTCATCGCCGATGACCAGGAACTCGTCCGTGCCGGTTTCACCATGATCCTCGACGCCCAGCCGGACATCGAGGTGGTTGCCGCGGTCGCCGATGGTGCGGCGGCGGTGCAGGAAGCCCGGCGGTTGCGGCCGGACGTCTGCCTTTTGGACATCCGGATGCCCAAGCTTGACGGTCTCGAAGTCACCCGCGCCCTGGCGGGCCCCGGCGTGCCCGACCCGATGCGTGTGGTCATCGTGACCACGTTCGACCTGGACGAATACGTCTATGGCGCGCTCCGCGCGGGCGCGTGCGGGTTCCTGCTGAAGGACAGCGGCCCGGCCCTGCTGATCGAGGCGGTCCGCGCCGCCGCGGCGGGTGACGCCCTGGTTTCCCCGTCCGTGACCGTACGCCTGCTGGCCCATCTGTCCCGCCCGGTCGCCCCCAGGACCACCGGCGAATCGTTGACCGAACGTGAGCTGGACGTCGTGCGTCTGGTGGCCCGGGGCCGTACCAACCAGGAGGTCGCGGCGGAGCTTTTCGTGTCGCTTTCCACGGTAAAGACGCATCTCAGCAGTATTTTCATCAAACTGGACGCCCGAAATCGGGTGGAGATCGCGGCTTGGGCCTGGGAGTCCGGTGTCATGGCCTGATTAGCGGGAGCGCTGCCGGGATACAAGTGAGGCAAGTGCTCGGTGACCGGTGCGACCGGAGGATGAGCTCGCGTGCCGGGGGGAGAATTCATGCGCTCGCTTCAGAGAGCCGCGACCGGGGTCTACGCCGCCCTCACCGCACAGGTCACCGCCACCACGGCACTGGTCATCTTCGAGGAGACCCGCGGTCACCGCCTGGCCCAGCAGCTCGCCTCGTTCGGCGGCGACCCGAACGCGCCGGGGGCCGCCGAGGTGGTCGGCGCGGTCACGGTGTTCGCCATCCTTATGATGATCATCGTCGCCACCACCCTGACCGCCGCCGCGACCTACCTGGTCTGGCTTCGCCGGGCCCGCCCCAGTTCGTCCGCGGCCTCCGTGCTGGCCGCCTGGCTCCTGCCCGGCGTCAACCTGATCATCCCGCCGCTCCTCGCCGACTGGGCCTGGCAGGACACCGACCGCCAGGGCCGCACCCGCTGGCTGACCCTGCTCACCACCTGGTGGACCAGCTGGCTGATCGTCCTGTGGATCCTCCTGATCCATCTCCCCGGCTCCACCGGCCTGACCGGCCTCGGCCCATCCGAACTGTCGATGATCACCCTCGCCGCGCTGCTCTGCGCCACCACCGTCCGCGAAATAACCACCAGCCGCGCCAAATCCCGCTCGATTAGCCACACACCCTCAGCCATGGCACATTTCCCCCGAACCTCCCTACCCGGTTCCACCAGGAAAATCGCATAAGCATGAGCCAGGTCACTCGCCGTTATCCGGCGCCGTTCACGCGGGTGATGGTCCTCGCCGCACCGGCGCCGAGAGCGGCGGCCTAAAAGACCCGGAGGCACTGAAACACGCCCGTCAGGGTGTGGGGCCTGAGCTGCCCATGCTGGCGTGCCACAACACCCGCGGCGGCTCCTTGACCCCCGCCGTCGGCCCGATATCCGCGTACGGCGAGAGCCGATACCCGTTCTCGTACCTGATCTGGCGCCCCCCGACCCCATCTCCCGACCCCGGCCTTTCCGCCAGAACGGCATGCACCGCCTGGATGCCCTGAGCACGCCAGAGCCGGTCGAGATCGGTCAGATTCCAGCAGTGCACGGCCCGCATCGAGATCGCCCGCGCCCCCGTGCGCCGCACCACCCCCCGGGCGACCAGCAGCCACGACCCGAAGACCGTGGACGCGGTATGCCCCTGCACCGACTCGAAGAAGGTCAGATCGACCGGCCCGGTGGAGTCGTCCAGCGTGGTGAAGATGACCCGCTGCCCGGATCGCACGGCGGGCGTCTGGGTCGCCACCTTCACCCCGGCGACCAGGATCTCCGCGCCGTTGCGCTGGCGGAGCAGGTCGCGCGCCCGGACCACGCCGATCGCGTCGAGCAGTTCGTCGTGGAAGCCGATCACGTGCCGGCTCACGTCCATGCCGAGCACGGCCAGCTCCGCCTCGACCGCCTCCGCCTCGGTCATCTCCGGCAGCTCCCCCGGCGTGATCCGCTCGGCGAACCCCATCGGCAGCTGCACGGCCAGCGCGCTCACCCCGGACCTGGACGCCCGTTCCAGCGCCCCGACCTGGGCGATCAGGTCACGCCTGGTCAGCCGCCCGGGCCGCCAGCGGGGCTCCCCGGGCCGCAGGCCGTGCACCGCGTCGAACCCGCCCACCTCGACGATCCGCTCGGCCACCGGCCGGGACGGCCGCGCCCGCGCCCAGAAGTCGGCCATCGACGTATACGGCCTGCCCGCCACCATTCGATCCACTTCGGCCTCGCTGATGCCTTTGATCGCGGAGAAGGGCACGCGCAAGCCGTACCCCCGGCCGAACTCCTCGGCGCGGGCCGCGCTGGCCCGCGCGTCGCCGGGGCTCGCGGGGCCGAGGTCCTCGGGGCGCACGGTCAGGGTGAGCTTCTCGACCCGCCATTCCCGGTCGGAGTGGTTGATGTCCAGCGGCAGGATGCGCACACCGCACTGGCGGGCCTCGTCGAGGATCACCCGATTGGGATACATGCCCGGCTCGTGGGTCAGCACGCCGGCGAAGAACGCGGCCGTGTGGTGGCGTTTGAGCCAGGCCGACTGGTAGGTGGGCACGGCGAACGCCGCCGCGTGCGCCTTGCAGAAGCCGAACGCGCCGAACGCGTCCAGGATCTGCCACACCTTCTCCACCGTCTCGGCGTCGAACTCGGGCCGCACCCGCAGCTCCCACCAGGCTCGCACCTTGCGCCGCCCGTCGGGGCTGGAGAGGGTGCGGCGGATCTTCTCCGCCTCCGAGAGGCCGCATCCGGTCATCGCGTCCACGATCCGCAGCACCTGCTCGTGGAAGACGACCACCCCGTGCGTCTCCCGCAACGATTCCCGCAGGTCCCGGTGGGGGTAGTGGGCCGCCCTGAACCCATGCCGGGACTCCAGGAACGGCGTGACCATGTCCGAGTTGACCGGCCCGGGGCGGAACAGCGAGATGTCCACGATCAGGTCGTGCATGGTCCGCGGTTCCAGCTTGGCGACCAGCTCCCGCTGCCCGGGCGACTCGATCTGGAAACACCCGAGAGTACGGCTGGCACAGATCATGTCATACGTGGCCACGTCATCCCGGGGCACCTCCTCCAGCGCGATCTCCTCCCCGTCCACCCGGCGCACCTCGCTCACCGCATACGCCATGGCCGACTGCATGCGCACGCCGAGCACGTCCAGCTTGAGCAGGCCCGCCTCCTCCACGTCGTCCTTGTCGAACTGCGACATCGGGAAGTCCAGGAAGCTGCGCTCGATCGGGGTGCGGCCGCCGAGGCCGGAGTTGCCGATCAGCACGCCGCACGGGTGCAGCGCGATGTGCCGGGGCAGCCCGTCCAGCCGTTCGGCCAGCCGGAACACCGTCTCCAGCGCCCGGTCGTTGAGCCCGCTCCCCCGCAACTCCGGCAGATCGTCCAGCGCGGCCCGGATCTGCCGGGCCCGAACGTGCGGGAACGCCTTGGCGATGGCGTCGATCTCGTGCGGCGGCAGGCCCATCGCGGCGCCCACGTCCCGGATCGCGCTGCGCGCGCGGTAGGTCTCCATCATGGAGACGCAGGCCACCCGATCCGTGCCGTACCGCTCGAGGATGAGGCGGTAGCAGTCCAGGCGGCGGGCCGACTCCACGTCCACGTCGATGTCGGGCAGGCCGATGCGGCCCTCGGCGAGGAAACGTTCCATCAGCAGGCCGTGCTCCAGCGGGTTCACCTCGCCGATCCTGATCAGGTAGTTGACCAGGCTGCCCGCGCCTGAGCCGCGGATCGCGCAGCGGATGCCATGCGAGCGGATCATGTCGGTGATCCCCGCCACTGCTACGAAATATCCGGACAAGCTTTTCTTTTCGATGATCCGCAGTTCGTCGTCGAGCCGCCGCCTGGCTTCGCGTGAACGATGCAGGCCGCGCTCGTGCAGCCCGTCCTGGCAGCGGTGGCGGAGGAACGGCACCGGATCCATGCCCACCTCCGGCAGGTGCAGGATCGGATGCCGCTCGTTCAGCAGCGGGACGATCTCGAACGGGTCGAGCGCGGACGCTTCGGCCGTGCGCCGGGTCTCGGCGAGCAGCCGCAGCATCCGGCCCTGGTCGCCGCCGCAGATCCGGGCCGCGACCCGGGCCATCTCGGCGCCGCTTTTGAGGTATGCGTGCGAGGACGGCTGGATATGCCGCCCGTGCAGGGGCACGAGCTTGCGGGCCGCGTCCAGGACGTTGCCGATCTGGTAGTCGGCGGGGTCGAGGTGACGGACCGCGTTGGTCAGCACGGCGGGGACGCCCAGGCTGTCGGCCAGGGCGAGCAGGCGGGTGGCGGTGGTGGCGTCGCGGTAGCCGTACCGATCGACGAGTTCGACGGCGAGGTTCGGGACAAGGGAGCGCCAGGTGGTGAGCAGGGTTCTGGCCTGGCCGTCGCGGCGGGCGGCCATCGCCCGGCCCACGTCGGAGTCGGGGCCGAGCAGGACCGTCAGGCGGCCGGACTCGGCCAGCATCGCGGGGGTGACGAACGGCGCGCCGCGCTCGCCCGCGTGATGGGCCGCGGTGATCAGGCGGCACAGGTCGCCCCAGCCGTCGGAGCGGGCCAGCACCACGATCCTGGTCTCCTCGTCCGCCACGGCCAGGTCCACGCCGACAATCGGGGTGATGCCCGCCTGGTAGCAGGCCTGGACGTGTTTGATCGCGCCGTAGAGGCCGTCCCTGTCGGTCACCGCGAGCATGTCCATGCCGTGTTCGGCGGCACGTTTGACCAGGGCGTCCGGGAACGCCGAGCCATACCGCAGCGAATAGGCCGAGGCGACGTGCAGGTGACAGAAGCCAGGGTGGAACGTTCCCATCAATCCCACGCCCGGAGCAGGAGCCATGCCTCGCTCGCGGTGTCGAACCGCAACTCGTAGGTGCCGACCTCCCGACCGGCGGCGGCCTCGACCCGCCAGAACCGGCGCTCGCCGGGGTCGGTCTCGGAGGTCTTCCACCATTCGCGGGCGACCACCCAGTGGTCAAGGATCTGGCGGACGACATAAAGCCGGTCACGCCAGACAAATCGAGCGGGCTGCCCGTCTCTGACCCATACCTCGATCGGATCGCCATAGAGTCGGCTCACGGTCATTCTCCCTGTGGCTGGCAACTGCCACCCGGGGGAAGACGGGCGGTGCTGTATCGAACATATGTTCTCTGGAGATCGAACGCAAGTTCGGGTTGCCGGAGAATGAGCGTGGGCAAGACCAGTTAGAGGGGAGTCGCATGCGCGCCATCGTCGTTTCCGCTTTTGGCGGATCTTCCGTACTCGACTACACCGAGGCGCCCGACCCGGTGCCCGGGCCGGGCGAGGTGCTGGTCGACGTCGCGGCGGCCGGGGTCAACTACATCGACGTCTACCACCGCGAGGGCCGCTACCCGATGCCGCTCCCGTTGGTGCCCGGCTCCGAGGGCGCGGGCACGGTCGCCCAGGTCGGCCCCGGTGTCGCCGACGTCGTGGTGGGCGACGCGGTGGGCTGGGTGAGCGTGCCGGGTGCGTATGCGGAGAAGGCCGTCATCCCGGCCGCGAAGGCGATCCCGTTGCCGCCCGGCGTCAGCCCCGAGCAGGCCGCCACCGTCCTGCTGCAGGGCCTGACCGCCCACTATCTGACCACTTCCACCCATCCGGTACGGCCCGGCGACACCGTGCTCGTGCACGCGGCCGCGGGCGGGATGGGCCTGCTGCTCACCCAGATGGCCAAGCTGCACGGAGCCCGGGTGATCGGCACGGTGTCCACGCCCGAGAAGGAGAAGATGGCCAGGGAGGCGGGGGCGGACGAGGTGATCGGCTACGACGACTTCGCGACGCGGGTCCGCGGGCTGGTTCCCGAAGGCGTGGACGCGGTCTACGACGGCGTCGGCGCGGCCACCTTCGACGGCTCGCTGGCCTCGGTTCGCGCGCGTGGCCTGCTCGCGGTGTACGGCGCGGCCAGCGGCCCGGTTCCCCCCTTCGACCTGCAACGCCTCAACCAGGCCGGTTCCGTCTTCCTGACTCGGCCGTCGCTGGGGCCGTACACGGCGGCCCGGGAGGAGCTGCTGGGCCGGGCCTCCGACGTGCTGGGCTGGCTCGCGTCCGGGCAGCTCCACGTGCACGTGTTCGCCCGGCTGCCACTGGCCGAGGCGGCGCGCGCCCACGACGATCTGGAGGGCCGCAAGACCATGGGGAAGCTGCTGCTGATCCCTTAGCGGCTCGGCCGAGCCCGCCGTGCCGGAGGCGCGGCCAATGTCACAGCTGGTTCGGCCAGTCCAGGAGTCTCGCGCCGAGAATGGCCGTCTCTAGGGTGAATCGCTGGGTCGGGTCCTCGGGGGAGAATCCGGTCAGGCGGCGGACCCGCTCCAGCCGGTAGGTGACCGCCCGGGTGCTGATGCCCAGCCTGCGGGCGGCCGCCGTCTGGTTGCCCTGAGCCGCGAAGACCTGCTCCAGCGTGTCGATCAGCGGCTCCGGGCCGCCGCGCGCGTCGAGCAACGGGCTGAGCACGCTGGTGACCAGATCTTCTATGGCCTCCCTGTCCCGCAGGAGCACCGGGAAGACCAGCAGGTCGGCGGCCTTCAGCACGGGCGCGCGCAGTCCCAGCCGGTCGCCCAGGTCGATCGCGTTGCTCGCCTCCCGGTAGGAGGTGACCACCCCGCCCGGGCCCCGATGCGCGCGGCCGATCCCGATCCGCCAGCCCGGCTCGAACCGGGACCGCACATGATGGGTGAACTCGCCGGTCGCGGCCGCCAGCGTGCCCGGCACCACGCAGACGAGCAGCCCGGCCCGCACCGCGATCAGGATGTTGTGCGAGCCGAACCGCGCGATCAGCTCCCGCTCGATCGTCCCGGCCAGCGCGTCGGGCACGCCGGTGACCGGGCGGGCCACGGCCACCACGTACGACTCGGCCAGCCTGAGCCCGAAATGTTCGGCTCGTTCGGCCAGCCGTTCAGCCCGGCCCTGAAGCAGGTCGTCGACGAACTCCCTGCGGGCCGTCTCCTCCGAGCGCAGGGCCAGGCGCTGGGCGTCCTCGTACCCCTCGATCAGGGCCGAGACGGCGCGGCGCAGCGCGGGCAGCACGGCGGCCGAGCCGAGCTGCTCGGCCTCGCGCAGCGCGGCGTCCACCAGCGTCCGCAGTGGAACGCCCTGCTGGGCGGCCTTCGTCCCGGCTGAGCGGTATTCGTCCAGCATTGCCCGGTCGGGCAGCCGGCCAGCTGTCTCTCCGAGCAATCCCATCGGACACTCCGCATCAGACTCCGACATCGCGCCGGTCGAAGGCCAGTGCCGCCGTCAGCAGCAGCACCGCCGTCGCCCCCGCCAGAACAAGGTAGTCGCCAACGGGAAAGCCCTGGTAAATCGGCTTGCCTTCGAGGTAGTAGTGGAACGGCGAAACCCACTTCAGCCATGATATGGCGGACACGTTCTGGCCGATCGTGACGACCGCGTACCCCCCGATCGCCCACACTCCGGCCACCGCCGAGGCCAGCCCCTTCCGCCCGGTGGCCGCGCCGACGGCCAGGGTCAGCGTGCCGAAGAAGAGCCCGAGCAGGAACACGCCGGTGTGCGCGGCCAGGATGCGATCCGCCGGCACGCCGACACCCACGTTCGTGGCGATCGCCCAGGCGATCACATAGGTCAGCACCGCCGCGGCCAGCAGCCCGAGCAGGCCCGCCCCGAAGCGCTGGAGCAGCAGGCGGACACGTTCGATCGGGAGGGTGACGGTCAGCTCCAGCAGGCCGGACTCCTCTGGCTGGGCGATCGCCCGGTTGCCGATGCCGCAGGCGCAGGCGATGAACAACATCGGGACGAACAGCTGGTAGACCACCGACTGCAGGAATCCGGGGCCGCTGGTGAAGTCGGCGAGACCGCCCATGAGGTCCTTGAGAGCGCCCGGGTATTTGGCGAGGGCGGCCGGGCCGTACACCTCGGGGCTTTCCTTGATGCTCGCGTAGATACCGATATAGATGGACATGAAGACGCTGATGCCGATGGTCCAGCCGATCAGCGCCCGGCGGTACTCACGCAGGCTTTGCGTCATCAACGCGGGCATGCCGATCCTCATCTCCGCTGTAGTAGGTCAGGAAGATCTCTTCCAGGTCGGGTTCCGCGCTGACCAGGTGCACCACCGTGAACCGGGCGGCGGCCTTGATCAGCGCGTCGGGGCGGCCGTCGATCGTGCAGGACACGCTCGCCCCGGCCACCCTCAGATCGCGTACGCCCGGCAACCCCTCGAACGCCTCCGGCGGCACCGGCGCGTCGAAGTGCAGGTCGATCCGGCGAACCGCCTTCTCGCGAAGCGCGGCCACCTCCTCGACCGCCACCAGCCGCCCGGACCTGACGATCCCCACCCGATCCGAGACATGCTCCACCTCGGCCAGCACATGCGAGGACATCAGCACGGTACGCCCGTCGGCGCGCACTTCCCGCACCATCGCCAGGAACTCCTGCTGCACGAGCGGATCCAGGCCGCTGGTCGGCTCGTCCAGGATCAGGAACTCGGGGCGGTGCATGAAGGCCTGGATCAGCCCGACCTTCTGCTTGTTGCCCTTGGAGAGCTTGCCCATCGGGACCGACAGGTCAACCTCCAGGCGTTCGGCCAGCTCGTCGATCCTGGCCTGGGCGACGCCACCGCGGGCGTCCGCCAGAAAGCGCAGATACTGGCCGGCGCGCTCGCGCCCCGCCAAAGCCAGCTCGCCGGGGAGGTAGCCGATCCTGGCCCGCACCTTCGCGTCCCCCGGGTCGAGGCCGAGCACCGTGGCCCGGCCCCTGGTCGGCCGGATGACGTCCAGGAGGAGCCTGATCGTCGTCGTCTTCCCCGATCCGTTCGGGCCGAGGTAACCGAACACCTCACCCGGCTGGATCGCGAGGTCCAGGTCCTCCAGACCTCTACGCTGGCCGTAGAACTTGGTCAGTCCTTCGGCTTCCACTACCGCTGTCATGCCGTTCATGGTGGCCGTCCCGGCCTGCCGCCGATAGGTGCCCAGTCCGACAGTTGCCCGCCGATTGCTTTCGCGGTTCCGGCAACATGCCTATGTTGGGAGACGGAGGATCTGGTGGATATCACTGCGTTCGTGCTGGGTGGGGGCGGGGTGCTCGGAGCCCACGAGGTGGGCATGCTCCGCGCCCTCGCGGAGGCCGGGATCACCCCCGACCTGGTGGTCGGAACATCGGTGGGCGCCCTCAACGGCGTGCTCCTCGCCGCCTCCCCGGCCGACGCCGTCGACCGCCTCACCGAACTGTGGGGATCTTCCATTGTTCGTACGGCTTTCGCCGGCTCGTGGGTGACCCGGCTGTCCACGCTCGCCAAGACCGGCACCCACCTGCACCCGATCGAACCCCTGCGCCGGCTGCTCGGCGCCGCCATCCCCGAGACGTTCGAGGAGCTCCAGATCCCGTTCCAGTGCGTGGCCGCCTCCATCGAAGGTGCCAGCGCGCGCTGGTTCTCCACCGGGCCACTCGCCGACGCCGTCCTCGCCTCCTGCGCCGTTCCCGGGTTGTTGCCGCCGGTACGGATCGGGGACGAGCACTACCTGGACGGGGGTCTCGTGCACAGCATCCCCGTCGGGCGGGCCGTGCAGCTCGGCGCGCGGCGGATCTTCGTGCTGCACGTGGGCCGGATCGAGCGCCCGCTGACCCCGCCCAGCAAACCGTGGGAAGTCGGACTTGTCGCCTTTGAGATCGCCCGCCGTCACCGCTTCACCGAGGAAATGGCCTCCCTGCCCGACGACGTCGAGGTGCATGTCATGCCAGCGGGCTTCAACGGCAAACCCGGCCTGTCCGACCTGCGCTACCGCGATTCCTCCCGGATCGGGGACAACATCGCACGCGCGTACCACTCCTCGACGGCCTACCTGGCCGCACTGACCAGCCCGTCCGCACCATGACCGCGTCGCCCCAGCACGTTTGTTCTCCGGCAGAGTCGCCGGGAGTTAGGAGCCGGTCATGGTGCCGCCCCGGATTATCCGGCGCCTGATCTTCGCGCCGTTGGTGATCGCGCTGACGCTGGCCGTCATCGTGACCCTGCCGATCTGGCTGCTAGTCGGTTTCCTGGCCTCCCTCCGGCTACCGCCCCCGCAACGACGGGGAATGCGGCTCATCGCCTTCGCGGTCATCTGGCTGGCCCTGGAATCCGCCGCCCTGATCGCCTGCCTCGGGCTGTGGATCGCGAGCGGCTTCGGCGGCCGCATCCACGTCGAAGCCAACCAGGAACGCCACTACGCCCTGATCCGCTGGTTCCTGTCCCGCATCTACGCCGCCGCCGTACGCATCTTCCGCCTCTCGGTCGACATCGACGAACCCGAACTCACCCCCGAGGAAGCCTCCCGCCGCCTCACCCGCCCCGTGATCGTCCTCTCCCGCCACGCGGGCCCCGGCGACTCGTTCCTCCTCGTCTACCACCTCCTGGCCCGGTACGGCAGACGCCCCCGCATCGTCATGAAAGCGGCCCTGCAACTCGACCCATCCCTCGACGTGGTCATCAACCGCCTACCCAACGCCTTCGTCCCCCGCAAAATCGCCGAAAGCGGCATAATCACCGAAATCCAACGCCTCTCCGCCGGAATGAACTCCGTCGACGCCCTGGTCATCTTCCCGGAAGGCGGCAATTTCACCCCCCACCGCCGCCACCGCGCCATCGGCCGCCTCCGCGAAAAGGGCCTCCGCGAGGAAGCCGCCCGCGCCGAATCCCTCGACCACCTCCTCCCACCCCGCCCCAACGGCGCGATCGCCGCCATCGAGTCCTGCCCCACGGCCGACGTCGTCTTCGTAGCCCACACCGGCCTGGACGACCTGATCACGGTCGGCGACGTGTGGCGAAAACTCCCCGCCCGCGCCCACATCCGCGCCAAGTGGTGGCGCTACCCCTCCGACCAGGTCCCCCGCACCCGCGAATCCCAAATCACCTGGCTCTTCGACCAGTGGACCCAAATCGACAACTGGATCACCGAAAACCGGACCGCCCAACCGGCTCCTAAATAATGAGGATTATTCAAAAGTTCGCCCTCGCGACGTCCCAGCAGGTCGGCGCGACTCGTCGAACCGCGCCGGGCTCCTTTTGAATAACCCTCAATCTTCACCAATTCGCCGAGCCCGGATTCTCTTCGGTAAGGGGAAGGGCGGCTGTCAGCGGATCGCTGAGCCTTCTTCTGGGCGCATCTTTCGGAGGGTGAGGGCGCGGCGGCGGCGTAGGGCGGCCATGCGGACGAAGGAGTCGGCGATGTTGAGGTGCGGGAACGGCTCGTTGGGGATTTCGACGCCGATGAAGTCGCATAAGGGCTGCCAGCCTTGTCGTACGTCGAACACCAAGAGGCGGTCGGGGGCGATTACTCGCTGTACGGCGGTGTTGTGTCGTTGGAAGATTTCCATGGCCCATTGGGGCTCGTCGAAGCGGCCCTCGAACGTGTCCTCCCAGATCAGGCGCTCGCACAAGGCGCGCCGGCGGCGGAGGGACGGATAGAGTCGTTCCTCCAGGCGCATGATCGCGCCCTCGATGCCGGGCTTTCTGGCCATGTATCGGTAGATGGTTTCGCGGGCGCTGGCATACCAGCTTTCGGGGTCGCGGATGGTGAGCACCACTTTGGCGTCGGTATAGGTGTCGGCCAGGTCGCGCCAGAACGAGCACGCCGGCCAATCGACGGCCGACCGGTAGCCCGCCAGCAGATCTTTCCAGTCCACCTCCTCGCCTCTTACTACGGCCTCCCACCGAGGGATCAGCTCGGGGTGCTCGCCCAGGGAGGACATGTGGTGGCATGGGCCGTAGCCGAGCTTCACCAGGGCCGCTTGCAGGGAGTATGTACCGGTTCGTCCCATACCAGCGCCGATGATCTCCACCATGGGAATTCCTCCGTGGATCGACGAGGTGCGTCGCCTGTTGTACGAACGAACCAGCACGCCGGGATTCACCAACCGCCGGACTCTGGCGACAAGCCCGTCCATGCATGATCACGGTCTTGCCGAACGATGCCGGCCACGTCGTCGCGGAGCCCTATGATCACGCGTTCCCAATATGATCACTTCTGGTCAGTTTCCGGTAATCTTGCGGTCTCTCACGTACTAGATCCTTCTTTCGACTAGTTGACGAAGAAGGATATTAAATGCCCCGTTTTCTGGCCTTCATCGGGTTGCTGGCCGCCTTGGCCCTGCCCGCCCTCCCGGCCCACGCCGCCGCACCCGACGGCACGCTCTCGCTCCGAACGGCGAGCGTGAAGGCGGGTGACCCGATCGAGCTGTCCTACTCCACGCCGCGTCCCCACGCCAAGAACTGGATCGGCCTCTACACCGACCCGGGCAGCGGGCCCGTCGACCAGAAGTACGTCGGTCCCTCGCTGAAGTGGGTGTACATCACCTCCGGCTCGGGTACGGCCACCCTGCCCACCGACGGGCTCGAACCGGGCGACTACATCACCTACGCCCTGGCGAAGGACGGCTACGAGTGGCTGGCGCCGCCCGCGAAGCTGAAGATCGTGAGCAGCGAGCCGCTCCACTTCGTGACTCGTGAATTCGCCCTGCGCAACGCCCGCGCCAAGTCCCCGTACACGGCCAGCGTCAAGGGTACGGTCCGTGGCGAGGCGGCCTTCCGGAAGGTGGACGGCCCGGCCTGGGTGCGGGTCGGCGGGGACGGCACGGTGACCGGCACGCCGCCGGCGTCGGCGTCGGCGAAGACGGCCACCTTCACGGTGGAGGCGCGCAACGACGCGGGCGAGAGCGACACCGCCACGGTCAGCGTCCCCGTACGGCCTCCGGGCGGGCCGCTGGTGCCCGAGCTCAAGAGCATGTCCTGGAACCTGTGGCACGGCGGTAGCCAGGTCAAGGGCGGCCGGGAGAAGCAGCTGAAGTTCCTGCTCGACCGCGACGTCGACGTGGTCGGCATGCAGGAGACGTCGTCCACGTCCGCCAAGGAGCTGGCCGAGGCGCTCGGCTGGGACTACTACCAGGCGGGCGCGGACCTGGGCATCATCAGCCGATACCCGATCGTCTCGCGCGGGCCGCTCCCCTCCGAGTCGGGCCTGGCGGGGATCAACGCGAAGATCAGGCTGGACGACCGGCACGAGGTGGCCATCTGGAACGTGCACCTCGGCTACACCCCGTATGGCCCGTACGACGCGTGCTTCGGGCAGTGGAGCGTTGAGCGGCTGATGGCCAGGGAGGCCGAGTCGAAGCGCACGCGCCAGATCCAGGAGATCATGTCGGCCATGTCCGGTGATCTCGCGGCCGCGGGTCGCACACCCGTCCTGCTGACCGGCGACTTCAACGCCCCGTCGCACCTGGACTGGACTCCGGCGACCAAGAAGTGCGGGTACGACTCCGTGCCCTGGCCCACCTCGGTCGCTCCCGAGCAGGACGGGATGAAGGACTCCTATCGCGTAGCCCACCCCGATCCGGTCGCGGCCCCCGGCATCACCTGGTCGCCGGTCTACCCCACCTTTACCGGCGGGTACGGTCACGACGGCCACAAGGGTGAGCCCGAGCCGCAGGATCGCATCGACTTCATCCACTACAAGGGCGATCTCAGCGTGAAGTCATCCGATGCGGTCGTCGAGGGCACCCCGGCACCGATTCCGAACCACAAGGACAACGCCTGGACCTCCGACCACGCCGCCGTGCTGACCACGTTCGCCGTCCGTTGATCGGGCGCCGCGGTCACGGGTGGGTTCGCCCTCGCGCGAGGCGATGATCAGATGATGCGCGCCGCCGGGCCGTTCTCGACCACCGAGGACGGCCCGCGGCCGCTTCTTTCGGTTCCTGAGAATCTGGCGCGGACGCTTACGTACGTCTTACCCGTCTCCCATTTCAATCGGCATTGGATGGAAGGGGTGAGCAATGAATGATCCTGAGTTCAGGCTGGCGGAGGTTCTGGGTTATGAGCCTGTTCGGCGGTCCAAGAATCGGGTCGTGATCGCTGGCGTGGCGGCGGCGTTAACGGTCGTCACGGGGGTGGGGGTGGCCGCGGCTGCCTCGTCGCCCACGCCGAGCGAAAGCGGGTCGCCGACGCCGAGTGAGAGTGGGACGCCGACGCCTTCGGGGACTCCCAGTCCGGTGGAGCCTTCCGAGAAGCCGGGGAGGATCTGGGGGCCGATGAAGGGAGGGATGTTCGGGGCGATTCACGGCGAGTTCGTGGTGCCCAAGGAGGGGGGCGGTTTCCAGACCGTTTCCACCCAGAACGGGACGGTGACGGCGGTTGATCAGGCGTCGGTCACGGTTCGTAGCGAGGACGGGTTCTCGCGGACCTATACGATCGCGGACACGACGCGGGTCAACGGCGGTCGCGAGGGGATCGGCTCGGTTGAGGTCAATGACCAGGTGACCGTGCTCGCGACGGTCGAGGCCGGGAAGGCGACGGCCACGATGGTGATCAACATGACGCGTCCGGAGTGGCCTGGCTGGGCCGGTCCGCGCGGCGGCGGGCTCGAGTGGGGACCCGGCCCGGAGTTCCGCAAGCGGCACGGAATGCCCGGTGATCAGGAGAAGCTCAAGCGTTTCCCACCAGACTCCGAGCCTGCCCCTGATTCCGCGAAACCAGAACCGGTTACCCCCACACCGACAACCTGATGGCTTCAGCCGTTGGAGAGGATGGAGAGGCGGTGGCGGTATTCCGCCTCGTCTATCTCGCCGGCGGCGTAGCGGCGGCGGAGGATTTCTCGTGGGTCGTCGGGGTGGGCGGGAAAGGAATGGCGGGGACGGCGGGAGAGAACGACGACCGTGACCACGCCGGCGACCACGGCGAGAAGGAACAACAAGCCCGCGGTGAGGAGAAGGGCGGTTGATGTCATCCTGCGCCTCCTGGGTGAACGAGGGGGAGGTCCCGGGGCGGGCCGTTCTCGATGAGGTCGAGAATCGCGCCGGTATTCACATGCTGCTCGATGAGGTCGCCCAGCGCGTCGAGCCGGGCGGCTCGGAATTCGGCGAAGGAGATGCCGGGGGCGGGGGTGAAAGTGCGGCCCGCCGTCGCGGCCACGTCGGTGAGGAACGCCTGGCGGAAGGCGTCGTTTTCCAGGGCCCCGTGCCAGGTCGTGCCCCAGACCGAGCCCACCCGGCAGCCGTCGAGAAACGGCCGCGACGGGGTGGCGGTGTCCACGGTCACGGTGCCATGGTGGATCTCGTAGGCGGCCACGCGGTGACCGTACGCCGTGCCGACGGGTCTGGCGAGTGTTTTTTCGGCGGCGAAACGGACGGTGACGGGGAGGAGCCCGAGGCCGTCGATCAGGCCTTTCTTGGATTCGACGGAATCGTGGATTGTGCGGGCGAGCATCTGGTAGCCACCGCAAATGCCGAGCACCGGCCGTCCGGCGACGGCCCTTTCCTGTACGGCTTGCGCGATACCCGTCTCCCGTACCCAGCCGAGGTCGGAAACCGTCGCGCGGGAACCGGGGAGGATCACCAAGTCGGCGTCCTCCAGTTCGGCCGCCGACCGGACGAAACGCACGACGATCCCTGGCTCGCTCGCGAGCGCGTCGATGTCGGTGAAGTTCGAAATTCGTGGCAGCCGGACGACGGCGACGCGGAGCGAGTGCGGCCGGTACGGCTGGGCGGGACGGTTGTCAAGGGCCAATGAATCCTCGACGTCCAGCCAGAGCCCGTCGAGCCACGGCAGCACGCCGTAGGTTTCCCGGCCGGTCAGCCCGTGCAGCATGTCGAGGCCGGGGGCGAGGAGTTCGGGCGCTCCGCGGAATTTGTTGATCAGGAAACCGGCGATCAGCGCCTGGTCGGCGGCGTCGAGCAACGCGACCGTGCCGTAGAGGGAGGCGAACACTCCGCCGCGATCGATGTCGCCGACCACGATCACCGGCAGGCGGGCGGCCTGGGCCAGCCCCATGTTGGCGATGTCCCCCGCACGCAGGTTGATCTCCGCCGGGCTTCCCGCGCCTTCGCAGATCACCACGTCGTACTCGGCCCGGAGGCGTTCCAGGGACTCCACGGCGACCGCCCGTAGCCGCGCTTTGAACGCGCCGTACTCCATCGCGTCCACGTCCGCGATCGCGCGCCCGAGCACGACGACCTGGCTGCGGCGATCACTCCCCGGCTTGAGGAGAACGGGGTTCATGTCCGCCGTCGGCTCGATCCCGCAGGCAGCGGCCTGGGTCGCCTGCGCCCGGCCGATTTCCGCGCCGTCGGTGGTGACGAAGGAGTTGAGCGACATGTTCTGTGCCTTGAACGGCGCCACCCGGACGCCCTGCCGGGCCAGCCACCGGCAGATTCCCGCCGTCACGACGCTTTTTCCGGCATCCGAGGTGGTCCCGGCGACCAGCAGCGCGCCCTTCACCGGGCCCCGACCCCGCTAGCTTTCCGGGTGGCCAGTGCCGCTCTGGTGAAGACGGCCAGGGCGGCGGCGGTCCAGGAGACGGCTCTGGCGAGGCGTATTGAGCGGCGGATGTCGGGGACCTCGGGGGGAGATCCTTCGCCGAGTTCGGGGCGGTGTTCCAGGCGACCGGCGTAATTGTTGACACCACCGAGGCGTACGCCCAGAGCGCCCGCGAAAGCCGCCTCGCAGCGGCCGGAGTTGGGGCTGGGGTGGCGGTGGCCGTCCCTGGCCAGCACGCTGATCGTGGTACGGGGCGAGCCGCCGACGGCGGGGGCCAGGGCGGCCGTGAGCAGGGCGGTCAGGCGGGCGGGCAGGTAGTTGGCGATGTCGTCTAGCCGCGCCGAGGCCCAGCCGAAACGCCCGTATCGCGGTGAGCGGTGGCCGACCATGGCGTCAAGGGTGTTGATGGCCCGATATGCCACCAGCCCGGGAACTCCGGCGATCGCCCCCCAGAAGAGCGGGGCCACGACCGCGTCGGAGGTGTTCTCGGCGATGGACTCGACGGTCGCCCTGGCCAGCTCCGGCGAAATCAATTGGGACGGGTCACGTCCGCACAGATGGGGTAATCGTCTCCTTGCGGCGGTGATGTCGTCTCGTTCGAGCGCGCTGGCCATGTGCGCACCCTCACGGGCCAGCGTGGTTCCCCCGAGGACCGCCCAGGTGGCGGCAGCCGTCACCGCCGCACTAACGACCGGCCGCCCGCGGCTCACCCGCTCCGCGACCACGCCGATCCCGGCCACGACGCCGACACACACCCCTGTGAACACGGCTCCCCGGAACCGCGAATCCCGATATATCCGCTTTTCGAGGGCTGCCGCCCTGGCGCCGAACACCGCCACCGGATGCCCTCTCCGAGGATCCCCGACAACGGCATCCACCCCGACCCCGACCGCCATCCCCACCGCGACCGCCCCAGACCTGATCACCCGGGCATTCTCCCCCATCCCCCACAATCAGCCCAGACAGGGGTATAGGAACACCTCCGCACACACCCCCGAAATAGGCGCCCATTGCCTCGTATGTGCGCGCTTCCGCACACGTCCGCTCAATGCAGGAGCTAGACCAGGTGATCGCGCAGGTCGTCCTCATGGGCGTCCAGCCAGGCGCTGGCCCGTCTGATGCGCTGACCTGCTCCGTTGGCCCAGAGCTGGGCCCAGGAGCCGCCATGGGATTCCGCTTTGCGGCGCATAGCGAGATAGGAGCGGTCGAATCGCAGGCGGGCGGTCGGCAGGAGGTTCCGGCGGTCGCGGGGCGTCAAGCCGTACGCGTCGGAGAAGAGGCGGAGGCGAGGGCCGACGTCGAGGCCGCGCTGGCGGGGGTCGCGGTCGAGGGGGTCGGCGATGGGGGCCCAGTGGCGGAGGGTGGTGACGACGTCGAACAGGCGGGTGGTGGGGCGGGCCAGGTCGAAGTCGATCAACGCGTGCGGGCGGCCGTCGCGGAAGATGACGTTCTCGGGAGTGACGTCGCAGTGGCCGATGATCTCGGGGGTGTCGTCGGAGGTGGAACCCTGTTCCCAGATGGCGTTCGCGGGTGGGGCAAAAGTGGCGACCGCGTCGTGGTAGCGCCGCAGGAGGCGGGCGAGCGTGATGAGGGTTTCGTCGGTGACCGCGTACTCGGGGAGGGGGCGGACGGCGGCGGCGCCGTCGATGTAGGTGAGGATCTCGCGGCCGGACGCGTCGATGCCGAGCACGCGCGGCGCGCCGTCGAATCCGGCGGACTCCAGATGGCGGAGCAGGGCATGGACCGATGGCGTGGACGGTTTGAGCGGACGGCGCACGGTCAGGCCCACACGGACGACACCTTCAGTGACATCGCCACCGGTGAGGGGTGTTTCAGACTCGGCCCGTCGCTTCGTCGAGACGAACATGCCACCTCAGCGTAGTGGCCGATCTCTTCTCCTGAACGGGATTCGGGAAACATCGGCGAGCGGCGGCGCCATGACCTGGCGCCGCCGCCCTCGGTGTCAGATCGAGCGCTGGTACGAGCCGAAGGCCCGCGTGGCCAGGTAACCGAGCAGCAGGGCGATCACCGCGAGATACCCCAGATGCGCCCAGACCGCACCCCAGTCCGGCGAACCCGACAGTGCTTCACGGGACGCCACGACCGCCCAGTCGACCGGGTTGAAGCGCGACACGCTCCGGATCCAGTCCGGCGCCGCACCCTGGGACATGAGCGCGGACGACAGGAACGACAGCGGTAGCGCGAGCATGATCGACAAGCCGATGAGGGCCTCCCTGCTCCGCAGCACCAGCGCATACGCGTTGGAGATCGAGCAGAACGCCCCCGTCAGCAGGATCGTGGCGGCGAGCGAGACGAGAATCCCCGGCGCGGTGTAGGTCGCGCCCAGCGGCCACCCCACCAGGAAGATGATCGCCGTCTGCACCACGATGGTGATCGAGTTGTACGCGAGCGACGCGATGATCAACGCCCCTCGTCGCAACGGTGTGGTGAGCATTCGATCCATCGTGCCCTGACCGATCATCTCGATGAACGTCATCCCGCTCCAGCTCGCGCCGAAGAGCACGTTCATCACGATGATCCCGGGAATCAGGAAGTCGATATAGTTGCTCGCGCCGAACCCCGGCAGCTCCGCGACCCGCTTGAACAGCTCCCCGAACAGCAGCAGCCAGATCATCGGCTGGACCAGCGAGATCGCGACGAAGAACGGCTGCCGCGACAACGCCCGGACCGATTGCATGGTGAGATACCGCGAATGTGTCGCCAGCGCCCAGCGAGCCGATCCCCTTGCGGCGGGGACGGTTTCCGGGCTCATGGTGGAGATTGCACCGTTCATCGACGTCGCCCTTCGGTTCGCGTAGGTGTGCTCGTGTCTCGGTGAGCTGCGGCGGCGATGGCCGCATGGCGGCGCCTGGATGCCTTCCGCGAAGAACGGACAGGTTTCGCGACCGCTGCGGCGGCGATGTCGTGGACCGGGTTGGTGATGATCCTGATCATGCTCATGCCGCGACCCCTTCCGCGTCGGCGAAGGAGCGGCCCGCGTAGCGGAGGTAGACGTCATCCAGGGACGGCCGGGCGACCGAAACGGACGCGACGGGGATACCGGCGGAGTCGAGGGCGGCCAGGACGGCGGGGATGGCGGTGGCGCCGTCGGAAACCCTGGCCCGGAGGGAGCGGCCGGAGCTGGTGACCTCGGTGGCGATCCGGGCGAGCAGCGCGCGTGCCTGGGGGATCGTGGCGGTGTCGGCGAGGTCGATGGTGATGGCGTCGCCGTGGAGTTCGTTCTTGAGGTCGTCGGGGGTGCCGGTGGCGACGACCTTGCCGCGGTCGACAATGGCCAGGCGGGAAGCGAGTTTGTCGGCTTCCTCCAGGTAGTGGGTGGTGAGGAGGATGGTCATGCGCTCCTCGGCGGCGAGGTGGGTGAGCTCGGTCCACATCTCGGAGCGGGCTTCGGGGTCGAGGCCGGTGGTGGGTTCGTCCAGGAAGAGCACGCGGGGATGGTGGATCAAGCCCATGGCGACGTCGAGTTTGCGTTGCATTCCGCCGGAGTAGGTGCGGCTGGGGCGGTTGGCGGCGTCGGTGAGGCCGAAGCGGGTGAGCAACTGGTCGGTTCGGGTTTTGAGGGCGGCGCGGCGCAAGCCGTACAGGGCGCCTTGGAGGTTGAGGTTTTCGCGGCCGGTGGCGGCGGGGTCCACGCTGGTCTGCTGCGGAACACACCCGATAACCCGCCGCACCTTGTCCGGAAATTTCGTGACATCGAGGCCTGCGACGTGGGCGGTGCCGCCGGTGGCTCTTGAGAGGGTGGTCAGGATTTTGACGGTGGTGGATTTGCCCGCGCCGTTGGGGCCGAGCAGTCCGAAGACCGTGCCCGGTTCGACGTCCAGGCTCAGCCCGTCCAGGGCACGGACCTTGCCGTACTCCTTGACCAGGCCTGCTGCGTTGATCATTTACGTGACCTTTCCGGCCACGCGCGTACCATGTCTCCTGATGCGTTGACGGGTCGCCGCGGGTGGCCTGTTGGCTCCTCGCCCCCGGCGTCGTGCTGCAACACCCGCCGGGGGCCTCATTTCACTGCTTATGGAAGTCGTGCCAGAACGCCAGCCCTTCGATGGTCTCCTCCCGGATCTCCCGCACCAACGACGAGACGAACTCCAGCTCGGTACGGCGAAGCGAGATCCGGTACTCCCATTCGATGTAGAACAGCCGGGGCAGCTTGGTCATGGACGAGTGCCCCCGCAACCCATCGGCCGCCGCCAGTTCCTGCTCAAGCCTGGACACTCGCTCCTCAAGCAGCCGTACCGCCTCGTCTGGCCGCAAACACCCCAGCAGCGACAGCGCCGCCTCGAATTGGGTGAACTCCTTCGTGGGCACCGCGACCAGCTCGCTCAGCCAGTCGAGCAGTTCGACACTGCCCGGCTCGGCGATCGCGTACACGGTGCGCTCCGGGCGGGACCCATCCCGCTGGACCTCCTGGGCCACGATCAGGCCCCGGCGCTCCAGCGACTGCACGACCGAGTAGAGCGACCCGTAGTTGAGCTTGATGCTGTCCTCTTTGCGGCGTTCGCGAAGGGTGGTGGCCATCTCGTACGGATGCATCGGCCGCTCGAAGAGCAGGGCGAGCACCGCGAGCGCGAGCGGATTGCTGCGTTGCCGTGACCCCATGGCCGACCTCCTTTACTCGATTCCGAGTATTTTCGAGATACATCGCGAGTGTCAAGAGGGCATCGTCGGAAGTTCGACACCCCACGGCCACCCGAATGGGAACATGTCCGTCATCGAGGAGATACACCGGCATGCCGGTCTTTGTCGTCGAGAGACGGCATGATGTCAGTTGTCAGACAGATCACTAACCGCCGACGGGCATTCCCATCGCCTGGAGCCACCATGTCGCAGTACCCGCAGGGCCCGCAGCAGTATGGGCCGCCCGGCTACTACTACCCGCCACAACCGCCGCCCCGCAAGAGCAGCACGCCGCTGATCCTGCTGGTCCTCGGGATCTTCATCGTGGTGGTGGCGGTCAGCGCCGGCGTCCTGGTGGCGATCAACCGATCGACGGTGACGGCGGAACCGACAACGTCGGCGACGCCGCGTACCAGCAAGACGGTGAAAACCGCTGGGACCGGGGACGAGACCGAAGAGACGGCCGAGCCCGAAGAGACGGCGGCTCCGGCGGAGGGGGCGCAGCGGCTCGGCCGGGCCATCGAACTACACGGCATCGCTGAGGAAACCGTGGTCCAGGTGACCGTGCGGCGCATCATCGCTCCGGCGCGGCCAGCGAATCAGTACATCGTGCCCAAGGCGGGCTCGCAGTACATCGCCGTCGAACTCATCCTCAAGAACGTGGGCGAGAAGCTCTACAACGACGCGCCCACCAACAGCGGCAAGCTCATCGACGTGGACGGCCAGCAGTACAACGCGGCCTTCGCCGAGGTACGCGACGGCGTCTCACTCAACGGCATGGTCACGGTGTCCGTCGGCGACAGCCGCAAGGGCGTCCTGGTGTACGAGGTGCCCAAGGGCACGAAACTCGCCAAGTACCAGTTCGTCCTGGACAGCGGCTACGGCAAAGACCAGGGCGAATGGGTGATCAACTGAGAGCCTCGATCGCGAACCGTCAGAAGTTGATCAGCGCCACTGCGTCTCCACTCGGAGGGCGTTTCCACTCGGACGGGGCGGTGGCCTGACGCGCCGGGCAAGCGGCTCTGATTCGATCGGCACAGTGGTCTGGCCGCGCGGAACAAGCGAATCAGATTCGATGGAACGCCAGAGTGGCTCGGCTTGGGTCGAGTAGGCGTCAGATTCGATCGCCAGGGGACAACCTGGCGTGCTCCGCGAGTGCTTCGGTTCCCGCGGTTTCGGCGTAGTGGCGTGCCATCACCGGGCTCTTCCAGCCCCCGACCCGCATGAGGTTGAGCGGATCCCCGCCCTCCCGCAGATACCCGCTCGCCATCGTGTGCCGGAACCGATGCGGAAACACGCCCGAGATGCCCGCCTCCTCGCCACGCCGGTGCAACATCTGCTGGATCCCGGTGGCGGTCAGCCGCCGATCTCCCCCATGCGCGGTCACCCCCCGCTCCGGCAGCCAGAGCCACGGTGAGGACGCATGCCTCAATCGCGTACGAGCCCGCAAATACCGATCGACCGCCGCCGCCGACTTCCGCCCAAGCGGAGCCAGATAGACATCCCCTCCCCCGAGGATGATCCGCAGCACATGCCGTCCCAGCCAGACATCGTTCGCCTCAGGATCGGACGCGCTGTACCGCAACCCCGCCAGCGCCGACACGCGCATCCCGTTGTCCATCAGGATCCGCATGATCGCCGTATCCCGCCGATCGATCCACGAATCACCGGCACAAACCGCCAGCAGCCGGGCCTGCTCCTGCTCGGTCAGCGGCCGGACCGGCTTCCGGTCCACCTTGGGCGGTTCCACCTCGGCCAGCGGCGACCCCTCCGCCCGCTCCCCCTCGGCGACCAGCCACCCGAAGAAGACCCGCAGGTTGCGGAAGTGCTTGTGCGCGTTACCCGGCGAAGAAACCTCCAGCGAACGGGCCAGAAACGCACGAATCTCATCGGGGCTGACCCCCTCCACATCCGCCCGCATCCCCCCGTCGATCAGGAACGCCGACAGCCCGCGTACGCTGTCCAGGTAGCTGCGAATGGTTCCCGGCGACTTGTGCCCTGCCTGCAACGACAGCTCCCACGACGGAAGCAGTTCCAGCAGCGTGGGGGACACGGGCACCTGTCTTCGGGGGCGGACCATCGCTCCTCCAAAAATCCGACGCTGTTCCGGCACAACCCAGCTATGCTAGCTTCGCACAAGACCGCCAAATAAGCTGGTCAACGCAGCAACGGAAGCGCCCATAGCTCAGCCGGATAGAGCATCGGACTTCTAATCCGACGGTCGGGGGTTCGAATCCCTCTGGGCGCGCACACACTTCAGCCCCTATAGGTCCCCAGAAGCGGGGCCACCTGTGTGACCTGGGATTTCTCGTTCGGTGAGCACCGACACTGCGACCAGCATCAACGCAGGCCAAGCGGGCTTGGCATCACCTCACCCGATCGCAGGACGTCCGGGGTTGTCCGCGCGGGTTGCCGTCAAACGACATGTGGAGGCACGGCCAACCCCTACCGAAGAACGTTCATGCGGTGATCAATCTGAGTCCGTGATGGATCACAAAGTCCTCGAAGTCCTTGACGTTCAACGTGGCGAGAGGAAACCCGTGGGTCAAACAGACGGCAGCGATCCACATGTCGTTCATCGGGCGGGGCCGACCTCGAAGCATCGCGGCGGCCGAAAGCTTGCCCCAGATCACAGCTACGTCTTCGTCTCCAGGCAGGATTGGGATTACGGCCAGCCAGGCAGTGACGGCACCTCGGGATCGGGCACCCCAGCTTCGCACCTCGGCCCACTTGGTGAGTTCGCCCAAGGTAACGAACGTGATGAACGGCTGGGTGCCAATCAGCCGAGTGGCCAGGCTGCCGGTGAGTCGCTGTTTGATGATCAGAGAGGAGACGTCGGTGTCCAGGATGACGGGGGGCTTGTTCATCGGCTCGGGCTACCCCAGGTGAGCACGACGCTCGGCGTAAGTGAAGGCCAAGAACTGCTCCAACTCCTCGTCGCTTTCAAACACATCTGGCGCCGCGAGATCATCGAGGGATTCGATTGGGCGGGCACGCTTGGCCCTGACCAGTTCCTCCGGGGAGGTCTTCGGACGGGCAGGCGGGTAGATCGGGTGGTCGGGCTGGCTCTCGCTCATGGTGACCTCCTCCTCGCGGGCCTGCTCGTGCTCTTCCAGAGTACGGCGCGCAACCTGCTCGCGCACCCGATCGGAGTAGGGCGCTCGCCAGCCGCCCAGCCTGGGCCATCCTCCCGATAGGCACCGAGGGGTCGTGCGCGCCACGTGCGGTGATCGGCCCTCCGGCGCGCCGTGAGCGCGCCCTTGAAACTGTAGAGAAAGTCCTCATCGGTCAGCGGCGGTCCTCGATCGAGATGTATCGGATCCTGGTCATGCCGACGCCGAACAGGGACCGTGATCAGATCCCGGGCCTGTAGCCGTCAAACAAGGTCCGGCACCCCAAGTGAGGCAGGGGTGCCGGATTTCGTATTACAGATCGGCGAAGTACTGTGCGACATCGTAGTTAGCGATTAGCCTAGCCAGCCCCATAGGGGTCTGACCATAGTTATTCTCCTTTAGCGGGTCAGCTCCAAATTCACGCAGAACAGTAATCAGCTCACCTCTTCCGCGAGAATTGACTACCGCGACGAATAGTGGAGTATTTCCGTGACGGTTAACCGAATCGACAGAGGCGCCGCGATCCAGTAGTGCACGTACAGGCCCCTAAATTCCACTCTTGTGCAGCAAAATGGAGCGGAGTAAAGCCGTCGCGGTCTGAGAGATTCGCTTCCTGGGCCTTTTTCTGGGCCTTCGCGGCTTCTTTCCGCGTAACCACTCACACGTGTCCGTGAGCTGGGGTTATGCGGTGGCTTGAGACAGCGTCCAGGGGTTGCCGAGGAAGGCGTCACGGAGCGCATGGAAGGCGTCGATGCCGTGGTTGGTTGCGGTGACGAGGTAGGTATGGACGCGAC
>NZ_JBDPLV010000086.1:0-43541 GCF_039871605.1 Acrocarpospora sp. B8E8 | reverse complement strand
GATCCCAGGGCATCCCGTTGGTTTGACGCCGGTGGGCGAAACATCCACGGCGTCGGCGGGGTCGGGCGGAGCCCGAAGGAAAACGAAAAGGCTGGGTGGGTGGGAGAACCACCTTGAGCCCGGTGGACATGGGCCGGGTGCAGGGGATGCCGCCTCACGGAACCTTGGGCACCCCGTTGGCTTCGGCACCGGTGGGCGAACATCCCCGGCGTTGGCGGGGTCGGGCGGAGCCCGAAGGAGAACGAAAGGGCTGGGTGGGTGGGAGAACCAATGTGCTGAGGTTGTTGATTCCGTTTGTCCCAGTCGCATGGGGGAAGTGGGTCGGCCGGGCGGAAGGCGCGGCTGATAGGACGGAAGACCGGTAGTCTTCCCCCAGAGCGGGGAGCAGGAGGGGGTCGTGAAGTGTACCTGAAGACCCTCACCCTGCGTGGGTTCAAGTCGTTCGCCTCCGCCACCGCCCTCCGGTTCGAGCCTGGCATCACCTGCGTGGTCGGCCCCAACGGTTCCGGCAAGTCCAACGTGGTGGACGCGCTGGCCTGGGTGATGGGCGAGCACAGCGCGAAGTCGTTGCGTGGCGGGAAGATGGAGGACGTGATCTTCGCGGGGACCTCGTCGCGGCCGCCGCTGGGGCGGGCCGAGGTCACGCTGACGATTGACAATACCGACGGTGCGCTGCCGATCGACTACACCGAGGTGACGATCAGCCGGTTGATGTTCCGGTCGGGGCAGAGCGAATACGCGATCAACGGGGACACCTGCCGACTGCTGGACATCCAGGAGCTCCTCTCGGACTCCGGCATCGGCCGCGAGATGCACGTGATCGTCGGCCAGGGCCAGCTGGACCAGGTCCTGCACGCGGGCCCCGAGGAGCGCCGGGCGTTCATCGAAGAGGCCGCGGGCGTGCTGAAGCACCGCAAGCGTAAGGAAAAAGCGCTCCGCAAGCTCGACGCCATGCAGGCCAACCTGACCCGGGTCCAGGACCTGGCCACCGAACTGCGCCGCCAGTTGAAGCCGTTGGGACGCCAGGCCGAGATCGCCCGTAAGGCCGCCGTGATCCAGGCCGACCTGCGCGACGCCCGGCTCCGGCTACTCGCCGACGATGTCGTGACTTTACGCGACACCCTCCAGCGCGAGGCCCAGGACGAGGCCGCCGTACAAGCCAGGCGGGCGCAGGTGGAACGGGAACACGCCGAGAGCCAGGAGCGCGAGGCCGCGCTGGAGACGGCCGCCAACGAGGCCCAGCCGAGGCTGACGGGCGCTCAGGAGACGTATTACCGGCTTTCCGCCCTGCGCGAGCGCCTGCGCGGAGTGGAGAGCCTGGCGGCCGAGCGGGAGCGGCACGCGGCCGACGCGGCGTCCATCGAACGTCGGGGCCGGGACCCGGAGGAGTTCGAGCGGGAGGCGGCCGAGGTCAGGGAGCAGGAGCGGGAGCTCCAGGAAGCCCTGGCGGAGGCTCAGGAGCGCCTCGCTGTCGCGGTGGAGACCCGGGGAGAGGCCGAGGAGTCGCTGGCCACCGAGGAGCGCAGGCTGGCCGCCATGGCCAGGGCCGCCGCCGACCGCCGGGAGGCGCTGGCGCGGTTGCGCGGCCAGGTGGATTCGGCCAGAAGCCGGGCGCGTGCCGCCGAAGAGGAGATCGGCCGCCTCGCCAAGTCCCTCGACGACGCCCGCAAGCGGGCCGAACAAGCCCAGGCCGACCACGACGCCCAGGAACTGAGCGAACCCGCGACCGACCCGGAACTGACCGCCGAGCTGGAATCCGCCCAGGCGGGGGTGGAACTGGCCAGAGCCCAGGTCGACGCCGCCCGCGACATCGTGGAGCAGGCGAAAGGCCAGGTCGAGGAGGCCAAGACCGCCGTCGCGGCCCCCCGCGCCGCCCTCGCCGCGGCCACCTCCCAGGTCGGTACGGCCCGCGCCGCCGACCAGGACGCACAACGCGCCATCAGCGCTCTGACCGCCCGCAGGGACGCCCTGGAACTCAGCCTCTCCGGCGACGGCGAGCTGGAATGGGTGACCGGCGAGCTGGCCGGGCCCCGGCGTTCGGTCCTGCTGGCCAAGGACGTGCCCACGGCGGAACGGTTGCTGGCCAACCGCCCCGACCTGGCCGCCGTGATGGGCTCGGACGCGATGTTCGGCGCGCTCACCGGCACCGGCTCGGCCGACAACTCGACCTGGCAGGTCAGGGCCGCCCTGGAGCAGGCAGTCGCCGACCTCAGCGCGGCCCATGCCACCGCGGCCGAACACGCGTCCTCCCTGGAGGAGGCCGTCGAGGCCGAAGCCGAAGCCCGGGAGGCCGTGGAAGCCGCGCAGGGCCGGGTGAACGAGGCGCAGACCGGGGTCACCGTCGCCCAGAACGGGGTCAACTCGGCGCGGAGCGGGCTGGACGCGGCGCAGGCCGTACTCGATCGGGTGCGGGGGCGGCAGCGGGACGCGGATCAGCGGCTGGCGGACGCGGCCAAGCAGCTGGCGCGGCTGGAGGCCGCGGTGAAGGCCGCGCGGGACGAGGGCGAGCGGCTGGCGTCAGCCGTGCAGGGGGCTGAGGAGGCCCGGGAGGTGGCGCGGGCCGGGATCGCCGAGCTGGAGGAGCGGCTGGCCGAGGAGGAGTACGCGGACGAGCTGGAGGCCGAGCCGACCACCGAACTGCGCGACGAGCTGGCCGCGGCCTGCGGGGTCACCCGGCAGGCCGAGATGGAGGCCAGGCTGACCGTGCGGACGGCAGAGGAGCGGGTGCGGGGGATCGCGGGCCGGGCCGACGGCCTGCTGCGCGCGGCCCGCCGGGAACGCGAGGACCGGGCCAGGGCGGCGGCGCAGCGGGAGCGCAGGCGGATCCAGGCCAAGGTGGCCGCGGCGGTGGTCAAGGGCGCCCAGACGGCGCTGGGCGCGCTGGAGACCTCGCTGGCGCGGGCCGCCGCCGAGCGGGACGAGGCGGAGACGGTACGGGAGGCCGTGGACGCCGAGCTGAAGATGGTCAGGGTCCGGGTCAGGGAGCTTGGGGTCGAGCTGGACAAACTGGTCAACCGGGTGCACGGCAGCGAGATGGCCAGGACCGAGCAGCGCCTGCGGCTGGAGCAGCTGCAGGAGCGCGCCATGGACGAGTACGGCGTCGAGACCGACGCCCTCATCGCCGAATACGGGCCGACGGTGCCGGTTCCGGGCGAGCCCCCGGTTCCGTATGTCCGTGCCGAGCAGGAGAAACGCGCTCGGGCCGCCGACAAGCAGATGACCCAGCTGGGCAAGGTCAACCCGCTCGCGCTGGAGGAGTTCGCGGCGCTGGAGGAGCGTCACACGTTCCTGACCTCGCAGCTGGAGGACCTCAAGAAGACCAGGCGCGACCTGCTGCTGGTGGTCAAGGAGGTGGACGACCGGGTCGAGCAGGTGTTCACCGCCGCCTACGACGACGTGCAGCGCGAGTTCTCGCAGATCTTCGAGCGGGTCTTCCCCGGCGGCGAGGGCAGGCTGCTGCTGACCGACCCCAGCGACATGCTCACCACCGGCGTCGAGGTCGAGGCCCGCCCGCCCGGCAAGAAGGTGAAGCGCCTCTCCCTGCTCTCCGGCGGCGAACGCTCCCTGACCGCCGTCGCGTTCCTGATCTCCATCTTCAAAGCCCGCCCGTCCCCGTTCTACGTGATGGACGAGGTCGAGGCCGCCCTCGACGACACCAACACCCAGCGCCTGCTGACCCTCTTCGAGGAGCTCCGGCAGAGCTCCCAGCTCATCGTGATCACCCACCAGAAGCGCACGATGGAGATCGCCGACGCGCTCTACGGCGTATCGATGCGCGGCGACGGCGTAACCCAGGTGGTCAGCCAGCGGCTACGCGAGCACGCCTGACCTTGGGTGCCAGATAACGCGCGGCCAAGCCCGCCGTGCCGGAGGCGCGGCCATAGACGCAGCCCCCGGTGTTATCTGGAAAACTGACCGTTGTGGATGGTTACCTGGTCATCACCATTGTCGTGATCCTGGCCGCCTTGCTGGTGGCCGGTGGTCTTTTCTTCATGTACCGGCCGAAGGGCAAGGCTCTTCCCCCCGTGGACACGCCGCTGGTGGGAGGCGGGGCGGAGGAGGAATCGGGCGGCACCGCGACGGCGACGCTGGCGCCGCCGGTGGAGGAGCTGGTCAAGCCGCCGGAGATCGAGGTCCCGCCGCCGTCGGCGGGCCGGATGGTCCGGTTGCGTGCCCGGCTGGCCCGCTCGCAGAGCACG
This sequence comes from Acrocarpospora sp. B8E8, assembly GCF_039871605.1. Lineage (NCBI taxonomy): Bacteria > Bacillati > Actinomycetota > Actinomycetes > Streptosporangiales > Streptosporangiaceae > Acrocarpospora > Acrocarpospora sp. B8E8. The sequence continues at coordinate 39,342 of NZ_JBDPLV010000086.1, read as the reverse complement.
CTCGGCAAGGGCCTGCTCGACCTGCTCTCCCGGGACCGCCTGGACGACGACGTCTGGGACGAGATCGAGGAGACCCTGATCACCGCCGATGTGGGGGTGGCGCCCACCCGGGCCATGGTGGACGAGCTCAGGACCAAGGTGAAGGTGCTCGGCACGCGCAGTCCGGCGGAGGTGCGCGGGCTGCTCAGGGAGCAGCTGCTCGCCCAGATCAACCCGGGCCTGGACCGCACGCTGCACACCTCCGCGCCGGGCGAGCGCCCGGCCGTGCTGCTGGTGGTGGGCGTGAACGGCACCGGCAAGACCACCACGACCGGCAAGCTGGCCCGCGCCCTGATCGGCGACGGCAAGACGGTGGTGCTGGGCGCGGCCGACACGTTCCGGGCCGCCGCCGCCGACCAGCTGCAGACCTGGGGCGACCGGGTGGGCGCGGCCGTGGTGCGCGGCCCGGAAGGCGGCGACCCGGCCTCGGTCGCGTTCGACGCGGTGGCCCGCGGCATGGCCGACAAGGTGGACGTGGTGATCGTGGACACCGCCGGCCGCCTGCACACCAAGACCGGCCTGATGGACGAGCTCGGCAAGGTCAAGCGGGTCATCGAGAAGAAGGCCCAGGTCGACGAGGTGCTGCTGGTGCTGGACGCGACCACGGGCCAGAACGGCATGCGCCAGGCCCAGGTGTTCGCCGAGGTGGTGAACATCACCGGCATCGCGCTCACCAAGCTGGACGGCACCGCGAAGGGCGGCATCGTCATCTCGGTCCAGCGGGAGCTGGGCGTTCCGGTCAAGCTGGCCGGCCTCGGCGAGGGCCCCGACGATCTGGCCCCGTTCGACCCCGAAGTCTTCGTGGACGCACTTCTGGGAGAGGCGTGACCGAAGCTTCTGGGTGACTGAATAGCTAATTAAGTGCATTTATCGGGAAATGTCTATTACCGGCCAAAGTATTGTTAATTCCTTGGCGGTTGTGTTGACATTGGCGAGTCCCGAAACCATCTGGAAGGCCGTTTGATGAAGAAGGTCATCGTGCACAAGCCAGGTCCAGTCAAGCTGTCCGGCAGCGCCAGCGCCAAGCACCTTCCTTGATCGATCAGTGGGGCCGGAGCCGCGGGGTTCCGGTCCTCACCGGTGAGGGGAGTCGGACGATGCGCCATCTTTGGGTGCGGGGAAGCCGCTGGAACGGGGAAAAAGACCTGCCGCGCCTTTTGCTCGCGCCCATTGACGCGCATCGTTCCGGCGGCCCTTACACGGTGGCGGCGACGCTGCTCGCCGTCCTGGTGCCGGAGGCGCGGCCGGAACTGGTGGCGCGGCACGACATCGAGATCCGGGCGGCCGCGCCGCACCTGCGCGAACGGGTCCCCGCCCGGCGGCTCACCCTGGCCACGCAGGTCCCGGAAGCGGAGCGCATCCTGGTGCCCGCCCCGCGCCGCACACTCCGGCTGGCCAACGGAATCGCCGAGTTCATCCGCGACCACCTGGCCGGAGCCGGTCCGGTCGCGCTGGTCGTGGAGAACGTGCACGAGGCCGACCACACCGACAGCGAGCTGCTCGGCGTGCTGCTCCGGCGGCTCGACCCCGCCGTGCTGACCGTCGTGGTGTGCACGCCGGTGGCCGAACCGCCGCTGGCCGCCGCCCTGCCCCTGCACGTGGAGAGCGTGCCCGGCGCCGGCGGGCCGTCCGCGCACACCTGGCCGGCCCTCACCCCCGACCTGGTACGGCGCTACGTCGCCGAAGGCTTCCACCACGCCGCCGCCGAGGCCGGAACCCGGGCACTCGAACGCGCCCACGTGGACACCGAGGACTGGTGGACCCTGCTCCACCGCACGGCGGGCGCCCTGGCCGCCACCGACCGCGAGGACGACGCCCGCGCCCTCTTCGACCTGGCCCGCCGGGAGAGCACCGACCCGGTCAACCGCGCCACGGCCGCGTACGCCACCGCGATGCTCCTGACCCGCCACCACGACCCCGAGAAACGGGACATCGAGGAGGCCAGAGCCTGGATCAACGAGGCCGTCACGATCACCCGGCTGCTTCCCGACCGGCGGAGCCGCGCTTTCCACCTGGGCTTCGACCTGAACGGCAAGGCCCTGATCGAGACCCGGCTGGGCCGCCACCGCTCGGCCCTGCGCCTGGTCCAGGAGGCGATCGAGCTGGCCGACCGGGACCTCGAACCAGGCGAGCACGCGATCCACCGCCTGGTCCTGCGCGCGAACCGGGCGCAGCTGACCGTGCTGCTCGGCGACCCGGCCGCCGCCCTGGCCGACCTGGACGCGGTGATCGAGGCCGACCCCGGCTACCCCGACTACTACATCGACCGCGGCAACCTGCTCTACCGGCTGGGCCGGTCCGCGGACGCGGTCGCCGACTACGAGACCGCGATGCGGGTCGGGCCGCCGTTCCCCGAGGCCCACTACAACCGGGCCGAGATCCGCTTCGCCGACGGGGACCACGCGGGCGCGCTGGCCGACCTGGACTACGCGATCGAGCTGGACCCCGGCTTCGTGGACGCGTACGCCAACCGGGCCGGGCTGCTGGTGGCGATCGGCGAGTACGACCGGGCCAGGGCCGACGCGCGGCTGGGTCTGGCGCTGAACCCGCGCAACGCGTACCTGCTGTGCGCGCTCGGGCAGGCGGAGGCGGCCACCGCGCGGTACGCGGAGGCCCGCAAAGCCTACGACGCGGCCGTCTTCCACGATCCCGGGCTCGCCGCGGGCTGGGCCAGCCGGGGCGAGCTGGCCTTCGAGCTGGGCGACCCGGAGGGCGCGATCGCCGATCTCACCCGGGCGATCGAGCTGGCCGACGACGCCGCGCTGCGCTTCAACCGGGCGATCGCGCTGCGGTCGGTCGGCCAGCCCGAGCGTGCCCAGGCCGACCTGCTGCGGGCGGCCGAGCTGGACCCCGCCGACGAGGACGTGCGCGAGGCCCTCAGGACGCCAGAAAAGCCCTGAATTCGACCAGGTACGGCGCGATGTCGATCCGCCTGCCGGCCAGCCAGTCGTCGCTGCCGTAGGTGCCCCGGTAGCGCTCGCCGCCGTCGCAGATGAGCGTGACCACGCTGCCCCGCTCCCCGGCCGCCCGCATCTCCCTGATGATCTGTACGGCGGCCGCCATATTGGTCCCCGTCGATCCGCCCACGTCACGATGGGTGACCTCACGGGTCCACCGCATGGCGGCGATCGACATCGCGTCCGGCACCTGGGTCATGCGGTCGATCACGGTCGGCAGGAAGGACGGCTCCACCCGGGGGCGGCCGATGCCCTCGATGCGGGAGCCGCGGGCCGTCCCGTCCTGGCCGGAGACCCAGGACGGGAAGAAGGCCGAGCCGTCGGGGTCGGCGACGCAGAGCTTGGTCTGGTGGCGGCGGTAGCGGATGTAGCGGCCGATGGTGGCCGAGGTGCCGCCGGTGCCCGCGCCGACCACGATCCAGGCGGGCTCCGGGTGCCGTTCCAGGGCCAGCTGATCGAAGATCGACTCGGCGATGTTGTTGTTGCCACGCCAGTCGGTGGCCCGCTCGGCGTAGGTGAACTGGTCCATGTAGTGGCCGCCGGTCTCGGCCGCCAGCCGGGCCGACTCTTCGTAGATCTTTCCGGGGTCGTCGACCAGGTGGCACTTGCCGCCGTAGAACTCGATGATGTCGCGTTTCTCCGGCGACGTGGTGGCCGGCATGACCGCGATGAACGGCAGGCCGAGCAGGCGGGCGAAATACGCCTCGCTCACCGCGGTGGAGCCGCTGGAGGCTTCGATGATCGTGGTCTGCGGGCCGATCCAGCCGTTGGCCAGGCCGTAGAGGAACAGAGAGCGGGCGAGTCGATGTTTGAGTGAACCGGTTGGGTGCACCGATTCGTCTTTCAGGTAGAGGTCCACTCCCCAGTGCGCGGGAAGGGGGAAGACGTGCAGGTGGGTGTCGCAACTGCGGTTGGCGTCGGCTTCCACGGCCCGGATGGCTTCGGCCGCCCACGCGCGCGTCACCGGGTCGTGCCGGTCCAGGTGTTTCATGGGAGTCACTGTAACGAGTGCCATACGCCACACTTTCTTCCGGAACGAGGCGAGAGTGTTATGATAATGAGACTTGTCCGGCAGGCGGGTGATCAAGCCATTGCCGTCCCGGTGCTCCCGTCTGAACCCCTCTGGCCGGCTAACACCCCGCTTACGGGCCACCTGACACGATGACGATGACCACGACGGTTCGCCATAACCGCATGGGTCCGTTCCGGAGGGGCAGCGGGGGAGAGAGTTCCAGGGGGGATGACATGATCTCGATGAGCGATGAGCAGCGTCAGGCCTGGTTCGAGCGCGACGTGGTGCCCGTGACCAGCCAGTTGTACGCATCGGCCATGCGTCTCACCCGCAACCCCGCCGACGCGGAGGACCTTGTCCAGGAGACGGTGACCAAGGCGTTCACGTCCTACCACCAGTTCCGGGAGGGCACGAACCTGAAGGCGTGGCTGCACCGGATCCTCACCAACAACTTCATCAACGACTACCGCAAGAAGCAGCGCTCGCCCAAACTGTCGGCCGCCGAGGAGATCGAGGACTGGCAGCTGGCCGCCGCCGAGTCGCATATGTCGACCGGGCTGAAGTCGGCGGAGACCGAGGCGCTGGAGTCCCTGCCGGACAACGTCGTGATGAACGCGCTCCGGTCGCTGCCGGAGGACTTCCGGGTCGCGGTGTATCTCGCCGACGTGGAAGGCTTCGCGTACAAGGAGATCGCCGACCGGATGGGCACGCCGATCGGGACGGTGATGTCGCGGCTGCATCGCGGGCGGCGGCAGCTGCGCGGCATGCTGGAGGAGTACGCCCGGGAGGAGGGCGTCGTCCGGGAGTCGGAAAGCGTAGCCGCATAAGCCGAAATTTCGGCTGAAAGCGGCTTAAAGGGTCATACGCATGTGAAGGCGGACGCAGGACTTCCCGTCCAGCGTTCTGACCTCCATGACGTCGCAGAGTTGGCGGCTGATCCACAGGCCGTAACCCCGCAGCGATTCCTGTTCCGGTGGGATATATCCCGGAAAAGGCACTTCGATCCCGGCGTCCGGGTTGGTGATCTCGCAGATCAGCTCGTCCCCGGCCCGCCACACCGCCACGCGCCCGTGCCCCGCCCCGTGCTCGACCGCGTTCGCGGCGATCTCGGCCGCGGCCAGCACCAGCGAGGTCACCTCGTCCCGCTCCAGCCCCGCCGCGTACGCCTGGTCCCGGACGAACGCCCGCATGCGCCGCACCCCGGGCAGATCGAAGTCCAGCCCTTCGGCCTCCGCCGGAGGCGACTCGAACGCCGGTTGCTCCCAGTTCATCCGCTCCGGCGGGAGGTACGGCTCGCTCGCCCGGATCACCTCGCCGTCCAGATACCAGGGATGGCTGCGGAACACCTCCTCGCCCGGGTCCCGGTAGACGCAGAGCATCGTCGTCTGGATCCCGGCGAACGCCACGTTCGCGATCGCCTCGATCCTGGCCCACTCGGCCGCGTCCCTGGCCGAGCGCCAGACCGGTTCGCAGATCATCCTGGCCGGGCCGTTCCGCCGGGCGAAGTCGAGGTAGGCGGCCATGGTCCGGGCCGGATGGCCGTACCAGTCCTGGCTCAGCCCCAGCTCGACCCGGGCGGCGTCGGTGCCGAGCGCGGCCCGTACCAGCTCGAGGTTCTCTTCCGGGCCGAGCAGGATGGTGCGTTCCCCTCGGCGCAGCCCGTCCAGCAGGGCGGGCAGGACCGTTTTCAGGTATTCCTCACCAGAGCCATACGCCACAGCTACGTGCGCGAACGGCTCGGAGACGAGAGGGGCCCGCTCGACCTGCACGGGGACGAACGTAACAAGCTCCAACGTCTCATGACAATGCACTAGGAAGCCGCAATCAACGCGATTGCCCCCAATGCGCAGCCAACTCCCGCAATTTGCGTGGAACTCAGCCGTTCTCCGAGCACATATCGGGCCAGCAGCAACGTGCTCGCCGGGTACAACGACACCAGCACGGTCACCAAGATCAGCATGCCCCGCTGCGCGGCCAGCAGGAACAGCACGTTGGCCCCCATGTCCAGCACCCCGGCCGCGATCGTCACCCGCCACGACCCGGCGGCCGGGCGCATGCTCCGCCGCGTCGCCACCGCCAGCGCCGCCACCAGCGCGATCGACGCGATCCGCGCCCCCACCAGCGGCCACAGCCCGGCGTCGGAGGGCGCCAGCTTCAACAGGATGAAGAACCCGCCGAACCCGGCCCCGGAGGCGAGCGCGTTCAGCACCGGGCCCAGCGTCAGCCCGCCGGAGCCGCCGGGCTCCCTGCTCACCAGCATCACCGCGAGCAGCCCGAGCACCACCCCGCTCAGCGCCGGCACGGACGGCCGCTCGCCCGCGAGCAACCCGAACAGCACGGGGACGGCCATCGCCGTGGTGGCCGTGATCGGCGCGACCACCGACATCTTGCCCATCGCCAGGCCGCGGTAGAACAGCACGATCCCCAGCCCGCCGGCCACCCCGGAGGCCATGCCCCACAGCAGCGCGCCCGAACTGGCGATCCCCGGCAGGAACGGCATCAGCGCCAGAACCAGGACCATGCCCCCCAGCTGGGAGCACACCACGACGGCCAGCACCCGGGATCGGCGGGTCGCGAGCCCGCCGAAGAAATCGGCGGTGCCGAAGATCACCGCACACGCCGTCGCGAGCGCCACAGCCGTCACGCTAACCCCCCGTAATTGTGAAGCGAACCCCAATACCTTACAAAAGGGCATGAAAGCTCATCGACCGACCCGACAACCACTCAGAAGCCGGATAAGGCTGCGAAGTCACGCGGTGGAGTCCCATGATTACCCCATGAGCATGCGCGGGGTGGCCCGATGCTGGGTACATCCCTCCTTGTGCGCGTCGCTATGTCAGTTGGGGGTGGCCAGTGAGTGAGTCTCGCGCCGCCGTGGAGAAACTCCGGGCCGAACTGACCAACGTCGGAGTGGACGATGCGTACGAGATCGGCGATGACGCTACGCTCTCGGTTTGGATCGGCCTTGTCGTGAGCTACCGTGACGGCTTCTTCCGCTGGCAGGAAGGCGCGGTGAAACGCCGCCACCTGGGTACGGATCCGGTTGGATGCGCCATCAGAGTGGCCCGACGGTATGCCGAGTTGCAGGCCGACGTGCCGCCCTGGTGGGAGGACTTGGCCAAGGTCTTACGGGGGGACACGGCCGAGGACTATCCCTAGTCCCCGCCTGCCTCGGGGGGAAGAATGCGGCTGGGACTTGTGTTGCTCATTGCGGTTACCGGCTGTAGTGGTGCCGTTACCAATGCGGTCGCTCCGGGGAAACTGGCGTCCCTGCCCGCCCTGCCGCCCCCCGTCCATGATCCGGCGACGCTGGCGCGGCAGCTGGCCTCGATCCAGCCGGGGTGGCCGGCGCCACGCTTTCCGGTCGCGCCGCAGTCCCGCGGCATCGACTGCCACAAGCTCAAGTGCGTCGCGCTCACCTTCGACGACGGGCCCGGCGACCAGACCGGCGTGGTCCTGGACCGGCTCGCCGAGCATGGCGCCAAGGCCACCTTCTACATCGTCGGCCGGATGGTCTCCGAGAAGACCGCCGGGCTGCTGCAGCGCATGGTCACTGAGGGTCACGAGCTGGGGAACCACTCTTGGGACCACCCGGCGCTGCCCTCGCTGTCGGAGGCCGCCCTCAAGGAGCAACTGGTCAGGACGCAGCTCGCGGTGGGCAGGTACACCGGGGTGCGGATGCGGACGATGCGCCCGCCGTATGGGGCGACCAGTCCCGGGGTGGCGGCGATGACCCGGCGGTACGGCATGGCCCAGATCCTGTGGGGTCTCGACACCATGGACTGGCGGGATCGTAACGCCGAACTGGTGGCGAAACGCTGCCTCAAGGCCAAACCCGGCGATGTCATCCTCATGCACGACATCCACTCCTCCACCGTCCAGGCGGTGCCCAAGCTGCTCGACCTGCTGGACGCGAAGGGTTTCACCTACGTCACGATCACCGAGCTGTTCGGCGAGACGACCCCGGGCAAGGAGTACTTCCACCTGCGAAAGGAACGCCCGACGTAACGGTGGTTCTCCCACCCACCCAGCCCTTTGTTTTTCCTCGGGCTCCGCCCGACCCCGCCATCGCCGTGGTCGCCCCGTGGGAAACCACGGCGACGACGAGGGCGGGCGGAGCCCGAAGGAACAGGGGCTGGGTGGGTGGGAGAACCACCGGGCCTTCAAGCGCGTCCTTCAGCGGATCGGGCGGGGGCGGGCGGAGCCCGGACAGAGCAAGAGGGCTGGGTGGGTGGGAGAACCACTGCGCCATGACAAGTCGCTCCCTCCACGGGCACGACAGCTTTGGCGTGGTGGTTCTCTCTCGGGTTCCGCCCGGGGTTCCGCCCGCCCGCGCCATCACCGATACGGTGGAGGGCATGGTGTTCAGTGGGATTCCGGATGAGGCGTTCATGTTCTACGAGGGATTGGAGGTGGATAACTCCAAGTCCTACTGGAATGCCAACAAACAGGTGTACGACACGATGGTCAAAGCGCCTGTGGCTGCGATGCTGGACGAGTTGGCTGACGAGTTTGGAACGCCGCACCTGTTCCGGCCGTACCGAGACGTCCGATTTTCAAAGGATAAAACGCCATATAAGGACCATCAGGGTGGCTACATCCAGATTCTCGATGGGGTGGGGTATTATCTGCATATCGGTGCGGATGGGCTTTATGTGGCGGGTGGTTGGTGGTCCCAGGGGGAGATGACCAATCGATTCCGGGCCGCTCTTGAGGATGACGCCATCGGGTCCGAACTGGAAAAGATCGTCGACGGGCTGCGCTCGGATTTCAGGATCTCCGGAGACCGGCTCAAGACCCGTCCCCGCGGCGTTCCCGAAGATCACCCCCGCCTGGACCTGCTCCGCCACAAGTCCCTCTACGCCGCCCGGCAGTACGAACCGGAACCCTGGGTCCACACCCCCGAGGCCCTCGACCGGGTCCGCCAGACCTGGCGGACCCTCACACCATTGGTCGATTGGTTGCGGGTTAGACTCAGCTGACCCATATGCCCCGTACCGTTCAGCTCAGCACGTACTGAAACACGACAGCGACCACAGCGATGATCGCCCAGGCGCAGAACAGCGCCACGTAGAAACTTGCACTCACGATTTTCATCGTCAGCCCCCTTCCTCTGCCATTGAGCGTGCGGCACGGGGATTGCAAATGACTTGAGCCCTACTTGGGCGCTTTGATCGGCTTAATAGCGCCGCAGGCGACACGCGGTCCCGAGTCACCCGTTTTGAGGGTGGCCTCGTCCGGGCCCTTGGGCGCGTACCGGTCGGGGATATTGGCGAAGTTGTCCGGCAGGGCGTGCACGATCACCGCGCTGCCGTCGGCGTCGGAGAGCTGGGCCGCCCGGAACCGGTCGGTGATGAACGAGGCCGACCCGGTGCCGTCCTGGCGGACCAGCAGCGGCGGCATGTCGCCGGAGTGCGAGGGATGGCTCTGCCCGCCGGGAGCGAGGTCGAGATGCCCGCCCGCGCTGAAGAACGGCGACACCTGCCCGGTCGCCGGATCGACGGACTTCGGATCGCAGACGCCGACGGCGTGGATGTGAAAGCCGTGGTATCCGGGGGCGAGGTGGTGGACCTTGACGGTGACCCGGGATCGGGTCCCGTCCTTGCGTACCACGGCGAGCGTGCCGATCTGGGTGCCCTGCACATCCCGGATGGCGACGCGCACCGGCTTGTCGCGCTGGGACGCCTGCGCCATCGTGGCCACCCCGGCCACGCCCAAGCCGATGGCGATCGTGGCGGTCAGGACGATATTCGTGACGCGCTGGCTCATAACTGTTGCTCTCCTCCGTCTGCGCTGGTGTCTCCTCTGTCGCACACGACAGCGCGAACGGTTCGCCGCCACGACGGGAACCCGAGCCCAGGGTTCCAACTTCCGGCCGGAAGAAAAGCGAAACGCCCGCCCCAACCGGGACGGGCGTTCCGAAGCGACCTCAGTTAGCGCGCTTGGCCCTGGCCGCCGAGCGGGCGCGGGTGGAGGCGTCCAGCACGACCTTGCGGATCCGGACCGTCTCCGGCGTGATCTCCACGCACTCGTCGTCCCGGATGAACTCCAGCGCCTGCTCCAGCGACAGCTGGCGCGGCGGGATCAGCGTCTCGGTCACATCGGCCGTGGAGGAGCGCATGTTGGTGAGCTTCTTCTCCTTGGTGATGTTCACATCCATGTCGTCGGAGCGCGAGTTCTCCCCGACGATCATCCCTTCGTACACCTCGGTGGTCGGGCCGACGAACAGGATGCCGCGCTCCTGCAGGTTGGTCATCGCGAACGCGGTGACCGGACCCGAGCGGTCGGCCACCAGCGAGCCGTTGCCCCGGGTGCGCAGCTCCCCGAACCACGGCTCGTAGGCGTCGAAGACGTGGTGCACCAGACCGGTGCCCCGGGTCTCGGTCAGGAACTCGGTCCGGAAGCCGATCAGGCCGCGGGCCGGGACCACGAACTCCATCCGGATCCAGCCGGTGCCGTGGTTGGTCATGTGCTCCATCCGGCCCTTGCGGACCGCCAGCAGCTGGGTGACCGCGCCCAGATACTCCTCCGGGCAGTCCACGGTGAGGCGCTCGACGGGCTCGTGCCGCTTGCCGTCGATCTCCTTGGTGACCACCTGCGGCTTGCCGACGGTCAGCTCGTAGCCCTCCCGGCGCATCTGCTCGACCAGGATGGCCAGCGCCAGCTCGCCGCGGCCCTGCACCTCCCAGGTGTCCGGGCGCTCGGTCGGCAGGATGCGCAGCGACACGTTGCCGACCAGCTCCCGGTCCAGCCGGTCCTTGACCATCCGGGCGGTGACCTTGGAGCCCTTGACCCGGCCGACCAGCGGCGAGGTGTTGGTGCCGACGGTCATGGAGATGGCCGGCTCGTCCACCGTGATCAGCGGCAGCGGGCGCGGGTCCTCCGGGTCGGCCAGGGTCTCGCCGATCATGATCTCCGGGATGCCGGCGATGGCGATGATGTCGCCGGGGCCCGCCTGCTCGGCCGGCTTGCGCTCCAGCGCGTCGGTCATCAGCAGCTCGGTGATCTTCACCCGCTGGATGGTGCCGTCGGTGCGGCACCAGGCCACCTGCTGGCCCTTCTTGATCGTGCCGTGGTGCACCCGGCAGAGCGCGATCCGGCCCAGGTAGCTGGAGGCGTCCAGGTTGGTGACGTGGGCCTGCAGCGGCGCGGACGGGTCGTAGGTGGGGGCCGGGATGGTCTTGTAGATCGTCTCGAAGAGCGGCTCGAGGTCATCGGAGTCGGGCATGCCGCCGTCCTCGGGCCGGTTCAGCGAGGCGCGGCCGGCCTTGGCCGAGGCATACACGATCGGGAAGTCGATCTGCTCCTCGGTGGCGTCCAGATCGATGAAGAGCTCGTAGACCTCGTCCACGACCTCCTTGATCCGGGCGTCGGGCCGGTCCACCTTGTTGATGCACAGGATGACCGGCATCTTCCCCTCGAACGCCTTGCGCAGCACGAAGCGGGTCTGCGGCAGCGGGCCCTCGGAGGCGTCCACCAGCAGCACCACGCCGTCCACCATGGACAGGCCGCGCTCGACCTCGCCGCCGAAGTCGGCGTGGCCGGGCGTGTCGATGATGTTGAGGGTGCGGCCGCCGTGCTTGACGGCCGTGTTCTTCGCGAGAATGGTGATCCCCTTCTCGCGCTCTAGGTCGTTGGAGTCCATGACACGCTCGTCGACGTCCTGGTTGGCGCGGAACGCCCCGGACTGCCAGAGCATGGCGTCCACCAGCGTGGTCTTGCCATGGTCGACGTGCGCGATGATCGCGAGGTTCCGCAGGTCGTCGCGGCTGTTCAAAGGCATAGTGGAGTCTCGCTCTGGTTCGTCGGGGCTGTCGTCCGCGTCCCGGACTTTGCGGCGAGACGCTCCTGCCGCGAGAGTGCGGCCTTCCCATTTTAGTTGATCCGTGTTACCACGATGCGCCCGGGAAACCCTGACCTCCACTGGACGCTGCATATAACCAGCCATCCGTAACCTTGGGAGGGTGGTGATCGCACCTGTTTACGGCGCCATGCTGCGCACCTCCGACGGGGTCAGAATCGACGCCGGGCACCTGCCCGGCCCGATGGGGAACACCGGCGAGCTGGGCATCGTGCTCGCCCACGGTTTCACCGGCTCGTGGCGCTCGCCGGCCACCCGCCGCATCGCCGCCGTCCTGGCCAGGTACGGCGGGGTGCTGGCCATCGACTTCCGCGGCCACGGCCGCTCCTCGGGCCTGTCCACCGTCGGTGACCTGGAGGTCCTCGACCTGGACGCCGCCGTACGGCATGCCCGCACCGCCTACCGGCGTGTCGTCACCGTGGGCTTCTCCATGGGCGCGGCGGTGGCCCTGCGGCACGCCGCGCTGCACGGCGGGGTGGACGCGGTGGTCGCGGTGAGCGGCCCGGCCCGCTGGTACTACCGGGGCACCAGGCCGATGCGCCAGGTGCACTGGGCGATCGAGCACCCGGCCGGCCGGCTCGCGGCCCGGCTGGCCAAACGCACCAGGATCGCGGTCGGCCGCTGGGATCCGATCCCGCTGGCGCCGTACGAGGCCGTGGCCATGATCGCGCCTACGCCGCTGCTGATCGTGCACGGGGACGCGGACACGTTTTTCCCGCTGGAACACCCCAACCAGCTCTTCGAGGCCGCCCAGCACCCCAAGGAGCTCTGGATCGAGCGGGGTTACGGACACGCGGAGTCGGCCGCTACGCCAGATCTGATCCGCCGAATTGGTCGGTGGCTTGGCCGCGCCTGTGTCTGGACTGAGGAACGCAGGGGAGCGAAGCGACCCGGAGTGACGAGGGAAGACACAGGCTGAAGGCGGCCAAGCCCGCCGATCCGGAGTATCGGCCATAAACACAGTGCGAACCAAAATGGAATAACGGGCGTCTACCACAGAGGGATGTAATTCGCCCAGCGTCGCGGGGGCGCGCTGGGCGTCCTTCCGGTCCGGTACGGGTTCCCGTACCGGACCGGACAGGAACCCCTAACCGAGGCGCGCGATGCTCTTGTACTCCAGGTAGGCCGCCAGGCCCTCGGGGCCGAGTTCGCGGCCGAGACCGCTGGCCTTGTAGCCGCCGAACGGCGTGCTCGGCTCCATAGTGTTCATCATGTTGACGCCATATGTTCCCGCGCGCACCCGGCGGGCCACGTCCATGCCGTGGTCGGCGTCGGCGGTCCAGACGCTGCCGGACAGGCCGTAGTCGCTGTCGTTGGCGATCCGGACGGCGTCGGCCTCGTCGTCGTACGGGATCACGGTGAGGACCGGGCCGAAGATCTCCTCGCGGGCGATGCGCATGTCGTTGGCGGCGTTGGCGAAGACGGTGGGGGAGACGTACCAGCCGCGGTCGAAGGGGCGGTCCAGGCCGCCGACGACGGTTTTGGCACCCTCGTCGAGGCCGATCCTGATGTAGTTCTCGACGCGTTCCTGCTGGCGTTTGGCCACCATCGGGCCGATCGCGGTGGCCGGGTCGCCGGGGTCGCCGACGGTCTGGCCGGTCACCATTTCGGCCACCGCCTGGACGACCTCGTCGTACCGGCTGTGGGAGGCCAGGATGCGGGTCTGGGCGACGCAGGCCTGACCGCTGTTGAGCAGGGAGGCGATGGACAGGAAGCCCATCGCCGAGGGCAGGTCGCAGTCGTCCAGGATGATCGCGGCGGACTTGCCGCCGAGTTCGAGGCTGCAGCGTTTGAGCTGCTCGCCGCAGATCGCGCCGATCCGGCGGCCGGCGGCGGTGGAGCCGGTGAAGGCGACCTTGTCCACGCCGGGGTGGGCGACCAGGTGCTCCCCGGCCTCCCGGCCGGCCGCGACGATGCTGACGACGCCGTCGGGGATCCCGGCTTCCTTGATCATCTCGCCGAGCAGGTAGCCGTCCAGCGGGGTCTCCGGCGCGGGCTTGATCACCACCGTGCAGCCCGCGATGAGCGCGGGGGCCAGCTTGGTCATGATGACGAACTGCGGGACGTTCCACGGCACGATGGCGGCCACCACGCCGACCGGCTCGCGGCGCACGGTGACCGGGCCGAACATGCCGGGGCGCTGGTCCTCGACCTCGAAGGTCTGGCCCAGCTGGGCGAAGTACTGCAGCATGCCGAGCGGCTGCGGCGCCTGGGCGAGCTGCGAGAACGTGATCGGGCTGCCCATCTCCAGGGTGATGATGTCGGCGATCTCGGCCTGGCGGGCGGCGTACACCTCGGCCAGCCTGGCGACCACGGCGGCGCGCTCCGGCATGGTCATCCGCGGCCAGGGGCCGTGGTCGAATGCCGTGCGGGCGGCGGCCACCGCGCGGTCCATGTCCGCCGGGGTGCCGTCCGGGACCCGGGCGATGATCTCCTCGGTGTGCGGGGAGACGACGTCGATCGTCCCGGTGCTCGCGGGGGCCATCCAGTCGCCCCCGATGAACAGCGTGTCGTGCTGGAGCATTGCTCTGCCTCCCGCGGCTGCCTGAACGAGTGCTTGCTTGGATAGTCTTCTCGCTCGCGTCGGCCCCGACAACCCCCCAGACCGAACCATGTTCTGGCCGCACCGGCGGGGTTCCAAATTGGTAGATACTTCGTCAAAGGCGCACGAGTTCCCCCGTTCCGGTGGCAGTGACCAAGATCAGCTTCTATAGTTTCGGTCCGTCTGGGAGGGGAGGTTGGGTTGCGACGCTGGTCGGGCTCTGCGCTTATCGCGGTCGGCCTGTTCGGCATGTTCGCGCTGCCTTCGTCCGTGACCGCGGAACCGGACCGGCAGGCCCAGCTGCGCAAGCTCACCAAGGACGCGGCCGCGCTGGCCAAGGCGTACCGCGGGGAGATCGCCAGCCTGGACGACACCCGCAAGGCCGCCGAGCGGGCCGACGCGCGGGTCAAGAAGCTCAAGGCCGACCTGATCACGGCCGAGCAGAAGGTCGCGCAGTTCGCGCAGACCACCTACATGGGCGGCGGGTTCGACAGCGCGCAGATCTTCAGCATGCAGTCGGACCTGAGCTCGGTGGCCACCCTGGCCTACCTCAACGACTCCAAGACCGAGCGGCTCAACAACGTCACCCGGCTGATCGCCGAGCAGAAGAAGGCCGCCAAAGCCGCCGACCAGCGGGTGGATCAGCTCAAGAAGGACATCAAGGAGCTGCAGGGCAAGCAGCGCGAGGTCGAGAAGCTGCTGGCCAAGTTCGGCTTCCAGACCCCCGACGCCGGGACCGGGCTCACTTCGCGCATGGTCTCCATCCGCAATCTGATCATGCAGAACTTCCCGATGCCGTTCGGCGTCGGCTGCTTCCGGGCGGGCGACTCCGGCGAGCACGGCAAGGGCCGGGCCTGCGACTTCATGATCAGCACAGGTGGCCGGATGCCGGACGCCTCCGCCAAGGCCCGCGGCGACGCGCTGGCCCAGTGGTGCGTGGCCAACGGGCGGCGGCTCGGGATCATGTACATCATCTGGCAGCAGAAGTACTACGACATCCGGACCGGGGCCGCGCCCAAGATGATGGCCAACCGGGGCAGCAACACGGCCAACCACTACGACCACGTGCACGTGTCGGTGCTCTGATCTGCTGGTTGAGTTTGGGTCCTAAAATGGATGGCCGTAGAAAGAATTACGCGGACGCGGAGTTTGCAACCAGAGGCACTGGGTCTCGCCTCGTACGAAGTACGTGCCGTTTGCCGTCGACTCCAGCAGAATGACCGTCTTCGTGGGCTCGTTTTCCAGGCGGAATGTCGTGTCTGAGCTATCGGTGATGTCGTAGTCGGCGATACTGAACATAGCGCCTAACATTCTGTTGTTCAGAAGGTCGGGTGGGCGCTTCGGATCGGAATCCAGACCGGTGGCGGCGAAGGTGCGTTTGAATTTGTCGTTCCCGCAGGGAATGTCGCTACCGCCAGGGTCGGTGACCTGGACGTTTCGCGCGAACACCTCGTCGAAAAGCGTAAGAATGTGCGTCTTGAGGGCTGCGCCCGCTTCGGCTGCCGTTGGGTCCGGTTCCTTTTCACCCTCGACTGAGACCAGCGCGGGCAGCACGATCAGCATGAGCGCCAGGAGTGCCGCGCTGAGCCGCAGGAGAGGGTTACGGTTGTAACGGAGAAAGCTACGGTTGTAACGCAGCATCGACTACCCTCCAAAGAACTGGCCGTCTGAGCGCCATCTCATATCCAGCGGGTCTCGCTTCTTAGCGTGTGCGTCGCCATCAGGCAGGCGTTCTACCAATGATCAGCTTGGCCAAGCGGCTCCATACGATCGTGAGGTATAAGAGCCTCAGACCAATGTGTCACTAAACCTTCACGCCCGACCGCAGGTCGCCGATGATGGACGCATGGCAGAGAAGCCCTCTGTTCCACCGGGGACCGGACCGCTCGCGCCGGAGTTCTCCGGGATCGACCCGGCGTTGATGAACAGCTTCATCACTGAGTTGGAACGGGCTGGTCAGGTCATCGCCGAGCAGGCCGAGAACATCCGCCGGGAACTGGCCGCTGTCGACCTGCCCGCGGCGGGGCTCGCGCCGATCCGGGAGATCGGTGGCTGGGCTGAACAGCAGCTGCCCCGGCTGCGGCAACGGGTGGCGGCCATCACCGCTCCCGTGCCCGGACTCCTCGGCATCATGTCCAGTCCCGGCCTGCGACCGTATCGGGAAGCGTCGCTGCTGACTCCCGCCGAAGCGCAGCGCCTGGGCACCGACCTGGGCAGGCGATTTGGGGCCATCAATCCAGATGAGTTCAGTTTGGTCGGACCGTATGCCTCCGACCGGATAGCTGCGGTCCTCGACGAGCTGGAGGCACATCAGCATGATGCGGTCTTCACCGCCGCGTTCTTCGCCGCTCTAGGCCCGGCCGGGACCCGTAAGGTGCTCCCGGCGTTGTGGCGTCTGCCGGAGGAGGATCGGCCAGAGGCCCGGCGCGCGCTTGGTACGGCTTTCGCCACCGCGGTCAGCGGCGGGGCGAAGGTTCCCAGGTTCGCAGCAGTGATCAAAGCCGTGGAGGACATCAAGGCGGAAGACGCCGAGGGCATGGAGGCGCTCGCCACCCTGCTCAGCCATGGCAACTACCCGGATGTATGGCTGGCCGAACTCGTCACACCCGCGCTGCGGCCCGACAGCCGGATCAGCGGCCCAACGCTGGCGGGGTTGTTCAACGCGCTGGGGAACAACCCGGCCGCGGCTCGCCTGGCGATCGGCCGAGCAGCCCGCTTGAGCCCTCTCCCTTCCCCGCCGGCGCTTCCCCTACCTTCTCTCGGCCTGCTTCCGCCAACCCCGGAGGCATGGGACAAACGGCCCGAACTGGCCGCGTTCCTCAAAGGGCTCAACGAGCGAGTGAAGAGGTTTCCCGAGGAGTCGGACGCCTTCGGGCGGCTGCTGGCCGCGGCCTCCGGCGCCTATGACGAGCGCGACGGCGAACACAGCCAGGAAGCGGTGTTGTTCGCCTACACCGTGATGACCACGGCGGATGAGTGGCAGTTGAACGACGCGACCCGGATCCATCTAGCCGAGGTCGCGGGCTCGTACGCCACGGAGATCACCATGGGCGCCAACCTCAATGACGCCGACCTGGCCAAGGACAGCGCTATGCAGGTCGCTCCGGGCCTGTTCGAGTGGACGCCGATCCCGGGAGTGCGTGGTGCTTTCCGGCTGAGTCCCGAAGACACCTTCCGCTTCATGACCACCTTCGCCGGTGACGCCGACGCACGACTCCGGTTCGACGAAGGCATGGGTGAGTTCGTCAACAGAGTTCTTCCTCGTGCTTCAAGCGCCGTGCAGAGCAGCGGAAAGGTTGGTCCGTTGAGCAGTTTGTTCACGGCCCTGGGCAACGTTCGGGGAACTGAGCTGGCGGCTGCGGTGAGAGTGCTCGACCCCGAGGACAAGCGAGCAGAGGACGCCGAGGCCGCGGAGAGTTTCCTCGCGGGTGGCGCCTTGGCGGTTCTTGGGCTGGTCCACCCCTTGTCCGCCATTCCCAGGGCTTGGACTGCGTTATCTACCGGGGCCTCCGCCTACTACACGTACGGTCGCGATCCGGAGGAGAAAGCGGAGAAACTCCTGGAGTCGGACGAGGCGGAGGCGTTGGGGCGTCGCCACGACACGGCTCAGCTCCTGATGAAGCAGGGATTCGCTCCTCAGACGGCCCCAACAGGAATCATTGCTGACTCCACTGGTAGCCTCCGTCCGTTCAAAGATATTCTGCAGCAGGGTGATGCGGGCGTGAAGGCTTTTGATCAATGGATGGCCGACAACGGCCTTGGGAAAGGTAACATCCTTTCTCTGGGAGAACTGGCCGCACAACGAGCTGGCGACTATGACGGAGGCAAGGGGGAAGCCTATAAACGTAGAAGGAATTATATGAACGCGGAACTCACGACCGACTGAGGCACTGAGTCTCGCCCCGCACGGAGAACGTACCCTTTGCGGTGGACTCCAGCAGAATGACCGTCTTCGTGGCCTCGTTCGCCATGCGGATTACCGCGCCTGAGCTATCGGTGATGTCGTAGTCAGCGACTACGTCCATAGCGCTCAACATTCTGACGTTCAGCGAGTACGGCGTCGACTCCGTATCGGAATCCAGACCGGTGACGGCGAAGGTCCGTTTGCTTTTGTCGTTCCCGCAGGCAATGTCCTTGCCTCCAGGGTCGATGATCTGAACGTTTTGTGCGAACACCTCGTCGAGGAGCTGCAGGATGTGCGTCTTGAGGGCCGCGCCCGCCTCGGTCGCTGTGGGTTCCGGTTCCCGCTGCCCGCCGTTGATCACGACCAGCGCGATCACCGCGACCAGAACGGCAGCCAGGAGCGTCGCGCCGAGTCGCAGGTAAAGGCTTCGGTTGGAACGGAGCATTGGATATCCTCCAAAGGAGCTGGCCGTCTGAGCGCACCATCTCATATGGTCCGGGAGACCGCGCAAGCTGTTCCAGGGAGAATGGGGAAACGTTATGGCCCCTGAACCACAGGATATGGCGCTCAACCCCCGTAGAGAGGAATTGCTGCGAGCGCTGGCGAGGGTGCGCATGTACGCGGCTGGGCTGGAGGCGGCCCTGGATCCGGCACATGCGGCGTTCACCGGCAAGGCGGTCTGGGTGGGCCCGGTGGCGCGGGACTTCACCGCGGAGCTGACCGGGCGCCGGGCGCGGCTAAGGGTGCTCACCCAGCGGATCGTCGAAGACCTGGAGAATGAGCTGCGGTCCACGCCCGAGAGGGTGGCACGGCCCTCGGCCGCGTGGTGAGGGCCGCCGACCCGTGCACCTGCAACCGCGCCGCGCTCACGCAAATGCCTAACGGGACAGTAGGGCGATCAATGCCTATCGGGGACGATAAGGCGATTAAATGCCGAACGGGGACGGTAGGGCGATTCCCATGCGTTCGCAAGACGTTCGCGCGGCTGTGCCTGGGCGCGCTCAGAAGGGATTCTGGCCGGTGAGTATTTGGCTCCGGAACCCGTGGTAGGAGGCCTTCGGAGTTCGGACCTGGGTGTCGAAGTCCACGTGCACCAGGCCGAAACGCTGGTGGTAGCCCTCGGCCCACTCGAAATTGTCCAGTAGCGACCAGGCGAAATAGCCGCGAACGTCGACGCCCTCGGTTTGGGCCTGGCTCAGGGCTTTCAGGTGGTCGGTCAGGTAGTCGATGCGGAACTGGTCGTCCAGGCCGTCGTGGGAGCAGCCGTTCTCGGTGATGTAGACGGGCGGGAGGGTGTCGTAGCGCGCCCTGAGGGAGACCAGGAGTTCGCGCAGGCCGTCGGGAACGACCGGCCAGCCGAAGGCGGTGGTGGGGTAGCCGGTGATCCCGGCGTCGTCGAACGGCAGGATGTCGGTGCTGGGGGCGGCGATCCGGGTGGGGTTGTAGTAGTTGATCCCGAGTCCGTCGAGGGGCTGCGCGATCGTTTCCAGGTCGCCGGGGCGCACGCCGGGCATCTCGTCGATCGCGAATGCCGACATGTCGGGGTATGTGCCGGTGAGGAGGGGATCGTTGAAGAGCCGGTTGTGCAGCACGTCGTACGCGTCGGCGGCGGCCACGTCCTCGGGCGCGTCCGAGGACGCCCACACCGGCGTGCAGTTGTTGGTGATCAGCACCTGCTCGGCTCCGGCCGCCCGCAGGGCCTGTACGGCCAGCCCGTGCCCGAGCAGCTGATGATGGGCGACCGGCAGGGCCTCAAGAAACAGCGTCTTCCCCGGCGCGTGCGTCCCCAGCGCGTACCCATACACCATGTGCACGAACGGCTCGTTCAACGTGATCCACAGCTTGACCCGATCACCCAACCGCTCCGCCACAATCGCCGCATAATCCGCGAAATATCCGGAAATATCGCGGTTCATCCAGCCGCCTTCGTCCTCCAGGGCCTGCGGCAGATCCCAGTGGAACAGCGTCAACGCCGGCGCGATCCCCTTCGCGCACAGCCCGTCCACCAGCCGATCGTAGAAATCCAGGCCCTTGGCGTTCACCGCCCCCCGCCCGTACGGCAGGACCCGGGACCACGCCACCGAGAACCGGTACGCGTTGACCCCCAGCGCCGCCATCAACTCGACGTCCTCGGCCCACCGATGGTAGTGATCACAGGCCACGTCGCCGGTGTGCCCATCCCGCACCCGCCCGGGCTCATGCGCGAAGGTGTCCCAGATCGAGGGGCCGCGCCCGTCCTCGGCGACCGCCCCTTCGATCTGGTAGGCGGCGGTAGCCGTACCCCACAGGAACATCGGGCCTCCTGATGCGAGTGCAACTCATGTTAACCCGACCGCAATCGAACAGGTAGAGAATGGAGCAATGACAAACGCCGCCGCCGGGACGCTGCGTCGTCGCCCGGCCCAGCGCCGCAGCCTGGAACGCGTCGAGCGCATGCTCGACGAGTGCGCCCTGCTCCTGGACGAGGTGGGGTATGAGGCGCTCACGACCAAGGAGGTCGCCCGGCGTGCCGAGGTTCCCATCGGCACCTTCTACCAGTTCTTCCCGGACAAGCAAGGCCTGGTCCGGGCGCTCGCGCTGCGCAATCTGGACGCGTTCCTGAACCGGATGGCGACCCGGCTCGGCGCGACCGCCCCCGGCGACTGGACCGAGGCCGTCGACCTGGGCATCGACGAGTTCATCCGGATGAAGCGCACCATGCCCGGCTTCGGCGTGGTCGACTTCGGCGAAGTGCTGGCCGCTCCCGGCGGCCCGGCGCTGCCCGGCACCCAGCGCATGCTCGACGCGGCCCTGGAGAACAACGTCGTCGTCGCCGACCGGCTGCGCGCTCTCGTAATCGACCTTCTCGGCGCGCCCGGCAGCGACGCGCTGGCCCGCGCCCTCGTGGTGGCCGTGGAAGCCGCCGACGCCGTGCTCAAACTGGCTTTCCGCGTGCATCCCGACGGCGACCCCGAACTGATCGCGGAGTGTAAGCGGCTGGTTCGCCGCTATCTGTCCGACCATCTCGCCGGGTAGCGCGGCGCGGCAGGGTGCTGTACTCGTCGCGGACCCAGAGCGGGAGCAGCGCGGGAGTGCTGAACCAGCCGGGACGGACGGTTGGGTAGTTCGTCATGGGCCCACTCTGCGAGCTGGAGCGCGCTCCAGGGCAAGCCCGCATTCCCGGCCGAGGTGGGCGTCTTGACCTGGAGCACACTCCAGGTGCCAGGATCGGGGTATGGCCGTATTCACACCTGGGCAGGTTTCCGAGGAGACCGGCTTCAGCCTGGACACCCTCCGCTACTACGAGCGCATCGGGCTGCTCGGCAACGTCGGGCGCAACGCCGCCGGGCAGCGCCGCTTCACCGACGGTGACGTCGGCTGGCTGAACATGATCCGCTGCCTGCGCGACACCGGCATGCCGATCGCCGAGATGCTCCGCTTCGCCGAGCTCGTACGGCAAGGCGACCACACCATCCGCGACCGGATCGAACTGCTCGAAGCCCACGACGATGGCGTCGAGCAGCAGATCGCCACCCTGCGCCGGCGGCAGGGCGCGATCCAGCACAAGATCCAGTATTACAAGGACGTCATGGCCATCCCGCAAGGCGTCTAACCGCGCTTTGCCCCGCGCGGGGACGGGCTTTCCCGGCCGCCTGTTACACCAGAACGTGTGGCAGGACCTCGCGCCAGACGTATGAACATCCCGCTGCGACGGGTCGCCGCCGTCAGCGGGGCGATGCTGTTCGCCCTGCTCGCGAACGCCAGCTACATCCAGATCTTCCAGGTCGCCGCGCTGGAGGCGGACGTGCGCAACCAGCGCGTGATGCTCGCCAAGTTCAACACCTCCCGGGGCGACCTGCTGCTCCGCGACGGCACCGTGCTCGCCACCAGTAAGGAAGTCCGCAGCCGGTATCGCTACCAGCGCGTCTATCCGGAAGGCCCGCTGTATTCGGCGGTCACCGGCTTCGTCTCGCTCTACCGGGACGCCGGCGTCGAGCAGGCCGAGGACCAGGCCCTGTCCGGCAACGACCCCAGGGTCAAAGTCCGCACCCTGCTCAAGGACACCGCCCGGGGCGCGTCGGTGACGCTCACCATCGACGCCCGCGCCCAGCGCGCCGCCTACGAGGGCCTGCGCGCCACCGGCAAACACGGCGCCGTCGTAGCCGTGGACCCGGCCACGGGCGCCATCCTGGCCATGACCTCCTTCCCCGCGTACGACCCGAATGACTTCGCCACCTTCGACCCCGAGCAGCTGGCCAGGATCGACAAGGAGCTGCAGGCCGACCCGGCCAAACCCCTGCTCAACCGGGCGACCAGCCAGAACTACCCGCCGGGCTCCGCGTTCAAGGTGGTCACCGCCGCCGCGGCGCTGGACTCCGGGAAGTACGCGCCGGGCACCCCGATCACCGCGCCGCCCCGGCTCAAGCTGCCCGGGACCAGCGTCTTCCTCGGCAACGCGGGCGGCGGGGGCTGCGGGAACGGCTCACCGCCGCTGGCCCAGGCCTTCCAGATGTCGTGCAACACGGCGTTCGCCACGCTCGGCCTGGTGCTCGGCCAGGACGCGCTGCGCCGCCAGGCCACCGCGTTCGGGTTCGGCGACGAGAGCCTCACCGTGCCGCTCGCGGTGGTGGCCAGCCGGTATCCGGAGCGCATGGACCGGGCGCAGACCGCGATGTCGGCCATCGGCCAGTTCGACGACCGGGTGACGCCGCTGGAGCTCGCGCTCATCTCGGCGGCGGTGGCCAACGACGGCGTGCTGATGCGGCCCTATCTGGTGGACGAGATCCGGCTGACGGACGGCACGATGGTGAGCATGACCGATCCGGAGGAATACCGCGAGGCCATGCCAGGGCGGGTGGCCGAGCAGCTCACCGAGATGATGGTCAGCGTCACCCAGCCCGGCGGGACCGGGACCGCCGCCGCCATCCCCGGCGTCGAGGTGGCCGCCAAGACCGGCACGGCCGAGAACGACGGCTCCGACCACGCGGTCTTCACCGCCTTCGCTCCCGCCTCGCGGCCCCGGGTGGCGGTCGGAGTGCTGGTCGAGCACGGCGGCTTCGGCGGCGAGGTGGCCGCTCCAATCGCGAAGGCGGTCATCGAAGCTCTGCTATAGCACAGCGCGGCTGGTCGGTGCCCGGCCTGGCCGCCTCGCCTTTCTTGATCCCGATCGGACCCGGGGCCGCGTCCATGCGGCTGTCTACGGGGTTAATGGTCAGCGGCTGTAGGCGCGGGCCTGCAGGTTGTACAGATCCGCATATATGCCGTCACCGCCGACGAGTTCGTCGTGGGTGCCCTGCTCGACCACGAGGCCGTGGTCCAGCACGTAGATCCGGTCGGCGTGCCGGACGCTGGCCAGCCGGTGGGTGATGAGCAGCACGGTCCGGCCGTCCGAATGTTGCCGGATGCGGTCGAACAGGGCGTGCTCGGCGCGGGCGTCCAGCGCGGCGGTTGGCTCGTCGCAGATCAGCAGCGGCGCGTCCCGGTAGAAGCCGCGGGCCACCGCGATCCGCTGCCACTGCCCGCCGGACAGCTCCTGGCCGCCGGAGAACCTGCGGTCCAGCAGGGTCTGATAGCCGTTCGGCAGTTCGGCGATCACCTCGTCCGCCCCAGCCACCCCGGCCGCCCGGATCACCGCGTCCTCGCCCTTCTCCAGGCCCATGGTGATGTTGTGCCGGGCGGTCAGCGGCCACCGGGTGTGGTCCTGGGCGATCACCGCGATGTTGCTCCGGAGCAGGTGCGGTTCCACCTCGGCCAGGTCGGTGCCGTCCCAGAGCACCCGGCCGCCGGCCGGCGCGTACAACCCCGCGAGGATCTTGGACAGGGTGGTCTTGCCGGAGCCGTTCTCGCCGACCAGCGCGACCACCTCGCCCCGGTCGATGTGGATCGACACCCCGGCCAGCGCGGGGGTGTCCTTGCCCGGGTAGGTGAAGGTGACGTCGTCCACGGTGATCCGGTCGAACCCGGCCGGGGGCCGCCCCCGCTCCGCTTCCGGCGCCGACTCGTTGGCCTCGCAGAAGTCGATGAAGTCAGTGAAGTAGAGGCCGTTCTCGTAGAGCCGGTTGACCGCGTAGAGCAGGTTGGTGAGCGAGCCCTGGCCGGAGCGCACGGCCAGCACCGCCGTGCCCGCGATGGCGAGGGGGACCGCGCCGGTGGCCAGCAGCAGGCCGAGCGCGACGTAGACCAGCGCGGCGCCCACCCCGCCGAGCGCCTCGCCGATCAGCCGGGCCATCGTCTGCCGCCGGGCCAGCTGGACCATGACGTTCTGCTCGGTCCTGGCGACCAGGTCGTAGACCCGCAGCAGGAAGCCCCGCATGGTGAAGGAGCGCACCTCGGCGGCGGTGTTCCGGTCGGCCAGCAGCTCGCTGATGATCCACTTGCGGCGGAAGGTGGGGAGCAGGGACAACATTGTGGCGTACCGCATCCGGGCCGCGCGGACGGTGGCCCACGCGTCCGGCAGGACCGCGATCACCAGCAGCGGCAGCAGGATCGGGTGCAGCACGCCGAGCACGCCGCCCGCGGCGATCAGGCTGATCCCGGCGGTCAGCACGTCGATGGCGGAGCCGACCACCATGTCGGCCGAGCTCACCCCGCGGGATCTGGCCCGCTGCAGCGTGTCGTGGAAGTCGGGGTCGTCGAACCTGATCAGCTCGACCTTGCTGGTCAGCCCGTACAACCGTTCTTGGGCGATGCGGTCGACCTGGGGTTCCAGGCGAGCCTGGGCCCAGCCGGCGCCCGCCTGGAGCAGCGTGCGCAGCACGGCCGCCACGCCCACCAGGAGCAGGCTGGGCAGCGCGGCGCGCACCCGGTCGGGGGTGGGGCCCGCCGTGAACAGGGCCTCAAGCACGCCGGTGGTGGCCAGCAGGCCGAACGCGGTGAACACGCCCGCGAGCAGGTTGAGCACCACGGTCGCGACCGTGTCGCGCGGGCTGGCCTGCCACGCCATCCGGACCGCCTGCCCGATCAGCGCGGGCAGTCGCCTGGCGATCGTGACGAATCCGACGCCGCTCATGGTGTCGTCGTGGGCGTGCCAGTTGTGGGTGGTCAGATCGGAGAAGTCCGGCAGATCGTCTATCCTGCCCTCGTCCGGCCCCGAATCCCGATCGGATTCGGGGTCCCGTTCCCGGTTCTCTTCGAGGGGGGCGGTGGCCATGCCGCCAGTGTGGCTGCCGCCACTGACAATTCGCCATCGCATTTCCGGCCGATCCTGGTGGCGGTCGAGGAATGAAACTCGGTTGCGTCTGGGCAGCTTCCCGTAGTTGGTGTAACACTTCCTGTGACGGATGCAGCCGGCGACCCCGAGGGCCGATGACTCAGACTTCACGCGCGCGCGTGGGAAATCTTCCGCTGGAGCCGAACGCCTTCGTCGGCCGTGAGCCCGACGTGGCGGAGCTGGTCCAGCTGATCACGGCCACCCGGGTGGTGACCTTGAGCGGCATGGGCGGGATCGGCAAGAGCAGGCTGGCCCTGCGGGTCGCCGCCGAACTCGCCGGCGACCTGCCGGACGGCGCCTGGCTGGTGGAGTTCCCCGAGGGCACCCCGCCGGACGAGGTGGTCCGCAGGACCGCCACGATCCTGCGGGTCGAGGGGGAGCCGCGCCGGTCGCTGCGGGACACCGTGGCCGAGGTGCTGGCCGGGCGGAGGATGCTGCTCCTGCTGGACAACTGCGAGACCGTGGTCGAGGAGTGCGCCCGGCTGGTCCGGCGGCTGACCGAGGCCTGCCCCGAGGTGCGGGTGCTGGCCACCAGCCGGGAGCCGCTGCGGGTGCCCGGCGAGACCGTCTGGCGGGTGCCGCCGCTGATGTTGCCCGCTTCGCCGGAGCCGGCCGACGTGCGCGACTCGGAGGCCGGGCGGCTGTTTCTGACCAGGGCCGCCGCCGCGGCCCCCGGGTTCGCGCTGACCGAGGCCAACGCCGCCGTGGTGGCCCGGCTCTGCCGCGACCTGGACGGCCTGCCGCTGGCCCTGGAACTCGCCGCCGGAATGACCCGGGTGTTGTCGATGCCGCAGCTGGTCTCCCGGCTCGGGGACCGGTTCCACCTGCTGGCGGCGGGGGACAGGACCGCGCCGCCGCGCCAGCGCACCCTGCGGGCCACGGTGGACTGGAGCTACCGGCTGCTGTCGGACCCCGAACGCCTGCTGTTACGCCGGGCCACCGTGTTCCGGGCGGGCTGGACCCTCGACATGGCCGAGCGGATCTGCTCGGGGGACGGCCTGCGGCCGCACGACGTGCTGACCCATCTGACCGCCCTGGTGGACAAGTCCCTGGTCGTGGTGGACGGCGAGCTCGCCGGTGAGGCCCGCTACCGCCTGCTCGACACCATCAGGCAGTACGCGACCGAGCAGCTCGACGCGGCCGGCGAGGAGCAGGACGTGCGCCGCCGCCACCGGGACTACTTCTGCCACCTCGGCAGGGACTGGGAGACCGCCACTCTCGGCGTGCCCTGGCCCGATCTAAAACGCCGGGTGGACCGGCTGGAGCGGCTCCAGGGGGATCTGCGCGGCGCGGTCGAATGGTCGGTCGCGGCCGGTGACACCGATCCCATGCTCCAGGCCCTGGTCGAGATGCGCTGGGCGCTGATCGGCGCGGGCCGGTACCAGACCCAGCTGATCTCCTGGCTGGACCGGCTGCTCGCGCTCGCCTCCCCGGAGCTGCCCGCGGCCACCCGCGGCCGGGTGCTGCTCCTGGCCGCCAACCTGGCGGTCAACTCCGGCGACCTGGCCGGGGCCAGGAGCCGGGCGTTACGCGGGGTGGAGCTGTGCCGGAGCGGCGGTCACCGGGGCGGGGAGGCGCTGGGCCTGATGGTGCTGGCCGTCACCGACCAGGACGACCCGGACGCGCCGGAGAAGCGGCTCGACCAGGCGGTGACCATCGGCGTCGAGATCGGCGAGCGGCTGCTGGAGGCGGAGGCGTACGGCTTCCGCGCCTTCCTGGCGCTGGGGCAGGGCAGGATCAGGGAGGCCCAGCGGGCCAGCGAGCGGGTGGTCGAGCTCACCACCGCGCTGGACAATCACCTGGGCATGGTGATCGGCCTGACCGGCCTGGCCCAGGCCGCCCGCAAGCGCGGCGACCTGGCCGCCGCCCGCCGGCACTTCACCCGCGCCATGGAGCTGCTGCGCGGGTTCGACGCCCGGCAGTCGCTGATCAGCTGCCTGGCCGGGCTCGGCACGGTGGCGCTGGAGAGCGGCGACCTGGCGGAGGCCCGCCAACGTTTCGACGAGGCGCTGCGGCTCGGCCGGGACGCCGGGCTGCGGATGGAGACCGCCAGGCGGCTGGCCGGCTTCGCCCTGCTGTCGGCCCGCGAGGGCGACCCGCGCCGCGCGGTCCTGCTGGCCGCCGCGTCCTCCGCCCAGCGTCCTGCCGCCGGATCCCGGCTGGAGAACGTGCTGGCGCCCGCCAGGGACGTGCTCGGCGAGGCCACGGTGGCCGCCCTCTGGGCCGAAGGGCTCGGCCTCACCCTCGACCAGGCGGTCCGGCTGGCGCTGGAAGAGGCCGTGCCGGCGGCCCGGCCGGTGGTCCAGCCCGCCGCGCTCACTCCCCAGAGCACGCTCACCGCCCGCGAGCAGGAGATCGCCGAGCTGATCGCCCGCGGCCTGAGCAA
The DNA here is from genome assembly GCF_039871605.1 of Acrocarpospora sp. B8E8. NCBI lineage: Bacteria > Bacillati > Actinomycetota > Actinomycetes > Streptosporangiales > Streptosporangiaceae > Acrocarpospora > Acrocarpospora sp. B8E8. Next base: position 11,452 of record NZ_JBDPLV010000086.1, on the reverse strand, counting down.
CCGGGCCATCGCCGACGAACTGGTGATCAGCCAGGCCACCGTGGCCCGCCACGTCGCCAACATCCTGGCCAAGCTCGGCTTCGCCTCACGCACCCAGGTGGCGACGTGGGTCGTCGAGCATGCCCGCCCGGATGTGTAGACCGCGCCGAGAGTCCGCCTACACATGATCAGCTGGTGCGAATACACCATCGAGTGGACATTCGTGTGGATGTGACCGCCAGGCCCGCCGCCTAGTTTTGCGGTGTGACCGGCCGGGGGGAAGCGACATCAGGCCGGTACGCAGGCGGATGCCTTCCGGTCCGGCTGAGGGCATCTGGACACGCCGCGTGCCTCATCCAGTCGGCCGAGGTCACCTCGGAGGGGTGGAGACCCGGGCCGAGGGGCACGCGGCCGCGGGCCCGGGTCGCGCAGGACCCGGGTCCGCCCGAACAGAGAGGCCGCGGGCCCGGGTCGCGCAGGGCCCGGGTCGCGCAGGGCCCGGGTCGCGCAGGGCCCGGGTCCGCCTGAACGGAGAGACGGCTTACACATGCGACTACATACATATGCGGATCCGCGAACCGGCCGCCGGGCCGTACCGTCCTGAGCATGGAGTCGACGACTCAGCCGCTGGTCACCCAGGCGGTGTTCGGTGGCGCGCACGAGCGGGGGGATCGTCCGGCGCTGGTCGATCTGAGCGACGGCGCGGTGCTCAGCTACCGCGCGCTCGCCAGCACGGTCGTCGGGGCGGCGGCCGGGCTGGTACGGCGCGGGGCCAGGGTCGGCCAGGTCGTGGGCGTGCTGGTGGACGGGGTGGCCACCCAGCTGACCGCGCTGCACACGGTGATCGCGGCCGGCGGCGTGGCGCTCCCGCTCTGCGTGGCCGACGCGGCGGCGCTGCTGCGCTGGGACGCCCGGCTGCTGTTCACCACCCAGAAGCTGGCGCCCGCCGCGGTGGAGGCCGCCGATCATTCGCGGGTGCGCCAGGTGGTCTCCTTCGGCCCGGCGGTGGACACGATCGAGTTCGGCGCGCTGCTCGCCCTCGAACCGGTCCCGCTGCCCCGGATCCGCCCGACCGCGGGCGCGGTCCTGCTCACCGAGGAGGACCGGCTCACCCACGAGGCGTTCCTGGACGGGATGGACCGGCTGGACGACGGCGTCGGCCTGGTCGGCTCCGACGTCGTGCTGGTCACCTGGCCGCCCGGGCCCGACGCCGAGCTCGCGCTGCTGGCCAGCCTCGCCTTCAGCCGGGGCGCGCTGGTGGTGGCCCGCCCCGGCCTGGCCTCGGTGGAACTGCCCGGCGCGCTGGACGATTTCGGGGTAACTGTCACCGCCCTGGTGGACGAGTGCGAATGCCGCGTGATGCGCCGGGTCGGAGAGCGCTCTATATAGAGACGTTATCCGCACATACCTTGACGCGGGATGGTGAAGGGTGGGTTGATTGGCGTCTTGACAACGTTGTCAGTCGGGGATGACATGACCGTTTCACTACCCCGAAAGGATGTTGCGATGAGACGACGGTGGATGGCGGCCCTCGCGGTTTCCTTGACCGGACTGCTGACCTTGACCGCCTGCGGGAGCGGGGAGAGCGCCGGGACCGGCGGTGGGGACACTCCGGACGCCAAGGTCGAGGTCTTCTCCTGGTGGACGGGCCCCGGTGAGGCGGACGGCCTCAAGGCGATGCGGGCCATCTTCGAGCGGGAGAACCCCGGCCAGCAGTTCGTGGACGCGGCCGTGGCGGGCGGCTCGGGCGACCAGGCCCGCGCTCTGCTGGCCAGCAAGCTCAACGCCAACCAGCCCCCGGACACCTTCCAGGGCCACGCCGGAGCCGAGCTGCAGGGCTACATCAAGGCGGGCAAGCTGGAGTCGCTGAACTTCCTCTACGACGAGCTCAAGCTGAAGGACGTCTTCCCGCAGCAGCTGATCGACCAGATCTCGGTGCAGGGCCAGATCTACTCGGTGCCGGTGAACATCCACCGCTCCAACGTGCTCTGGTTCAACCCGGCGGTGCTCCAGGAGGCCGGGATCACCAGCCCGCCGGCCACGATCCCCGCGTTCATCGCCGACCTGGAGAAGGTCAAGGCGGCAGGGAAGATCCCGCTGTCCATCGGCTCGCAGTGGACCGTGGTGCACCTGCTGGAGAGCGTGCTGCTCGGCTCGCTCGGGACCGACGCCTACAACCAGCTGTGGAGCGCGCAGGCCGACTGGTCCGGCGCGAACGTGACCAAGGCGCTGACCGACTTCAAGACCATCCTGTCCTACGCGGGCACCCCGGTGGAGGACTGGCAGCCCGCCGCCAAGCAGGTCGCGGACGGCCAGGCCGCCTTCAACATCATGGGCGACTGGGCCTACGGCTACTTCCACAACCCGCCGGACGGCGGCCTCGGCAAGGTCTCCAAGACCGACTTCGACTGGGCCCCCGCGCCCGGCACCGACGGCACCTTCATGTGGCTGTCGGACAGCTTCACCCTGCCCAAGGGCGCGCCGAACCGCGACGGCGCGGTGGCGTGGCTGAAGGTGGCGGCCGGCAAGGAGGGCCAGGACGCGTTCAACCCGCTGAAGGGCTCCATCCCCGCCCGCAAGGACGCCGACAAGTCCCTCTACAAGGACTACCTGGAGTGGGACCTGGCCCAGTGGGCGAGCAACAAGCTGGCCGGTTCGATCCAGCACGGTGTGGTCGCCAACGACGCCTGGCGCGCCGCGATCAACGACGCGGTCGGCCTGTTCCAGCAGGATTCCGACGTCGCCAAGTTCCAGCAGTCCCTCGCCGACGCCGCCAAGAACAGCGGCCAGTGATCTGACACCTGGGGGTACGGCACCCGCCGTACCCCCACGGAAAGGACAAATGTGACGAGGGTCCGCAGGTGGCTGCCCGGCTTGCTGCTGGTGTCACCGTCGATCATCGCCATCGCGGTTTTCGTGTACGGCATGCTGGGCTGGAACTTCAAAGTCGCCCTGACCGACCAGCACGACGAGATCTCCCCGGGGAGTTTCGTCGGCCTGGAGAACTTCACCGGCATCTGGGCCGAGGAACGCTGGGGCCTCTCGGTCCGGCACGCCATCGTCTTCACGGTCGTCTTCGTGGTCGGCGCGCTGGTGCTCGGCTGGTTTCTGGCGTTCCTGATGGAGAAGGGAATCAGGGGCGAGGGCGGGTTCCGGGCGATCTACCTGTTCCCGATGGCCGTCTCGTTTATCGCCACCGGCGTGGTCTGGCGCTGGCTGCTCAACAGCGGCACCGGCGAGCGCGCGGTCGGCCTGAACGGCCTGTTCGGCTATCTGGGGCTGGATTTCCTGCAGTGGGGCTGGTTCCGCGACCAGGACTGGGGGATGGCTGCCATGGCCCTCCCCGCCGTCTGGCAGATGTCCGGATATGTCATGGCTTTGTTTCTGGCGGGGTTCCGGGGGGTGCCGGAGGAGCTGCGCGAGTCGGCGCGGGTGGACGGGTGCACCGAGTGGCAGGTCTACCGCCACATCGTGCTGCCGTTCCTGCGGCCGGTGACGCTCGCGGCGCTGATCATTCTCGGGCATATCAGCTTGAAGGTGTTCGACCTCATCGTGGCCGTGTCCGGCAAGCAGATCATCACGGACGTGCCCGCGATCTTCATGTGGACCGCCGTCTTCGACTCGCACGATCCGGCCAAGGGGGCCACCATCGCGGCCTACATCGTGCTGTCGGTGTGCGTGTTCGTCGTGCCGTACCTGATCTGGAACGCCCGCCGGGGAGATCGAACGTGACCACCAGGCATGTGCGTTTCGCACTGCTCCTGCTTTTCGTGCTGCTCTTCCTGCTGCCCGTGTACGTGCTGCTGGTCACCAGCTTCAAGCCCCTGTCGGAGGCCGACCCGAGCCAGGCGTGGAACCTGCCGCGGGTCTGGACCACCGAGGCGTGGGGGGTGGCCTGGGAGAAGCTGCAGCCCGGTATCGTCAACAGCTTCCTGCTGGCCGTGCCCGGCTCGCTCATCTCGGCCGCGCTGGGCGCGATGAATGGCTACGTCCTGTCGAAGTGGCGCTTCCCCGGTTCGGAACTCGTGTTCACGCTGTTCCTGTTCGGCATGTTCGTCCCGTACCAGGGGGTGATGATCCCGCTGGTCCAGCTCATGGTGAACCTCGGCGTGTACGGCGGCATCCCCGGCCTGGTCCTGGCCCATGTCGTGTACGGCATCCCGATCTGCACGCTGATCTTCCGCAACTACTACGTGACCATCCCGGACGAGCTCATCGAGGCGTCCCGGGTGGACGGCGCGGGCATGCTGCGGACCTTCGCCTCGATCGTGCTGCCGGTCTCGGGTCCCGCCTTCGCGGTCGTGATCATCTGGCAGTTCACCTCGATGTGGAACGACTTCCTGTTCGCGATCTTCCTGACCGGCCCGAGCTCCTGGCCGACCACGGTGATGCTCAACAACATCGCGGGCGCCCAGACCGTCCCCTACAGCCAGCAGATGGCCGCCGCGATCCTCGCCTCCATCCCCACGATGATCATCTATGTGCTGCTGGGCCGGTTCTTCATGCGCGGCCTGATGGCGGGCGCCCTCAAGGGCTGACCCGGCTGGAAGACGTGCTCCGCACCGGCTGCAGCCGGCTCATGGACAGGTGCGCCAGCGTGCCGGGGAGCCTGCTCCGCAGGTCGTACACCTGCCTGCTGGTTCCGCTGACCAGGTCGTAACAGGTGCTGAACCCTCGCGCGGCGGGCCCCTGGACGAGCACGGTGTAGGTGTGCGGGTCGACCTGGTCGACCCGATGGATCTCTTCATGACCGAGCAGCATGGTCCGCCCCTGCCGGATCACTCTGCGCTCGCGCTCCCGTAGCGGTTGGCCAGGTTCGGCGGGATTCGCGAAGGCGGACACATGCAGGGCTCCGGAGAGCACCCGCGAGCAGAAGCTGTATCGGTGGTTGTGCACCGAGGCAGCGAACCCCACCGCGTGGGCGAACACCTCAGGCGCCTTGTATTCATGCAGCCAGACGATGTAGCCGCCACGCTGGGCGCCGAGAAACCACTTGAAATGTGTGGTCCGCTCCAGCGACCGGTTGAGAATGCCATCCACCTGGTCATCAGAGCGGGAGGCCAGCCATGCGATCAACTCGTCTTCCAGGCGGCTCGACTCCAGCAACGCCCGGGCGGAATCCAAGGCCACCGCCAGTTGCTCCCGCCACGGTAACTCTTCCAACGCGGGGAAACCATTGATCGGGCATGCCCCGGCGAACAGGCTCATTTCTCAGCTCCCGAATATGCGCGATGGGCCGCACGTCAGCGGTGGCGCAGATGGTAGTCGACGGCCTTGCCCAGAACAGTGCTGGTGAAATCGTCGATGCGGACGGGCGGTCGGTGGATCTGGTGGACGGAGAGCCACAGATGGTCCATGTTCGACTTGTCCATCAGCTTCACCTGGCGGTCTTCCGCGTCGACCACGAAATTGAACTGAATATGGTGGAGAAGCTGGTCGTAATATCGACTCTCGAACCAGCACATGCCGAGGCCGTGGCGGACTCTTCCTTTAATCCCCGCTTCTTCGTAGAGTTCGCGGCAGACCGCGTCCTCCAGGCTCTCCTCCAGCGGCTGGATCTTGCCCGCGGGAATCGACCATTCCCCGGGCATGAACTTCTGGTCTTCGCTCCGCCGCAGGAGCAGCACGTGATCGTCGTGGAACGTCGCGGCGCAGACCAGGACACCGAAGACCTTGTCCTTCAGGGGGGCGATGGCCTCAGCCGCCGCGTCAGGTCGGACGGGATGCTGAATTGTCGAGGAACGCTTCGACGGATTGCGCGAAATGGGCATGAGCCGCCCTCCATTTGACCAGATCGCTGCTGGTGCAGGAACGTCCGATAAGTGCGGAAAGCTGTTGCATCAGTTCACTTTCAGTTGTCTCGCGGGTCAATCGTAGTACGGAATCTTCGAGGCTGTGGCGCCGATGAAAGTCCTGGGCGAATACCCTGAACAAGAACGTGTCGCGACCAAATTTGAGCGTTTCTGGAAATCGTTTTGTTGTGGATTCTGGGCCTTGGTACCAGGACAGATAGATCGCGTCGTCGAAGAGCTCGATCCGGGTGGCTGTTGTTTCCTGTACGAAGACGATTTCCGGGGAGCAGAAGAGGCGGCAGTCGTACAGCGCTATCACGGACATGAAGATCTCTTCTTTTATGTCCTCGATCATGGCGTCGATGGAACCGTTGTTCGAGTTCTTCTGCTCCATCCTCTCCGCGGCCCGGGCGTTGAGCACGGGCCGGCTGCGGGGATCCAGCATTATGATCTTGACGGATCGCAGACTGCCTCTGGGCGCCTTCTTCAACCTGATCGGAACGAATTTCGCGCTCGTGCCGCGAAAGGCGTAGGACGAAGATTGTTCCAGGCTCCTGCTGATATCTTTGTTGAACGCGACGACAGGATCATCGCTCGCGTCGTAGGTGGCCTGCGGCATGAACCGCCCCTCGTAGCCGGCCAGCTTTACGAAGAGTTCGGTCGACAGCTCCGAGACTTTGGCCAGCATCGACTGGGTCGCCGATTCCTGGGCCGCCAGCGATCTCGCCTGCTCGGCTCGTACATTCTCGAGCAGGATTCGCTGCTGCACGTTTCCGCTGAGCCAGGAGAACACCACAGCGAAGATCACCGAAGCGATCAGATTGAGGCCGATGGACGATAGGACCGCACTCTGGCGCAGGTCGTCGTCGAAGAGTGTGAGAGCTATCCCCACGGAGAAACACGCGACAAGTGCCAGCCAGAAGGCATAGACCTCAAGTTTCCGGCGTTCCCAGCCTGGTCCTGACATCCATGCACCCCTATGGTGTCTTACCTGCTCAGGCCAGCACAAAGCCATGATCGACTTTAATGTGATGGCGCGAGTCGGACCGCACACCCCCGAGTTGCAGTTCTAGTATGCATGAATCGAACTTCTCGTGAAAGCATTTTCTTGCTTTCTTTGCCATGGGTCAGGCCGATTCCGGGTTACTGGTCCGTTCCAAGATGTATGTGTGGTTTATCCGGCTTGAGCCGCCCGCACAAAGACCAGGTGATTGTTGTGCGGCGGATCATTGTCAGAAGGCGCCCTTGGCGGAATTCGCGGCGCCGATGGTGAGCGCGTCGCCGAGTTGAGTGCGGTGGTAACGGACGGTGCGGCCGGTGCGGGTGCCGGTGATCAGGCCGGCCGCGCGGAGGGCGGAGATATGGTCGCCGGTGGCGCCGAGGCTGAGCGTCAGGCGGGCGCAGAGTTGGGAGGTGGTGGCCGGGGTCGCCAGTTCCAGCAGGATGCGCGCCCGGGAGCGGCCGATCAGGCGGGTCAGGGCGGTGGTGCCGCCGGTGTGGGCGGGGACGGCCGTGCCCCGGGCCGGATAGACCACCGCGTAGGGCCAGGAATCCTCCAGGTAGGGGATCACCTTGGGAGAGAACGCGCTCGGGATGAAGAGCAGGCCGCGGCCGTTGAGGCGGTAGTGCTCGGGGTCGCCCCGGTGGCGGATCTCGATGGCGTCGTCGCGCCAGCCGATGCTGGGGTTCAGGTCGTCGAGCGCGGCCGCCCAGCCGTAGGTGGCCAGCCGTCCGGCCCGCTGCACCACGTCGCGTTCCAGGATGGCGTGGAAGCGCGGCCAGTCCGGGGCGAGGACCGAATACCAGGCCAGTTCCAGGGCGTCGGCGAGCGCGTTCACCACGCCCGGGCCGTTCAGGATGGCCATCACCGCGTCCGGCGGGCGGGCCACGCCGTCCAGGTTCCTGGCGATCTCGGCCCGCGCCTGGGCGAGCGGTGTCGCCCTGATGCGCTCGATCTCGGCCTCGAACCGCGCATTCACCCCGGAGGGCGGCGGCGCGACGAAGTCCGCGTTGTAGCCTCCCGCCCGCATCAGCGCGTGCAAGGCCCGCAGCTCGGGATTGGCCGCCACCAAGGGCCTGTACTGCTCTCGCGCCCGTTCCACCCAGGACCGCAGCGGCCCGGCGGGCTGCCGCCCCGACACCACCCAGAGCGCGTGCATGGTCTCCACCACCGGCGAGATCGCGAACCGGCTCGCGGCGATGTCCTGCGGGCTCACCTCGATCCGGATCATCCACCCCTACCTTTCGGATATTTCCGAAATATTAGCGAAAGAGGGTGGGACCTCCCGAGCATCTGATGCGGGAGGTGTCATGGCAGACGGTTCTTCGTCGGCTTCACGGGACTCCGAACCGGGGGAGAATGCGCCCGCCGGGGCGGTCGGGCTTGAGTCCACCCCGGAACGTGCGGCGACATTGGTTTCGCAGGGCTCTGGATCGGCGGGAAGCGTGCCCGCCAGGCCCGAATCCATCCCGGAACGTGCGGCGACATTGGTTTCGGAGGGTTCCGGATCGGCGGAGAGTGTGCCCGCCGGGTCCGAGTCCATCCCGGAACGCGCGGCGACATTTCGTGAAGTGTTCTCGGTGGCCGAGTTCCGGGTGCTGTTCGCCGGGCAGTTGCTGATGGTCCTGGGCGAATCGGTGAAGATGCTCGCCGTGTCCGTCCTGGTCTACACGCAGACCGAGTCCGCCGGGCTGTCGGCGGCCGCGTACATGATCGGGTTCTTGCCGCACGCGGTCGGTGGGGTCTTCCTGCTCTCGCTGGCCGACCGGCTGCGGCCGCGGCCGGTGATCGTGGCCGGCGAAATCTTGCGGGTCGCCGTGTGCCTGGTGCTGGCGTTCGCCGGGCTTTCGGTGTGGGCAATGTTGGCGGTGGTCCTGGTGACCAGCGTGCCCGCGTCGATCTTCGCGGCGGCCCGCAACGCGATCCTGCCCGACATGCTGGCGGGGGACGGCTTCGTGCTGGGGCGTGCGATTTTCACGATGACGGCGGCGGGCGCCCAGATCGCCGGGATGGCGGTCGGCGGTGGCGTGCTCGCCCTGATCGGGCCGAATCACGCGCTGCTGCTCACGGCGAGCCTGTCCGGTTGCGGCGCGCTGGTGCTCAGGTTCGGGCTGCGGGACCGTGCCGCCCGCGCGGTGGCCGCCACGGCCGGCGTGGTCCGCGCCAGCCTGCGGGTGAACCTGGCCCTGCTCGCCGATCGCCGGGTGCGCGGGCTGATGCTGGTCGGCTGGGTGCCGATCATGTTCATGGTGGGGGCGGAGGCGGTGTTCATTCCGTACTTCACTGAGCGGGGGACGGCGTCGGCGGCCGGGATCGTGCTGGCCGTGACCGCGGCCGGGATGGGTGTCGGGGAGTTCGTGGTCGGCCGGTTCGCGCCGCCCGCGCTGCGCGAACGGCTGACGTTGCCGCTGGTCGTGCTGCTCGGCCTGCCGCTGCTCGGGTTCCTGGCCGAGCCGGGCCCCCTCGCGGCGGCCGGGCTCGCGTTCCTGGCCGGGAGCGCGCTCTCCTACAACCTGGGGTTGCAGCGCAGGTTCGTCGAGGCGGTGCCAGGGGAGACGCTCGGGCAGGCGTTCGGCCTGTCCCAATCGGGGATGATGACCTGCCAGGCGCTGGGCGGCGTGATCGCCGGAGGCTTGGCCGAGCTGACCGGGCCCGCGCCCGCGATCGCCCTGTCCGGGGTGGCCGTCCTGCTCTCCGCGATCGCCTTGCGCAAGCACCTCTATCCCAGGGCGGTCGGTTAGAACAGGCGGAAGACGCCCTCCCCGGAGCCGCGCGTGATCAGCTGGGTCGGTAGTTCGCGCCGCTGGGCGGGCTCCCGGTTGCCGGACAGGCGGCTGAACAGCAGGTCGGCGGCGGCCTTGCCGAGACCGGCCGGGTTCTGCGCGACCACCGTGATGCCCAGCAGGTCGGCCAGGTCGAAGTCGTCGAAGCCGACCAGCGCGATCGGCCGGTTCAGGGCGCGCAGCGTGGCCACGGTCGTTCTGCCGTTGCCGGTGAACAGGGCGGTCGGCGGGTCGGGCAGGGCGAGCAGGCGTTCCACGTCGGCCAGGACCCGGGCGGGTTCCGGTGGGCCCATCGCGATCAGGGCCGGGTCGTAGGGGAGTTCTGCCTGGGTGAGGGCCTGGCGGTAGCCGTACCAGCGCTGGGTGGCGGTGAAGATGGACGGCGCGTCGGCGATGAAGCCGATCCGGCGGTGGCCGTGCGCGATCAGGTGGGCCACGCCGGAGCGGGCGCCGCCCGCGTTGTCGCAGAGCACGGTGTCCAGGTCGCGGCCGGAACCGGACGGGCGGTCGGCGAAGACGGCGGAGATGCCCGCGTCCAGTTCGGGGGTCAGGTATTCGTGGTCGTTTCCGGCCGGGACGATCACCAGGCCGTCCACCCGCCGGGCGCAGAAGGCCAGCACCAGCTCGCGTTCCCTGGCCGGATCCTCGCTGGAGGAACCCGTGAACATCAGGTAGCCGTGCCGGAGCGCGACATCCTCGACGGCCCGGCTGAGCCCGGAGTAGAACGGGTCGGCGGCGTCCTCGATGACCAGGCCGATGCTGGCCGTCCTGCCGCTGCGCAGGGTCGCGGCGCTGTCGTTGCGGCGGTAGCCGAGCCGTTCGATGGCGGCTCTGACCCGGTCGGCGGTGGCCGGGTTGACGCCCGGCTCGTCGTTGACCACGCGCGAGACCGTCTTCAGCGCGACGCCCGCTGCCGCGGCCACGTCGTTCATCGTCGGCCGTCCCACGCCCCGATCCTAACTGACAACGTTGTCACCGGTCAGGGCGTGGCCTCCCGGCTCGCGGCCGCGTGCAGGTCGGCTTCGATCCTGGCCGCGGTGGCCAGCAGCGGCGGCAGCAGGTCACGGCGGGCCGACTCCAGCGTGGTCCGGCTGGCGTGCGACGACAGGTTGACCGCGGCTATCGTGCGCCCGGCCCGGTTCCTGATCGGCGCGGCGATCGAGCGCAGGCCCTCCTCCAGTTCCTGGTCGACCATCGCCCAGCCCTGCGCGCGCACCCGGTCCAGCTCGCTCCGGAGCGCGACCGGCGAGGTGACCGTGCGCGGGGTGAGCCGCTCCAGCGGGTTGCCCGCCAGGAACGCGTCCAGCTCGGCGGGGGAGAGCCCGGCCAGCAGCACCCGCCCCATGGACGTGCAGTGCGCCGGGAACCGGGTGCCGATCGCGATGGTCACCCGCATGATCCGGGTGGTCGGCACCCGCGCCACGTAGACCACGTCGGCCTCGTCCAGCACCGACACCGAGGCCGACTCGTGCACCTCGGCGACCAGGCGCTCCAGGTGCGGCAGCGCCACCTCGGGCAGCGACAGACTGGACAGGTACGCGTACCCGAGTTCGAGCACGCGCGGCGAGAGCGAGAACAGCCGGCCGTCGGTCCTGACATAGCCCAGGTCGACGAGGGTGAGCAGGAATCGGCGCGCCGCGGCGCGGGTGAGGTCGGTCTTGCGCGCGACGTCGCTCAGCGTCAGCTCGGGCGTGACCGCGTCGAACGCGCGGATCACCGCCAGGCCGCGTGCCAGCGACTGGACGTACTCCTCAGCCATGATTCCGCAACTCTAAGACCTGCCCCGTAAGTCGGGGCAGTCCGGGGTAACAGGCATGCCGCTCCGGCGTGGTCCCTGCACCGCGAACGCGGGTCGGAGCTCATCCGGGGTTGACATGCCGCACGTTCCGGCACTTCGC
>NZ_JBDPLV010000085.1:0-43785 GCF_039871605.1 Acrocarpospora sp. B8E8 | reverse complement strand
ACCGGCCACGCACGTCACGGTGGAGACAGATCTCGGACACTGATCTGGCTACGCCCTCGGCATCACCTCATCCGAACCTCCACATCGACGTAGCTACTCATCACGAGCGGCCTCATGCCGCAACGCACTTGAGAGGTGTCCGATCGATCTGGTTGCTGGAAGCCTGAAGAACTCCCATCATCCCAGCTCGCAGGGCACCTCTCCCCATTTCACAACATTCGCATCAGATTCGGCTCGGTGGATCCAGGCTCAGGCAGATGACGGTGCTCAGCGCGGTGATGCGCCGGTTGTTCTCCAGGAACATCGGGGGCAACAGGCACTGGGTACTCACTCCTGGTCACCGCGATCCGCCAAGTCCTCCCCACGCCGTTGACTACATCCTCAGGTGAAGATGAGTACGACAGCGGTGTCGCGAGCAGGCACCCCAAAAGATCATTGTTCCCATGAAATGGTGGATTTTCCTTGTATCGCTGGCTTTCGCGATCTTTGCCGCTTGGCTGACCTTCCATACCGGGGTCGCCCCCAGCACCCTGCTCGCCGTGCTGGTCGGTGCCATCAGCCTGATCTGGCTGCTCGTCCTGTTGACCGTGCCGTGGAACCTCTACTTCTCCGCCCGAAGCGTGATCCACGAGGCCCACCTGTCCCGAGAGCGTGGCATCGAAGTCCCCCAGGCCCGCGAGGACGAGGCAGCCGAGATCGCCCGCCGGATGCTCCGGTTCGCCGTGGCCGGGCACATCGTCTCCGCCGCCGTCATCGCGGTGATCACGTTCTTCTCCGGCGCCCAGGTCGGCTACTACTTCGCGGGCTTCTACCTGCTGGCCACCGCCTTCCGCCCCGCCGGGTCGTACATGTCCCATCTGCGGGAACGTGTCAGCACCCTGATGCAGGAGCTCCACTACCCCCGCGAAGACGTCGCCACGCTCCGCGCCCAGATCACCGACCTCACCGAGGCACGCACCAAACTCGACGACACGGTCCGCGATCTCGACGAGAAACTCAACCAGACCCGAGCGGAACTGACGGCCCTCCAGGTCGCCACGGAAACCGGCGACCACGACCTGAACCGCCGCATCACCCAGATGACCCGCCGCTTCGACGAAACCGTCGACGGCCTGAGCGACAATCAGGAGCTGATCACCGGCCTGAAGGCATTCCTCCGCCTCGTCCGCTCCAACCCCACCTGACAAACAGCACGCAGTGTGCATGGGCGTCCACGTGCAGGCCACGCTAGTAGGTCGTAAACCAGTGGCATTGATTCTTATGCCGCTGGTAGCTTCCGGCCCATGGTTCTGCCCGCCGGGTACGGCTTCCGCGCGCCAACGCTGGACGATCTCGATGCGGTAGCGGATGTGCTCATCGCCGATGATCCTGGTGAGATCGAGCAGAGCATTCTGGGCGCCGGTTTCGTGAAAGAAGAGTGGAACCGAGGGGATTTTAACCTGGCGACCGACGCATGGATAGTTCTCGATAGTGCTGGAACGGTTGTCGGTTACGCGCACGCCATGCTCGGAGAGCGCGGTGTCGTCAGATCATGGGGGGCCGTCCACCCCACGCACCGGGCACGGGGCATCGGTTCGTCGCTATTGAACAAGATCGAGGAACGAGCTCGCGAACTGCTGGCCGAACTCCCCTCCGGCCGCTTCCGCCACTCGATCAACGCCACAGACCACGCCGCCGCAGCACTGCTCCAAACCCGAGGCCTCCGCCCGGTCCGCCACTTCTGGTACATGCGAATCAACCTGGCCGAATCGATCGAGCCAGGCCCAGCACCGGAGGGAATCGAAATCATCGGGCTCAAGCCCTCAGACGATCTCATCGCCATCCACACCGTCCTGCAAGGGGCATTCGCCGCCGACTGGGGCTACCACCCAGAGCCATTCGATCTATGGGCCGAGGAAGCAGTAAGCAGCCCCAGCCACGACCCAACTCTCTGGCTCGTGGCATCCGACAATGGACAACCCGTCGGCGCCCTCACCGCACATATCGACGGCAACCGCGGCTGGGTGACCGAGGTCGGCGTCCTCCCGACCCACCGAGGACGCGGAATCGCAGCGCACCTCCTCCGCCGCTCATTCGCCACATTCGCCCACCGCCACCTCCACGACGCGATGCTGAATGTCGATTCGGAGAACCCCACAGGAGCACTCGCACTATACGAACGTGCGGGCATGCAGATCGCCTGGCGCTGGGACTTATGGGAGCGCTCAATCTCTCCGGCGTGACGTTCCCCTGCTCACTCACCAGGACAACATCTACCGGGTCAGCGCCACGCGTGACCGACGAGGGCCAAGGCTCAGCAAGGTGCAACAGCGGCAACCCGTGACCCGCGGCACAACACGAAACGTGCCACCGGGGGGGTCACCGTCTGGCCTTGCGGTAGGCATCCATGATGTCCTGCCGCAGCAGGTGCCCGAAGCCGGCCCGCTCCAGGCGCAACCCGAGCCCGGCCACGTCGGTGCCGAGCGCCTCCGCCGTACTGGGCAGATGCCAGTCGTGCTCGGCCAGCTGGTCGAGCAGGTACCCGCGTCGGCTCTGCGCCTCGGACAGCCGGAAGGTCTTCAGATACGCCAGCCGCCCCTCGTCGTCCGTGATCGTCTCGCTGAGGTGGTTCTCCCGCTGCCGCTCGAAGGACGGCAGCCACCGCCGCAGCGTGTACCGCCCGAGCCGGTACACCACCTGCCCCCGTTCCGTGGAGGTCAGCAGTCCCTCCGTCATGACCGAATCATGAAACTCGGCCCACTCCCGTTCCCGCCGCACGGCCTGAGCCCGCAGGTCGGCCAGCGAGGACACCGTGGTCGCGTCGATCGTCGCGATGAAGTCCCTGGCGGGATAGAAGAGTGCGTACTCGTAGATCAGCTCGCCGTACAAGTCGCGGATCAGCGTGGGATGCAGAGCCTGGTAGTCCTCCGGATGCGGCACGACGAACGCGCTGGCCAGCGTGTCCGCGACGTAGAGCAGCAGACCGCACTGTCCCGGATAGAACTCGAACACGCGCAGCGCGTCGTCGAGATCCTGGATGTCCGCGCCGCTGTAGGCGGCCTCGATCCGGGGCGAGAGGCCATGCGAAAGCGCCCGCTGTGTCCACTCCTCCCAGGCGATCGAAGGACCGCCGAAATGCAGCGCGAGATAACCCTCCAGCGCGAGGTGCAGAGGCAGGAAACGCAGCCGGTCCTTGTCCACCCGCCGCGCCATGCGCCGCCGGGTCCGGATGCCGATGTGCCGCAACGGCTGCCCCAACTGGGTGCCGTACGCTGCCGCCGGCGTGCCGTCCTTGGTCCAGGATGCGACAAAGGCATGCGGAATGTAGGAAATATAGGACGTCTTGTCCGGCAGGGCGACCAGGGACGGCTCGTCGCCGTAGATCTTGGCGTGGAGCCGCAGGTCCCTGATGGGCTCCGGCCGTACGAGCGGCACCATCCGCACCGCACCCCAGGTCTGCGCGGGCCGGGTCTCCAGCCCGCTGAAGTCGATCATCGCCGTGCCGCCCGATCCGCCAGATACGCCTTCAATTCGGCCAGCCCCGTACGGCCCTCCGCGAACGAGGCCAATTCCACCAGAGCAGGCAGATCCTCCGCGTCCCGAATCCCCGCCGTCGGCACCATCGGCGACAACCGCCGCACCTCGAACCGCTCCGCGTCATAGACCGGATTCAGATGCACCATGCTGACCTCCTTCCCCGGATCGAGCTTGCGCCGCCAGACCCGCAGCACCTCCGCGGCCAGTCCTGGCGGCGCGTTGTCCCACCCGTCCGAGATGATGACGAGCCGCTCCGGCCTCAACTCCAGGGCGTCGATGATCCGCTGCCCCAGCCCCGTCGGCCCCACCGGCCGCGCCCGCAGCGGATCGGACCGGCCCGACAGCCACAATGCCTGGTAGTTCCCGGCCAGCACCCCCAGCAGGTAGTGGCAGCCCAGCGCGACCGCCAGCGGCCGCCGCCGCTTCACCGGCGATCCGTAGGAGGAGAAACTGTCATCCAGAACCGCGACGACATCCCCCCACGTCCCCGCGTGCGCCCCCGCCGCTCGAGCCGCCGACGCCCGCAGCGCCGCCTCGATGTCGGCTCCTCGCTTCGCCGCCGGCAGCGCCAGCGCGTAGGAGGCCAGCCTGACCAGCGGCATGGCAGCCAGATCAGCCTGCGTGTCCACACCCTTCCGCCGCGCCGACTCCGTCAACCGCAACCGCTCCAGCCGGGTCAGCCGAGGCGTGATCCGCTCCAGGAAGACCGCACGACTGATCCCCCGCCGGGCCGCGAAACCCTCCGCCACCGTGTACGGCAGTTCGTACAACGCCGCGCTCTCGTAGTGAGCCCGCCGCCACACCTCAAGGATCTCGGTCTCGAACCGAGCCCTCCGCCGAGGCGCGAACAGAAAATCCCCCAGTTCCCCCTCCAGCCGCAGATGCGCATGGCGCACCGCCGCCTTCACCCCCGCCCGATACTTGACCGCGTCGAACGCGAGATCCGCCCGCCCACCCAGCCAGTCCCGCACGATCGCCCGGGTCCGCCGGTTGTTGACCCCATCCCGCCGCAACTCCTGAAAGAGCCGATACACCCTGCCCGGCCGCATCCGCCCCAACCGCCAGGCGACCAGCCCACCATCAACCGGCCCCCGCTCCCGCAGCACGTTACGAATGATCATCGCCGCATTATGATCATTGATGTCCAAGGCCAGCATCGCCGCATAGACATCCGGATAATTCCCTTGCACATACTGGTGCAGAAACCCCAGCGAGAACCGCTGCTCCGCCCCCGTCCCATGGAACTCCCGCTGCCCCGTCGCCGCAATCGCCGCATTAGCGAAAAGAAGCACATCCTCGCACTCGATCAGGTCAGCGTAGCTCTCCATCAACCATCCCCTGGTAGCGCCCGACCGGCCGGGGAATGATGGCACGAACTGCGAAGCATCGCTTCAGAGGCGGTTTCCGGAAGTCACACCGAAGTCCCACGGCCGGTCTACGCCAAAACGCTACCAACACCCCAAACCCCACGCCATCCAATAACGACCCACCCCCAGCACACGGTTGTCGTGGTTGAGTAGGTGAGCATTGGCTTTGTACGAATTGGCTAAGGTCTGCTGGTGTAGGACTTCCTTTGGGGGCAAGCAACCTCAGGGGACGTAGGAGACTGCGCCCCCCGCACGAAACGCCAGCCACCAACCGGTGGTTCTCCCACCCACCCAGCCCTCTGTTTTTCCTCGGGCTCCGCCCGCCCCCGCCAGCACCGTGGTCGCCCGAATAGGCGGCAGCTCGATCCCGTGGTTCTCCCACCCACCCAGCCCTTTTGGTTTCCCCCGGGCTCTGCCCGGCCCCGCCACCGCCGTGGCATCCACCATCTCAGGTGTGGTGGAGGAATCTCAGGTGCGGTGGAGGACAAGTTGGGTTCACACCGGAATGCATGAAAGATCGCCCCCATATAACGCAAAACGGCTTCCAACCAAGCAGCCCGCCGCCGAGCGGAACCAATACTTGCTTACCCGAACACGGCAACGCGATAGCTCGGGGGGCGTGGGGGGCTCGGCCCCCCACACCGGGGGGCTCGGGGGGTCGTCCCCCCGTATGAAACCGAAACGACCCTGGGGAGAAAGCCCAAAGGGCTTCCGACCAGGGTCGTCCCATTCGTGGAGGTGGCGGGAATCGAACCCGCGTCCTTCGGCACCGAGCCAGGGCTTCTCCGGGCGCAGCCTGTTGTGAGTTTCTCAGCCCCGGCGATCTCACAGGCGAGTCGCCGACGGGCTCAGTCGCTGTTTGGTTTCCCTATTGGCCCCGCGACCGGGTCAAGAGGTTTAGCCTCCTAGCGATGCCAGGTCCCGGGCCGGAGGCGGTCCCGGGCTGACACGGCTTAGCTCGGCTGCTTAGGCAGCGAGAGCCAGCGTACGCTGGCTAGCCGGAGTGCTCGTGTTATCGGCACTTATTGGTTTGCGGTCACAGTGTTAACGAGGTTATGTCCGCCGTCCTCGGCCCGCTTCCCCTGCCTTGAAATGTCGAAGTCGAAACCGGTCACCCCCCTGTGGAATTGTCAACCCCGGCCCCGCCGGAGCGGAGACAGGCAACGCAACCTTACAGCCGTCAACGCCATCATGCGAACCGGTATTCCAGCAGCGCGCGAGGCCCCTGGAACCCATAAGCCCCAGAAGCAGCAAGCCCCGGCACCCATAAGCCCCAGAACAGCGGGCCCTCAGAACCCGTAAGTCCCAGGAGCAGCAGACTCCTGAAACAACACCGTAAGCCCCCGGAAGCAGCAGGCTTCCGGGGGCCGACCGGCAGGGTCGAGCCGGTCCGGACAGCAGGGCTCCCCCCGAGATGGAGCCCTGGTCGTTGACCGGGTCCGCAACCCCCCAAGCGGAACCCGGTCACTTGAGAAGACGCAGGTGAGGGCCGGGATGGTTGCCCGGGGTCAGAAATCTTTTCTGGTGCCGCTGAAGAAGGCGCCGGCCACGGAGGAGGCGCCCGCCGGGTCGGCGCCCCGCATCATGACGGCGACGGCGACGTCGCCCTGCCAGCCGACGAACCAGGAGAGCTGGCTGCGTTCCTTCTTCTCGACGTAGGTGACCGTGGACGCCACGCCGTACACGGGATCGCCGGGGGCGGCGGCGGCGCGGGCCGAGCCGGTGGCGACGCCGGCGCGCATGAGGGAGCGGAGTTCGGCGGCGATGCCGGCGTCGAGGGGGCGGGGCGCGGGCGGCTTGGGGATGGTCTCGGGGGTGGGGTCGGGGGACGAGGGGGCGGTGACCAGGGTGGGCGGGTGCCAGGTCCCGGCCCGTACGGCCCCCGCCACCAGCGCCATCGCCAGCGGGCTGACGCGCACGCTGGAACCCGCGATGATCTTGGCACGGGCGGCGTCGGTGGTCCCGGCGGGGACGGTTCCGCTGAAGCTGCTGAGGGGCAGGCCCCAGGGCGCGCCGATGCCGAAAGCGGCGGCGCTGTCAGCGAGGGCGCCCTCGTCCACGCGGCGGGCCATCGAAGCCAGCGCGGTCACGCAGCCGTGCGCGAAGTCGGCCTCGAAGGTGGGCGCGGAGGAGGTGACGCCGGTCTGCTGGAAGCGGGCGCCGCCGACGGTGCGGTCGGCCGTGCAGGGGATCTTCTGGCCGACGTCCAGACCGGCTTTGAGCAGGGCTTCGGTGGCGATGATGGAGAAGGTGGTGCCGGCGGGGAACTTGCCGGCCAGCGCGTCCTTCTCCTGGTTCAGGTCCTTGGTGGAGACGGCGAGCACCTGGCCGGTGGGAGCGTCCACGGCGACCAGCGCGACCGGCTGGGTCCCCGCCACGGCCAGGTCGGCGGCGCGCTGCAGGCGGGAGTCGATCGTGGTGCGGACGGGGGTGTTCTTGCGGCCGGGCCAGGATTTGAGCTCCTTGACGGTCTCCCAGGTCTTGGTGTCCAGCACGATGACGCGGGTCTCGGTGGAGCCGGTGAGCTGGTCCTGGTAGGCGCGCTGCAGGCCATCCCGGCCGACGGTGTCGCCGGCCCGCTGCGGGCCGCCGAGCTGCTGCTCGCTCTCGGCGGTGACGGCGCTGACCCGGCCGACGATCTGCACGGGCGACTTGGGCGCCACCGGCGGTTTGACGTCGACGATCTGGAGCCCGTCGATGCGATCGAGCTGGGTCTTGATCTGGTTGAACTTGGCGCGGCCGAAGGTGGCCAGCGGGACCGCGTCGGTGGGCGGGGCGGACAGGATCCGGCTGAGCAGCCGGTCCTGGGCGAAACCGGTCACCTTCGCGAGTTCCTGGCAGAGCCGGGCGGGGTCGGACAGCTGGACCGGGATCACCTGGGCGACATACTGCGTGTCCTCGTCCTGGAGGGTGTCGCCGAACCTGTCGATGATGGGCTGGCGGCCCTGCGGGTCCACCTTGACCGCCAGGCGCTGGCCTTCGTGCAGGTCGGGGTGGATGACGCTGGGCGACCAGCGGACCTTCCAGCGGCCGTCGACCAGGTGCAGCGGCAGCATGCTGTCGTAGGTCCACAGCGGGTTGTTCTCCCCGAGGTCCACCTCGGCCTGGAAGCTGGCCTTGGCGGTGTCGCCGTCCCGGGTGATGGAGAGCAGCTTGAAGCGAAGCGAGGCGGCGTCCAGGTGCAGGCCGGCGTCGCCGAGCGCCTTGCGGACCGAGGCCTCGTCCGCGTCGGCGCGGCGGGCGGCCATGGCGAAGTCGCCGCTCTCCCAGCCGACGAGGAAGTCGCGGATCGCCTCGTGGGGGGCGGGCTCCTCGAAGCAGGCGGTCAGCGTGGGGACGAGCAGCCCTAACGCCAGCGCGAGCCGGACACGACGAGGAGCCACGGCCTAGCGGCCCCCCTTGCGCCGGACCGCGTTGGACAGGGCGCGGGACATCTCGCGATTGTCCTGCTTCTCCCGCAGGGTCTGACGCTTGTCGTAGTCCTTCTTACCCCGGCCGATGCCGACCTCGATCTTGGCGCGGCCGTCCTTGAAGTACAGGGCGAGCGGCACCAGGGTCAGGCCGCGCTCCTTGAGGGTGGCCTCGATCTTGCCGATCTCCTTGCGGTGCAGCAGCAGCTTGCGCTTGCGCCGCGCGGCGTGGTTGGTCCAGGTGCCCTGGCTGTACTCGGGGATGTACACGTTGTACAGCCACGTCTCATAGTTCTCGACGGTGGCGTAGCCGTCGGTCAGGTTGGCCTTGCCCGCCCGCAGGGACTTGACCTCGGTGCCGGTCAGGACCAGACCGGCCTCGTAGGTGTCCTCGATGAAATAGTCGTGGCGGGCACGCTTGTTCTGGGCGATGACCTTGCGCCCGGTCTCACGTGGCATGGCAGAGAGCCTACCGGCGCTCGTCACACACGCAGATAACGGCGGAGTGTGATGAACGAGGCGAGGATGCAGATGAGCACGCCGACGGCCATGGTTCCGGTGATGACCGCGGCCACCGTGTCCCAGCCCAGCGGCACCGCCATGTAGGTCTGGATGCCCTCGAACAGCGCCACCTTGGTGATGATCAGCAGCACCGCCGCGAACACGCCGCCGATCAGGCCGGCGATCACGCCTTCCAGCACGAACGGCAGCTGGATGTAGACGTTGGAGGCGCCGACCAGGCGCATGATGCCGGTCTCCCGGCGCCGGTTGTACGCCGAGAGCCGGACCGTGTTGCCGATCAGCAGGGTGGCCGCGCAGACCATCAGGAAGGCCACGCCGAGCGCCATGGCCTGGAGCCGGTTCATGAAGCCGAAGTAGCTGTCCAGCAGGTCACGCTCGTTGATGATGTTGGAGACACCGGTCTGGCCCTCGATGCTCTGGGTGATCGCGGCCGTCTTCTCCGGATCCTTGAGCTTGACCCGGAACGACTCCGGCATGTCCTCGACCTTGACGATGGAGGAGAGCGTGCGGTTGTTCTCGGAGAGCTTGAAGTTCTCCAGCGCCTTGGCCGAGTCCTCGAACACGACGGAGTCGACCTCCGGCATCGACTTGATCGTCGTCTCCAGGGCGACCTTCTGCTCCCGGCTGATCGCGCCAGACTCGCGGCAGGCGGGGAACGGGGAGTCCTTCCCGCACAGGTAGACCGAGAGTTCGACCTTGTCGGTCCAGTAGCCGGTCATGGAGGTGACCTGAGAGTTGATCATCAGCCCCACGCCCAGCAGCGCCATGCCGACGGCGACGGTCACGATCACCGCGATGGTCATCGTGAGGTTGCGCCGGAGCCCGATCCAGACTTCGGAGAAGATGAAATTCGCCCGCATGCTTCCTTCTTCTAGTACGCCTGGCCGTAGACACCCCGCGACTGGTCGCGGACGATCTTGCCATCCTCCAGCTCCACCACACGCTTGCGCATGGAGTCGACGATCGCCGCGTCGTGCGTGGCCATGAGCACGGTGGTGCCGGTCCTGTTGATGCGGTCGAGCACCTTCATGATGCCGATGCTCGTCGCGGGGTCGATGTTTCCGGTCGGCTCGTCGGCCAGCAGGATCATCGGACGGTTGACGAAGGCCCGCGCCATGGCGACCCGCTGCTGCTCGCCGCCGGAGAGCTCGTCGGGCATGCGGTGCGCCTTCCCCTCCAGGCCCACCAGCTCGATCACCTCGGGCACCACCTTGCGGATGAACCGCCGGGGCTTGCCGATGACCTCGAGCGCGAACGCGACGTTCTCGTAGACGTTCTTGTTCGGCAGCAACCGGAAGTCCTGGAACACGCAGCCGATCCGGCGCCGCAGGTGCGGCACCTTGAAGTTGGAGAGTTTGGCCAAGTCCTTGCCGGCGACATGGATGGCGCCGGAGTTGGGCCGCTCCTCCTTGAGCACCAGTCGGAGGAACGTGGACTTCCCCGATCCGGAAGGTCCCACGAGAAATACGAACTCGCCCTTGTCCACATCCACGGATACGTGGTCGAGAGCAGGGCGGTTCTGGTTCTGGTAGACCTTGGTCACATTATCAAAATGGATCACGGGCGCATCACGGCATGCCAGTCTAGGGGGCGAGGGACGTCCAGCCCGGGGGGCGCCGGTCTCTTTGCGCTAGATCGACGTTCCGGTTGGCCAGAGCTCAGTCTAGGGGTAACACTGGCATGGAACGTCCATAACGGAAACAAAACGATTAGGGCATGGGTAAAGCTGCGATGAGCTGCGAACACTTGATCTGCGCCGCGTGCGCCCAACCCGTTGTCGAAGGCCGCTGCCCGGCCTGCCGCAACGCCCGCGAGAAGTTCCACCACCACGGATTCCCGCTCTCCTCCCCGGTTTTCCTGGGTCTTCTGGTGGTACTGATCCTCGCCTTGACCGCGCTGAAGCTGTACTACTCCTGACCGGCCTCGGCCCGCCGCATCCAGCGGATCTCGCCCTCGATGAACTCGTCGAGGTCGCCGTCGAGCACGGCGGTGGGGTTCCCGGCCTCCACCCCGGTCCGCAGATCCTTGACGATCTGGTACGGATGCAGCACGTAGTTGCGAATCTGCGTGCCCCAGGACGTGGTGCTCTCGCCGCGCAACTCGTTCATGGTCGCGGCCTCCTCCTGGCGCTTGCGCTCCAGCAGCTTGGCCTGGAGCACGGTCATCGCGGAGGCGCGGTTCTGCAGCTGGGAGCGCTCGTTCTGGCAGGAGACCACGATCCCGGTCGGCAGGTGGGTGATCCGCACCGCCGAGTCGGTGGTGTTGACGCCCTGCCCGCCGGGGCCCGATGACCGGTAGACGTCGATGCGAAGATCGTCCTCGTTGATGTCGATGTGGTCGGTCTGCTCGACGACGGGGACCACGTCCACGCCCGCGAACGAGGTCTGCCGGCGGCCCTGGTTGTCGAACGGGCTGATCCGGACCAGGCGGTGGGTGCCGTGCTCGCCGCGGAGCGTGCCGTACGCATAGGGCGCCTTGACGGTGAAGGTGGCCGACTTGATGCCCGCCTCCTCCGCGTAGGAGGTGTCGTAAACCTCCGTGGGGAAACCTTTACGCTCGGCCCAGCGCTGGTACATCCGGAGCAGCATCTGCGCCCAGTCGGCCGCGTCCACGCCGCCGGCCTGGGAGTTGATGGTGATGAGCGCCTCACGCGCGTCGTACTCACCCGACAGCAGGGTGCGCACTTCCAGCGCACCGATGTCGTTGCGCAGCGAGGCCAGCTCGCGGTCGGCCTCGGCGAGGGTGTCGTCGTCACCCTCCTCGGCGGCCAGCTGGTAGAGCACGGTGAGGTCCTCCAGGCGGCTCACCAGGCCTTCCACCCTGTTCACCTCGCCCTGCAGGTGGGAGAGCTTGCTGGTGACCTTCTGCGCGGCCTCGGGGTCGTTCCACAGGTCGGGCGCGGCGGCCTGCTCTCCCAGCTCGGCGATCTGCTTGCGCAGCGCGTCGAGATTGAGCACGTCCTGAATGCTGTTCAGGGTGCCGGTAAGCTCGTTGATCTCTTCGGCTGGGTCGATGGCTGCCACGTCTGTAAAGGGTACGCGAACCTCGGACTGGCTACGATATGGGACCGGTGGCCCGGGGAAGGGGGGAGACGATGCGACGCGCGATCGCCCTCGTTGCCCTTTTCGCGGCCCTGTTTGCGCTCGCCGCCTGCACGTCGGCTCCACCGCCCGCGCCCAAGCCCAGCCCGGTCGCGGCGACGACGTCGGCCGCCCCCGCCCCCCCGGTGGCGCTCACGCTGGAGGACGCCGCCGTCGCCGTCAAGGAACAGCTGGCGGCCGACGACGTGGCCCGGGCGAACGGCGACGAACGCTGGGCGCTGGACCTGGCCAGGGACGGCCAGGATCTGCTCACGATCGCCCAGTACCGGTCCGCCGGAATGAAACCGCCCCGCTACACCTGGGGCAAGCCGACCCTGATCGTCCCCCGGCAGTACGGCAACGCCCCCCTCTGGTTCGCGACCCTCATCGACCGCCGCGAGAAGGGCGAACCCCCCAGAAAAGCGCTGATGGTCTTCGTCAAGCAGGGCGATATCTGGCAGAACAGCTTCGAATCGCTGCTGGAAGCCGACCTGCCCCCGCTGGATTTCGACGAGGACGGCTACGCGACCGCCCTGGACGCCCGCGACCAGAGCATCGCCATCAGCCCCCACCTGATGGGCCCGCTGCACGCCACGATCGCCGAGGAGGGCCGCGCGGGCTACGCCTCCGGCCTGATCGAGCCCGGTCCCCGCACGACCGGCTACTTCGCGGAGATCAAGCGGAACCGGGAGTCGCTGAAGGCGCAGGGCCTGGCGTATGACTCGCTGTTCGCGCTGGCGGTGGGGTTCCCGGTGTACGCGGTCCGTACCAGTGACGGGGGCGGGCTGGTGCTCTACAGCCTGACCAGGACCACGACCTGGACGGCGAAGGTGGAGAACGCCCAGGGCGGGCATCTGGCGATTCCCGAGGAAGCCCGCTGGGCGCTGCTCTCCGCTGTGATCATCAAGGAGCGCCGGATCCTGGAGACCCAGCAGTATGTCGGCTTCATCCCGCCGAAGGACTCCCGGGCGCCCGCCGAGATCGTCGGTTACGACGGCCTGGTGACCAGGGCGAGCGCCACCTGAGTCCTATTGCGGCAGGCTGCTGGTGGCCACCAGCGTTCTGATCGCGCGCAGCGCGACCGAGAGGGTGGCCAGGTCGAAGGTGTCGCTCTCCCAGATCTCCGACAGCGTCTGCCTGGCCCGCGCCACGGCGGCCTCGTTGGCGCGGGTCCAGCGGGCCAGCCGCTCCTCCGGCGGGAGCCCGGGGGTGCTGTGGATGAGCACGTCCCTGGTGAGGCTGGCGTGCGCCGCGTACAAGTCGTCGCGGAGGGCGGAGCGGGCCATCGCGTTCCACCGGCTGTCCCGGGGCAGCGCGATCACCCGTTCCCGCAGCCGGGCCAGCTGGAGCCGCTCGGCCAGGTCGAAGTAGACCTCGGCCACCTCGTTCACCGGCCGCTTGGTGAGCGTGGCGATCTCCACCAGGTCGAAGGTGGAGTAGGCGGGCACCATCCCGGCCGTGCGCTCGGCCAGCTCGGGCGGCACGCCCCGGGACACGAACGTGTCCCGCCGCTCGTCGAACGCCGCCAGGTCGAGCCCGGCCAGCATCTTCGGCAGGTGCGGCAGCAGCCCGTTGGCCCCCTCCACGAAGAAGCTCACGGTGGAGGCCAGATCCAGCGGCGGCCTGCGGTTCCCGAGCAGCCACCGGGTGCCGCGCTCGGAGAGCTTGCGCCCTTCCAGCAGCATCAGCAGCTGGGTGTCCACGTCCACCTTGCCGTCCAGCGCCTCGACCGCCCGCCGGAAGCCGGCCAGGTCGAAGACCTCCCGCGCCACCAGATAGGCCCGCGCGATGTCCCGCATGGACGCCCCGGTCTCCTCCCCGAACCGGAACACGAAGCTCGTCCCGCCGAAGTTGACCACGTCGTTCACCACGCTGGTGGTGATGATCTCCCGCCGCAGCGGGTGCGAGTCCATATATTTCCGGTACGGCTCCCGCAACGCCGACGGAAAATACGACACCAGCCGGTCCTGCAGCGCCGGATCGTCCGGCAGATCCGAGGCCAGCAGCTCCTTGTCCACCACCAGCTTGGTGTAGGCGAGCACCACCGCCAGCTCCGGCTGGGTCAGCCCGAGCCGCGCCTGCCGCCGCTCCGCCAGCGCCTTGTCGGTCGGCAACGACTCCAGCCGCCGGTTGATCAGCCCGGCCCGCTCCATCCGGCGCAGATACCGGGCGTGGATGTGCAGCATCTCCGGCGCCTGCTTGGTGGCCGCCGCCAGCACCACGTTCTGCGCGTAGTTGTCGCGCAGCACCAGCCCGGCGACCTCGTCGGTCATGTCCAGGAAGATCTGGTTGCGCTGCTTGTCGGTCATCTCGCCGTCGCGGACCACCTGGTCGAGCAGGATCTTGATGTTGACCTCGTGGTCGGAGGTGTCCACGCCGGCCGAGTTGTCGATGAAGTCGGTGTTGATCAGCCCGCCGTTGAGCGCGAACTCGATCCTGGCCGCCTGGGTGAAGCCCAGGTTGCCGCCCTCGCCGATCACCTTGCAGCGCAGCTCGCCCGCGTTGACCCGCAGCCCGTCGTTGGCCTTGTCCCCGGCGTCGGCGTTGGATTCGGTGGTGGCCTTGGCGTACGTGCCGATGCCGCCGTTCCACAGCAGGTCCACGGGGGCCTTGAGGATGGCGTTGATCAGGTCGTTCGGGGCCATCGCGGTCACCCCGTCGGGGATGCCGAGCGCGGCCCTGGCCTGGGGGGAGACCGGGATCGACTTGGCCGTGCGCGGCCAGACCCCGCCGCCCGCGGAGATCAGGTCGGACGCGTAGTCCGCCCAGGAGCTGCGGGGCAGCTCGAACAGCCGCCGCCGCTCGGCGAAGGCGCTGGGGCCGGGGTGGGGGTCGATGAAGATGTGGCGGTGGTCGAAGGCGGCCAGCAGGCGGATGTGGGTGGAGAGCAGCATGCCGTTGCCGAACACGTCGCCGGACATGTCGCCGATGCCGGCCACAGTGAAGTCGGTGCTCTGGACGTCCACGCCCATGGTGCGGAAGTGGTACTTCACCGACTCCCAGGCGCCGCGGGCGGTGATGCCCATGGCCTTGTGGTCGTACCCGACGGAACCGCCGGAGGCGAACGCGTCACCGAGCCAGAAGCCGTACTTCGCGGCGACGTCGTTGGCGATGTCGGAGAAGGTGGCGGTGCCCTTGTCGGCGGCCACCACCAGGTAGGTGTCGTCGCCGTCGTGCCTGACCACGTCCTGGGGCGGCACGACCTGGCCGTCGACCAGGTTGTCGGTGAGGTCGAGCAGCCCGGACACGAAGTGCCGGTAGCAGGCGACCCCTTCGGCGAACATCTCGTCCCGCCCACCCGCGGGCGGCTGTTTAACGACAAATCCACCTTTAGACCCAGTGGGCACGATGACGGTATTTTTCACCATCTGGGCTTTGACCAGGCCGAGGATCTCGGTGCGGAAGTCCTCCATCCGGTCCGACCAGCGCAGCCCGCCGCGCGCCACCTTGCCGAACCGCAGGTGCACCCCCTCCACCCGGGGCGAGTACACGAAGACCTCGAACTTCGGCCGCGGCTCCGGCAGCACGCTGATCGCCTGCGGATCGAACTTGAGCGCGAGATAGGGCTTGCGCTTCCCGTCCTCCAGCTGGAAGAAGTTGGTCCGCAGGGTCGCGGTGATCATTTCCAGGTAGGCCCGCAGGATCCGGTCCTCGTCCAATGACGCGACCTCGTCCAGCGAGGCCAGGATCTCCTCGTGCAGCGCGTCGCACAGCTCGGCCCGCACGTCCTCGCCGCGCCGGGGATCCAGCCGCGCCTCGAACACGCGCACCAGCAGCCGGGCCAGCCGCACGTTCCCGGCCAGCACCTTCTCGATGTAGTCCTGGCTGAACGTGGTCCCCGCCTGGCGCAGGTACTTGGCGTAGGCGCGCAGGATCCCGGCCTGCTCCCAGGTCAGCCCGGCGGCCGGCACGAGCGCGTTGAAGCCGTCGTTCTCGACCTCGCCCCGCCAGAGGGCGGCGAAGGCGTCCTGGAAGAGCCGCTTGAAATCATCGCGATCCACGTCCTCGGCCAGGGTGTAGCGCAGCCCGAAGTCGTAGATCCAGGCGTCCTTGGTGGCGGGGTCGTGATCCCGATCCACCTCGTACGGACGCTCGTCCACCACCTCCACGCCCATGCGCTGCAGCAACGGCAGCACGTGGGAGAGCGAGATGGGCCGCCCCAGCCGGTAGACCTTGAACCGGCGCTCACCCTCGCCCGCGCCATACGGCTCGTAGAGGTTCATGCCGATGTCGCCGTCGGAATCCGACAGCTGTTCCAGCCGCCTGAGGTCGGCGACAGCCGTACGCGGCGGGAAATCGGCCTTGTACCCCTCGGGGAAGGCGGCGAGGTAGCGGCGGATGAGGCGGGGAGCCTCCTCCTCCGAGCAGAGTTCGGTGATGGCGGCGGCGAGATCGTCCTCCCAGGAGCGGGTGGTGGCCACGAGCTTGGCCTCCAGCGCGTCCACGTCCACATCGAGGGGAGGCAGCGGTTTGCCGCGTTCGCCCCGGATCGTCACGTGCAGCCGGGCCAGCACGGACTCGCCGATCATCGCGCTGTAGTCGAGCGTGCTGCCGGACAGCGCCTTGAGCAGCAGATCCTGCATCGCCAGCCGGACCTTCGTGGTGTAACGGTCGCGCGGCAGGAAGATCAGGCAGGAGATGTAGCGGCCGTAGTCGTCCCGGCGCAGGAAGAGCTTGACCTGCTTGCGCTCGCGCAGCCGGAGCACGCCCAGCGCGATCGGGACCAGCTCGTCCACCGAGATCTGGAACAGCTCCGAGCGCGGGTAGGTCTCCAGGATCTCGATCATGTCCTTGCCGTCGTGGCCCTCCGGCGGCAGCCCCGCCCGGTCCAGGACCGCGGCCAGCTTGCGGCGCAGCACCGGAATGCGGGAGATCGACTCGTTGTACGCCACATGCGTGAACAACCCGAGGAACCGGCGCTCCCCGATGACCTCGCCGTCGGCGGAGAACAGCTTCACCCCGACGTAGTCGAGGTAGGCCGGCCGGTACACGGTCGCCCGGCTGTTGGCCTTGGTGATGATCAGGACCTGCTTCTCCCTGGCCTTGGCCCGCAGTTCCGGCGGCATGGCGGAGAAGCTGGCGGAACCGGCCTTGTCGGCGCGCAGGATGCCGAGCCCGGTGCCGGGCACGGCGGTGAGCGTGTCGTCGTCCTCCAGCCGGTACTCGCGCGAGCCGAGGAAGGTGAAGTGCCCGTCGGCGAGCCAGCGCAGCAGCTCCAGGCTGTCCTCGACCCCGGCCGGATCTAAGGGCGGCGGGTTGTCGCCCAGGTCCTCGGCCGTCATCAGCGCCAGGGCGCGCATCTTGGCGTAGTCCTCGACCGCGTATCTGACGTCTTCGAGCACCCGGCGCAGATCGGCTTCGAGCTCCTTGAGCACGGCCGGATCGCTCTGCCGGTCGATCTCGATGTGCATCCAGGACTCCACCAGCATCATGCCGGTGACGTCGGCGTCCTCTTCGCCCAGCAGCTTCCCGGTCATGTCCCGGCGCACCCGCAGCTGCGGGTGCACGATCAGGTACGTGCCGAGCTGGTGCCGGTCCAGCTCGGTGGTGACCGAGTCGAGCAGGAACGGCATGTCGTCGGTGACGATCTGGACGACCGAATGTCCCGGATCCCAGCCGTTGTCCTCCAGCGTGGGCGAGAACACGTGCACCCTGGCCCGGCCCTGCGGCCGGGTGACCGCCAGATGGCGGTGCGTCATCGCCGGGCCGCACACGTCCACGGGATCGCGGTCGGCCAGATCCTCGAGGGGAACCTGGCGGTAGTAGGCGCGCAGGAAGCGGAACGCCTCCTCGGGGTCGCCCGTGCCAGGCACCTGCCCGCAGGTCTCGGCGGCCGTGCGGAGCAGATCGTCCATCGCCTCAGCCGTGTCGAGCGGCATCTCGCTACTCACTCCTTTGTGAGGTCGTACTCAAAGCCAGGCTCTCAATTCCCAGAGGAGGGGGAAGAAGTGCAGCCTCGTCCGCCCTCTCAGGTACGGTGCCCCAGAAGAGCCGCCAGTACCAGATTTTGTCCCGATCTGTCGCTCTACCATCTGCACGTGCCGCATCCGCCAGGAAGCGGTCGTCTCGTCGTGGGTGAGCAGATCCTCGGCCAACTGCCAGAGGTCGTCGTGCGACCCCCGGTCCCTGGCCACGATCAGCAGCGAGTCCATGATCTCCGCGTCGGAGACGGGCAGGCCACGCTGGGAGAGGGCGGTGAGGTAAGCATCCCATAGCGACGGCTCCGACAGCCGCCGCCGCAACCGGGCGAGTTCGTCGTCTCGCGCGTCGCGGAGCCGGTCCAGATAGGACGGGTCCTTCGCGCCGGAGAGGAACTCCAGTTCCCGGAACTGCACGGACTGGAACCCGCTCGCCGGGGCCAGCACCGCTCTGAACTCAAGAAAGTCCTGGGGCGTCATCGTCTCCAGGACCTCGACCTGTCCGACCAGGACCCGCTCAACCGCGTGGATCCGCCGGAACAGGTGTCGCGCCCGCCACAGGGCGCCTTCCGTCATCGCGTCCCGCGCCCGCTCCATCTCGTAGAGGAGGAGCTTGAACCAGAGCTCGTAGACCTGGTGCTCAGTGATGAAGAGGAGTTCGTCACTGGCCCCCGACTGGGGACCCTGCAGGTCTAGGAGCTGGGGTAGGCGTAGGTATTCGCCATAGGACAGCCGCGCGCCGTCCTCACCGAAACTACGCGAGGGCGGTACGGCTCTCGCCTCGGACATCCCGAAACTCCTTCGGGGCGCACCCGCCGATCCCCATTGATCAGCAGTCAGGCCGCCACCGACCCGATACTAATGGGAAAGTTGCTATATGGACTGCCACTACGGTCCTAACCAGGCACGACAGTGGGGTGGCAGGCTGATGAGCAGGTTCCCATTAGTCATCCGAAACCGCGCAGGCGTCAACTTAAGGACGGACCAAAAGCCCGACTAAGGACGGACCCGCTGCGACGCGGACTTGACCTCGTTGAGCAGGCCGGGTAACTCGCCGAACTCGTTCAGTTCGATCCGGCACCGTTCGCACGAGACGAGGTGGAGTTCGAAGCCCTGAATGTCTTCGGGGTCCAACACCCCGAGGGCGTATGCCGCCACGTCGTGGTGCGAGGACTCTGGAACCTCATCGGACAACATGAGATTCCCCGAAGACCGACATCAGCTGGCCACTCCCCTCTCTTTCAGGACACCGCGTAGAGCTCGCAAAGCGTAGTAGAGCCTGGACTTCACCGTACCCGGTGGTATCCCCAGTATCTCTGCTGCTTCGCTTACCGTACGGTCCCGTAAGTATGTCTGTTCTATAACTTCCCTGTGATCTGGCGACAAACCGCGCAGGGCGTCGGCGACCACGATGGCCGCCAGCGTCTTGTCGGTCGCGTCGGGTACGGCGACGGTGTCCGCCTCGGGAGGTTCGACCTCCCTGGGCCGGACGCCGCGCCTGCGACGGCCGTCGATCACGATGCGACGCGATACCGTAAGAAGCCAGGCCCACAGGAGCCCTCGTTCCCACGTTAACTTCGCCGCGTTACGCCAGGCGCGCAGAAGCGTCTCTTGAACGACGTCTTCTGCCCACTGCAGGTCGTTGCCTGTCGACTGCCTGACCTGACGGAGCAACGGACCACCGAACTCCTGGTACAACTCCCTGATCAGACGATCATCCCGATCAGGGTCGTCGTCGGGGTCCAGACGCTCGAACCGGGTGTCGAGTTGTCGGCGCACGAGCCACATATTTGCACCTGTCTTTGTGTGATGTACACAACTCCCGTAACTCCAGTCATTTCTGACTATTTGCTGAACCAGCTCCGGGAACCCCGCGTACCTGTCTCCGAAGAGAGGAGGGCGCCATGCGGTTCCGGTTCGGGGAGCTCGTGGTGTTCGGTGTTTTCCTGTTCGCGGCAGCGGTTGCCGTGATCGTGGTGGTCCCGCAGAGTCAAGCGGCGCAACAGGAAGGCTGGACCCAGACGCGTTGGGGCCCGTTGGGTCCCGCCGACAGAGATCTGCTCATCAAGGTGCGGTGGGCCGGGCTCTGGGAGATCCCCGCCGGCCGCTGGGCGCAGGAGCGCTCGACCAACGCGAAGGTCAAGGAAACCGGCGTTCACCTGATGAACGACCATGCACAGCTCGACGAGGACGTCCGCGCGGAAGCGGCCCAACTCGGCGTCCAGCTGCCCGACGAGCCCAACGCCGACCAGCAGCGCTGGCTCGGCGAGCTCTCCAGCCGGACCGGTGCCGAGTTCGATCAGACGTTCGCCGACCGCCTGCGCGCCGCGCACGGCAAGGTCTTCGCGACCATCGCGGCGGTCCGGGCGGGAACCCGCAACGACAAGATCCGCGAATTCGCCTCCAAGGCGAACGCGGTGGTCCTCAAGCACATGACCCTGCTTGAGGAAACAGGTCTTGTGGACTACTCGCAGCTGCCAACCCCTCAGTCTTAGCTAGTCCTAGCTCGCAAGAGGAGAATCCATGCGAAAACGCTCTATAGCGGTCGCTGGCGTCCTGCTGGCCGGATCACTCGTGATGCCCATCTCGGCCACCCCCGCGTTAAGCGCCGTAGTCGGTCCGTCCCTGAGCGACTTCGTTGACATCCGCCGGGTGCCCCCGGGGAGCACGGGCGTACGCGCCGGGCGCGGCTCGTTCGTGTCCCAGTGCGGCCGCAACCAGAACGGACATCGCAACTCCGACAACCACATCGTCGCCCCTGGCGTGACCAACGGGGCCCATCACGTGCACGACTACGTGGGCAACCGCACCACGAACGGGTTCTCCACCGACCAGAGCCTGGCGGCCGGCGGCACGACCTGCCGGTTCGGTGACAAGTCCGCGTACTTCTGGCCGATCATCCGGCTCCGGCCGGACCTGCTGCAGGAACAACGTGACCAGCAGAACCAGAACCGCAACCAGCAGAACAACGACCAGCAGCAGAACCAGGACCAGAACAACCAGCAACAGCAGAACCAGGACCAGCAGAACCAGCAGAACCAGGACCAGCAGCAACAGCAGGGCCAGGATCAGGGTCAGCAGCAGCAACAACAGCCGCAGGACCAGCAGCAGCAGAACCTGAACCAGGACCAGCAGAACCAAGACCAGCAGAACCAGCAGGACCAGCAGGGTCAGCAGCAGAACCAGCAGGCCTTCAGCGCCCAGAACACCAACCAGCGTCGCAGCCCCGGCAACAACAACCAGGGCAATAACAACCAAGGGAACAACCAGGGTAACAACCCGCAGCCCAGCCAGACTCCGTCGCAGCAGCCGACGGAGCCGGCCCAGCCGCCTCCCCCCAGGCCCGGGGAGGACGGTTCCGAGCTCGGCGGCGCCGCCGACGGCAACATCGGCAGGATCGTGACCCCCCGTTCGGTCACCCTCCAGTTCCGCGGCAACCCGGCCAGCCGGGTCGTGGCGATGCCCCGGTTCCTGCGCCTGATCACCGGCGACGCCAAGGCGGGCACCAACGGCGGCGCGAACGCCCGGGCGCAGTGGAGCTGCACCGGCTTCACCAACCGGTTCACCACCCAGTACCCGCTCTGCCCGCGCGGCAGCCTGGTGGTCCGCCAGCTGGACTTCCCGAGCTGCTGGGACGGCCAGAACACCGACAGCGCCAACCATCGCACCCACGTGGTGTTCCCCGGCCAGAACGGCGCCTGCCCCGCCGGCACCCGCGCCATCCCGCAGCTGCGCATGACCCTCACGTACTCGGTCCCGACGGGCCCCTCGTTCGCCGTGGACGCGTTCCCGGAACAGCTCCACAACCCGGTGACCGACCACGCGGACTTCCACAACGTGATGTCCAACCAGCTGATGAACTTCGTCGTTCAGTGCATCAACCGAGGCCAGCGCTGCTGACCCGGAGGTGAATAAGCAGATGACACGAGGCAGTTCCGAGCCCGCCCCGCTCCCAGCAGACTCCCCCCAACCGGAGGAATCCGTGTCCAGACGACGGGCTCACCGTCGGCCAGAAACGCCGCTCAACCTGCAGTCCCGCCCAGCCAGGATCGCGCTGGGCACCGTGGTCGTGGTCGTCATCTTCGGCGCCCTGCTCGCCGCCAGAAACGGCATGAGCGCCGGACTCCTCGCGGAGGCGCAGAACTTCCTGACCGTCTACGCGGGCGTGCTCTCGCTCGTCGCCTTGACGACGACGGTCGCCCTCGGGTTACTCGCCTCCGAACGTCTCCTGCTCCCCATCCCCTGGCGGGTGCGCGCCCAGCTCGTGCACCGAGCCGCCGCACTCGTCGGGGTCGGTTTCCTGGTCACCCACATCGGTATGAAGATCGCCGCCGGGCTCGTCCCGGCCTGGGGTTCGGTGCTCCCCACGACGAACCTGGCCATCGGGGCGGGCGCGATCGCGTCCGACCTGATGATCGTGGTCGTCGCGACCGGAGTGATGCGCGGCCGGTTCGCGCAGGCCGAGCGACCCTGGCTGTGGCGGGGTCTGCACGACCTGGCCTACCTGGCCTGGCCCGTGTCGATCCTGCACGGCCTGGCCGCCGGCCGTACCCCTGCCGCGTGGGTGAGCTGGAGTTACATCGCCTGCCTTGTGGCAGTGGGCACCGCCCTGCTGCTAAGAGTCGTCGCCTCTCTTCGCCCTGCGGCGACGATCGCCGACGACCTGGAGACCCTGCCGATGCCTGAGGTCGCACCCGCGCCTCAGTCGGTTCCCGAACCGATCAGCATCGTGGGCCGCGAACGCACCTCCTCCAAGCTTCGGAGAGTCGTATGATCCCCTATCGCGTCTCCAAACTGCGCCGGATGGGTCCGGCTCGGCTGACCGCCGGGCTGGACGACAACCGCCGGCTGGATCTGGACACCCACTACACCATCCATCGCCAGCTCGACGGCGAGACCGTCGACGGGCTCATCGCCATGGCCGAGGAGGTCGACCTGCGCGGCCGGGGCGGCGCCGCCTTCCCGTTCGCCAGGAAGCTCCGCGCGGTCGCGGCGCACACCCGCTCCTCCGACACGGTGGTGCTGGTGAACGCCGCGGAGGGCGAGCCGGCCAGCATGAAGGACAAGATGCTGCTGACCCGCTCGCCGCATCTGGTGCTGGAGGGCGCGCTGCTGGCGGCCAGCGCCCTGGACGCCAAGGAGGTGGTGATCGCCACCCCGGCCGGGGAGCTCGCCGAGGGCTCCATGATGGCCGCCGTGGCCGAGCGCGGCCTGATCGGCTACGTCCGGGTGGTCGGCATCCAGGAGCGGTTCATCTCCGGCGAGGGCGGTGCCCTGGTCAAGGCGGTCAACGGCGAGCTGGGCATGCCGTCGGGGCGCAAGGTGCGCTCCAGCGACAGCGGCGTGAACGGCCTGCCCACGCTGCTGTCCAACACCGAGACCTTCGCCCAGCTGGCCCTGCTGGCCGAGCTCGGCCCGGAGGAGTACGCCTCGGTCGGCACCCCGCAGGAGCCCGGCACGATCCTGCTCAGCGTGAGCGGCTCTGTGGCCGCGCCCACCGTGGTGGAGTGCACGCCGGGGGTGCCGCTCGCGGCCGTGCTCGACATGTGCGAGGCCCGGGTGGGCGACGGCCTGCTGGTCGGCGGCTACCACGGCAAGTGGTTGAGCGCCGCCGACGCGTACGGCGCGATCGTCTCGCGGCGGGGCATGTCCCAGTCGGGCGGCGAGCTCGGCGCGGGCATCATCGTGCCGCTCGGCTCGGACACCTGCCCGCTCGGCGAGACGGTCCGGGTGGCCGCCTACCTGGCCGCGCAGTCGGCCGGGCAGTGCGGCCCCTGCCGGATGGGCCTGCCGTCGCTGGCGCGGGCGATGGCCGAGCTCACGGTCGGCACTCCCGGCGCGCTGGATCTGGTCCAGCAGGCCGCGACGGCGGTCCGGGGCCGGGGCGCCTGCTTCCACCCGGATGGAACCTCCAGGTTCGTCCTGTCCGCGCTGGAGGCGTTCGCCGACGACGTGGAGGAGCACCGGCTCAACGGCACCTGCGGGCGGCCGACCAAGGAGGTCCTGCCGCTTCCGATCGCGGACGCCTCCGACGTGCGGCTGGTCGTGGACTGGACCCGCTGCCAGGGCCACGGGCTGTGCGCGCACCTGGTGCCGGAGCTGGTCAAGCTCGACCATCACGGCTATCCGGTGTTCATCGACAGCCCGGTTCCCTCGTGGGCGAAGAGCGAGGCGCAGCGCGCGGTCGAGATGTGCCCGGCGCTGGCGTTGCGGATCGGCGCACGGTGACCTGATTGTCACCAACCCCGTCGGCATGTCACGCGTCTCACGAGGTAGTCGTGACTTCGGGGAGTGATCATGCCGATTCCTGTGCGCCCTTCCGTCCCGCTGGGACGGCGGGGATTTCTGGCGTTGGTCCCGGCCGGTCTGGCACTGGCCGGGGTTCAGGCGCCGGACTGGCGCGCGCTGGGCCGAGGCTTGGACGGCACGCTGGTCCGCCCGGGCGACTCGGCGTATGACCGCGCCCGGCGCCTGTTCAACCCGGCCTACGACAAGGTCAGGCCCGCCGCGGTCGCCTACTGCGCGACCCCGGCGGACGTGGCCGAGTGCGTGGCGTTCGCGCGCCGCTTCGACGTGCCGATCACCGCCCGGTCCGGCGGGCACAGTTACGCGGGCTGGTCCACGGGGACCGGCCTGGTGGTGGACGTGTCGCCGTTGTCGTCGGTACGGCACAGCGCGGGCCTGGCCACGATCGGCGCGGGCGCCAAACTCGTCGACGTCTACGCGAGGCTGGGCAAACTCGGGGTCAGCATCCCGGCGGGTTCCTGCCCGAGTGTCGGCATCGCCGGGCTCACCCTGGGCGGCGGCATCGGCGTGGTCTCCCGCCGGTACGGTCTGACCTGCGATGTGCTCACCCAGGTGGAGATGGTCACCGCGGACGGCAAGCGGGTGACATGTTCCCCCAGCAGCCATCCCGACCTGTTCTGGGCGTCCCGTGGTGGCGGAGGCGGAAATTTCGGGATCGCGACGTCGTTCACCTTCCGAAGTCACGCCACCCGCGAGGTGACGGTGTTCTCGCTGCGCTGGCCGTGGGCGAGGGCGGCAGCGGTGTTGCGGGCGTGGCAGGGGTGGGCGCCCTCGGCTCCGGACGGGTTGTGGTCGAATCTTCATCTGAGTCATGATCCGTCGCCGGATGTGACGGTGGGCGGGCTCTATCTGGGGTCCAAGTCGGGGTGTGAGAAGCAGTTACAGGTGCTGCTGGATCGGGTGGGGCGTGATCCTTCGAGCAGGTCTGTGCGGCATGTGCCGTACCAGCAGGCAATGATGATCATGGCGGGGTGCTCGTCCTATTCGGTGTCCGAGTGCCATCGGCCGGGGTCGTTACCCGGGCAGACCGCGAACGGACGGCTGGTGCGGGACACCTTCAGCGCCAAGTCGCATCTGGCGTATTCGCCGCTTGGGGACGCCGGGATCCGGGCGCTGCTCGCGCAGGTGGCGAAAGCCGGGCGGCATACCGTGCTGCTGGACGCGTTCGGCGGGGCGATCGCGCGGGTGCGGCCCGACGCGACCGCGTTCCCGCACCGGAAGTCGTTATACAGCGTGCAGTACTACGCGCATTTCGACGGCGCCCTGGCCTGGGCGCGCGGCGCGCACGCCGCGATGCGGCCGTTCTTCGGCGACCACGCCTACGTCAACTACATCGACCCCGACCTGACCGGCTTTCTCGGCCAGTACTACGGCGCGAACGCCGCCCGCCTGGTCCAGATCAAGTCCAGGTACGACCCCGGGCGGCTGTTCCGGTTCCCGCAGGGCCTGTGAACCAGAATCGGGCCGTTTTCGGGCGTTGAGTGGCGTCGGAAGCGAATATTCCGCACGCCTACGTTTCGTAGGACATGCAACATCGTCTCGAAACGGGGTAACAAACCATGATTCGTCGTATCGCCCTCAGCATCGCCGCCCTCGCCGCCGGAGCCACCGTGCTCACGGTCGCCGCGCCCGCCCACGCCCTGGTCGGCTGGGGCGGCACGCTCACCCCCGGCAGCACCGCCTGCGTCGGCCAGTACGCGGCCACCAAGGTCCAGGGCGACGGCACCGCCACCGCCGGCGGCGCCAAGTTCTTCATCTACCGGGCGGGCGTCCTGGCGTACGCGACCCCGGGCCGGGTCACCGGCTGGGTGCAGGGCCTCACCTCGACCAGCGTTCCGGCGTTCCCTGGCGCGGGCGACTACACGGTGTGCGCCAAGAACACCGGCAGCGCCAACACGCTCGTCAACTTCCACATCGCCTCCGACAACGAGTTCTGACCGCCCCTCGGTGTCCCCGGCCCTCACCGGGGACACCTCCGGGAGGGATCAGTGGGTCCGCTGCCAGAGCAGTTCGGTGAAACGGGCTTCGGCCAAGGCCAGGTGGCGGCGGTAGGTGGTCGTGGGCAGGCCGAGCAGGGTGGCGGCGTCCGCCTGGGTTCTGGCGGGGCGCAGGAACGTGTGGTGCAACGCGCGGTGGGCCTTCAGGTCGCGCGGGGAGGCGGCCAGTTGGGCGGCGACCTCTTCGAAGAGCGCGCGCAGTTCGTGTTCTCGCAGGTTGAGGGCGCCTAGCAGGGGCGAGTCGCGTAAGCCGTCGGCTCTGCCGTACGCGCGCAGGGCGGCTCGCACAGCTTCCCCGAACTGCTCCTCGTCGAGGGTGCGGCGGTCCACGGGGGCGGGCTCGATCAGCGCGTCCCGCTCGGCCAGGCGGGCCACCCAGGTCAGTGGCGGGACCTCGCGCCAGTCGTGGGCGAACACGGCGAAGGTGTGGTCGCCCACCGTGAAGTCGGCCGAGGGCAGCCGGTGGAAGTCGACGTGGGCGCAGCCCTCCGCCCAGGGCTCGGCGGAGGCGAAGGTCAGCAGCGTGCGGTCCGGGCAGTCTCCGGTCAGGTAGGACCGGAACAGCTGCGTGGTCATGAACAGCTGCACGGGGGACGGCTCCTGGTAACGCCGCCCGTCCATCCAGAACCGCACCATCCGGGTGTGCCCCGGCTCAAGATCGCGGGTGGCCGGGTCCTCCGGGTCGGGGACGGCGTCGATCAGCAGGTAGAACCCGGCGGCGGTGCCGTCCTGGCCGCGGATCACGGTCGGCTCGTGCCGGGCCAGCCAGCGTTCGCACAGCCGGGCCGACTCGTCGCCCTCGTGCTTGCGTACCCAGGACACGATCGTGCCCAGTTCGGCCCGGGTCGGGCGGTCGGCGCTCAGGCTGCTGGTCTGCGGGTAGCCGACCACGAACGAGCCCAGCACCGAGGTGGCGCGGTGCAGGTAGACGAAGTCCAGCAGGACCGAGTGCCGGGAGGGTTCGGCGAACTGCTGGCGGTAGTAGGCGGCGGCGCGGCGGCGGATCTCCTCGCAGCCGTCCGGGTCGCGCCAGCCGAGTTCGGCCACCAGGGCGTCCCTGGCGAGGTCGTGGGGGAAGAGGCCGCGCGAGCCGTACTCGACGATGGACAGGCCGCGCAGCCAGCTGAACAGGTCGCTCGCGTCGTCGAGGTCGAGCAGGGCCTCCAGCAGGGGTTCCGTGGTGGCCAGGACCTGGGCGCAGGCTTCCAGCGCGCGCCGGTGCAGCGGGCTGGGCACCGTCTCGACGAAGCCGCGCAGGAGCTCCCCCATCACCTCGTGGGCGGAACCGGCGGAGAACCTGCGCTGGGCGGAGACGTCGGCGACCAGGGCGAGGGCGAGCGGGTGGCCGCGGGTGAACTCCAGGGCGGCCTCCCGTTCCTCCTCGGGCACGCCGCGGGCGGCCAGCAGCCGGGTGCCGTCCTCGTGGTCGAGGTTGCCGAGCGGGATGACCCGGACCAGCTCCCGCCAGCCGGGGTCGGCCCGCCAGACCGGTTCGGGGCGGTCCCGCCCGGCGATCACCACGGCGGCGTCCGCGGGCAGCCGGGGCAGCAGCTCCCTGCGCAGCCACCGCTCCAGGCCCGGCACCCGCTCCACGGTGTCGACGAGCAGGACGAGCCCGTCGGTGGCCTCGACCTGGAGATCGTCGAGGCCGGTCAGCTCGTGCCCGTCCAGCCAGACGACCGTGCGTTCCGCGCGGTTGGCCAGCCAGGCGTAGCGGTGCAGCAGCGCCGTCTTGCCGACGCCGCCGGCGCCGTGCACGAGCAGGACCTGGGTCGCGCTGGCCGGGTCGAGCAGGTCGTGGAAAGCCGCCAGCTCGCGCCGGCGGCCCACGAAACCCCGCTGCCGCGCAGCGTCCAACCGGTCACCCAGCCGTGTGGACATGACACTTCACTCCGATGTGACAGGGCCCCGAAGTGAAGTGTCCGTCACCGTCCGCGGTATTTCTAGGGAATCGGGCGGAAGTGGTCGAGGACTTCGGGATTGGCCATCGCGTCGGTGTTCGCGGCTTTCGCGATGGGCACGCCGAGGAGGATCTTGCGGACCGGGACCTCCAGCTTCTTTCCGGAGAGGGTGCGGGGGATGCCGGGGACCTCGATGATCTCGTCCGGGACATGGCGGGGGGAGAGTTCCTTCCGCAGGGTGGTACGGAGGCGGGTGACCAGGGGTTCGTCCAGCGCCGTGCCGGTGGTCAGCGTGACGTACAGCAGGAGGCGGCCGTCCTGGCCGAGCTGGCCGGTGTCGATGACCAGGCTGTCGCTCACCTCGTCGAAGCGCTCGACGACGCGGTAGAACTCGCTGGTGCCCATCCGGACGCCGCCCCGGTTGAGCGTGGAGTCGGAGCGGCCGTAGATCACGCAGCCGCCGTCCGGCAGGATCTTGATCCAGTCGCCGTGCCGCCAGATGCCGGGGTAGTCGGCGAAGTACGACTCGTGATAGCGGGTGCCTTCCGGGTCGTTCCAGAACATGACCGGCATCGACGGCATCGGCTGGGTGACGACCAGCTCGCCGACCTCGCCGATCACCGGCTGGCCTTCCGGGTCGTACGACTCGACGCGGGCGCCCAGACAGCGGCAGGGGATCACACCCGCCCGGATCGGGAGCAGCGGGACCGCGCCCACGAAACCGGTGCAGACGTCGGTGCCGCCGGAGAAGGAGCCGAGCTGCACGTCGGGTTTGACGTCGGAGTAGATCCAGGCGAAGCCCTCCGGGGGCAGCGGGGATCCGGTGGAGCCGAGGCCGCGCAGCTTGTCCAGGCCGTGGGTTTTCACGCCGGCTTTCATCGAGGCCACGATGTACGGCGCGCCCGTGCCGAAGTAGGTCACGCCCTCCTCAGCGGTCACATTCCAGAGCGCGTCGGTGGCGGGGTGGGCGGCGGAGCCGTCGTAGAGGACCACCGTGGAGCCGACGAGCAGGCCGCCGATGAGGAAGTTCCACATCATCCAGCCGGTCGTGGTGTACCAGAAGAAGACGTCGTCGGGGCCGAGGTCCTGGTGGAAGGAGAGCGCCTTGAGGTGTTCGAGGACGATGCCGCCGTGCCCGTGCACG
The DNA here is from genome assembly GCF_039871605.1 of Acrocarpospora sp. B8E8. Lineage (NCBI taxonomy): Bacteria > Bacillati > Actinomycetota > Actinomycetes > Streptosporangiales > Streptosporangiaceae > Acrocarpospora > Acrocarpospora sp. B8E8. Next base: position 14,624 of record NZ_JBDPLV010000085.1, on the reverse strand, counting down.
ATGGGTTTGGGCAGGCCGGTGGTGCCCGAGGAGTAGAGGATCCAGAGGGGGTGCCCGAATGGCACGCGGTCGAATTCCGGTTCCTTCTCCTCTGACCTGAGGTCGTCCCAGGTCACGGCCGATTCGATCGGGTTCTGGTACGGGACGCACACGGTCGCCGCCAGTGACGGCAGCGTGGCCGCGATGTCCTGGACGACGTCGCGGCGGTCGAAGCTCTTGCCGCCGTAGCCGTAGCCGTCGACGGCGAAGAGGACTTTGGGTTCGATCTGGGTGAAGCGGTCGATGACGCTGGGGGCGCCGAAGTCGGGGGAACAGGAGGACCAGATCGCGCCCAGGGAGGCCGTGGCCAGGAAGGCGATCAGAGCTTCCGGAATGTTCGGGATATATGCGGCTACGCGGTCGCCTCTGGTGACGCCTAGCCGTACCAGACCGGCCCGGACCCGGCCGACCTCGGCGCGCAACTCGCCGACCGTGTACGTCCGCCGGTTTCCTGCTTCATCACGAAAAATCACGCCCAACCGGGCGGGGTCGCCGCGGAGCGCGTTCTCCGCGTAGTTGATCGCCGAGCCGTCGAACCAGCGGGTGGCGGGCATCTCCCCGCTGATCACCGGGCCGTCGCCTCGCTCTCCCGCGACCTCAAAGTACTCCCAGACCGACGTCCAGAATTCCGCCGGGGAGTCGACCGACCATTGCCATGTGTCCTGATACGCACCCGGCCGGCCAAGCCACTCCTGAAAACGAGTGATCTTCGCGGACCGGATGACCTCCGGGGTGGGTTCCCAGAGCAGAGCGCCTTCCTCAACCATGCCCCCATCCTGCCCTCCTCGGAGAGCGGGATCCAAGAAAGCTCAAAGCGCCAGGTCGCACCCTCGGGGTTAACCACATGAAGGAGTGCACATGTCTCAACCCACAACCCCCGTCCGTCCGCGCCGCCCCGGCGACCCCGAGCCGGACCTGACGATCTACGGCATCGCGCATCTGGCCATGCGCCACGGCGCCCACGAACTCGCCGCCCTCGCCCAGACCCTGCGCGACGGCGTCCCGCTGACCCCCGCCCGGGCCAAGGCCCTGGCCGAGTACGTCCGCCTGATGACCGAGGAGATCCACCTCCACCACCACGGCGAGGACACCATCGGCTGGCCCATCATCCAGGCATCGGCCGGCCACGCCGTGGACCTTGAGCCCCTGACCGCCGACCACGACCAACTCGACCCCATCCTCGACAGGCTCCGCCACGTGTCCGCACTCCTGGTCACCCACCCGGGCGACCCCGGCGCCCGCCAGTCGCTGGCTACCGACTCGATCGTCCTGCGCGACCTCCTGGACGAGCACATCGAGGAGGAGGAACGCGACATCTTCCCGATCATCCGAACCTACGTCTCGGTGGCGGACTTCAAGGCCTGGGAAGACCAAATCATGAAGAACTACCCAAAGAAGAACCTCTGGTTCCTCATCCCCTGGTCGGTCTCCGCCGTCCCCCCAGCCGACGTCCCAGCCGCACTGTCCCTGACCCCCCTCGCGTTCCGCCTCGCCAACCGCCTGTTCCACGGCAAGTACCACCGCTTCCACCAGCTCATCTTCGGGTGAGCCCTCGCCGACCGGGTTCCGTCTCTGGGCCGATTCCCGGAAGGCACATCGGCTCGGGCCTCAAGAAACGTTTTGAAACGGGGCGAAGCCCCCGGGCCGTCATGGCGGGGGCGGGCGGAGCCCAAGGGCCGTCATAGCGCGGGCCGAGCCCGAGGGCCGTCATGGCGGGCGGAGCCCAAGGGCCGTCATGACGCGGGCCGAGCCCAAGGGCCGTCATGGCGGGGACGGGCGGAGCCCAAGGGCCGTCATGGCGGGCGGAGCCCAAGGGCCGTCGTGACGGGCGGAGCCCAAGGGCCGTCATGGCGGGGGCGGGCGGAGCCCGAGGGAAAACAAAGGGCTGGGTGGGTGGGAGAACCACGGGATCGAGCTGCCGCCTATTCGGGCGACCACGGTGCTGGCGGGGGCGGGCGGAGCCCGAGGTGAAACAGAGGGCTGGGCGGGTGGGAGAACCACTGTGTCATGGCCGCCGGTTAATTCTCCTGCAGAGCGGCACGGGCGCGGGCCTCCCAACGAGGGGCTCGCGCGCGTTGTGCGACCTTGAGGGCCTGTCGCCAGTCGTCGGCCGGATCCTTGCCGAGCAGCACGGCGAGCCGGGCCATACATTCGGCGACGGGCCCGAGGATCATGGATATGGTCTCGCCGCCGCAGATGCAGTCCCGGTAGGGCGACAGCTGTGCGTAGATCTGTTCGGCGACGTCCCGAACCCCCAGGATGACGGCGGCGTCGGCTCGGAACGCCTGCATGAGCAGCCAGAGGTAGTCGAAGGCGGGTTCCTCGCGCAGCAGTTCCGCGGCCTCCGGGCGACCGTCCATCGCCGCGCGGAGCGCGAGGAGTGGCCGCGCGGCATCGGGATAGCCGTCGGCCAGCTGCTGGATCTCCGGATCGCCCTCGACCAGTCGCCCCTGCTGATACAGATGGATGACACGGACGACAGTCATCGTGCCGTATATGTCCCACATTTCCGCTTCGGTGGCGTCCGCCGCGACCTTCGCGAAGCCGCGGACCGCTTCGGCCTCGTCCCCCTGCATCCGCTGGATGGCGGCGGTGGCCAAGCCGGCGAGGGCGGCGGCCTCACGTAGGTCGTACCGGCCCGCGAGCTCCCAGGCCGCCTCGACCATCGCCGACGCCCCGTCGACGTCCGCCCGCGCCAGCAGCGCGGAACTGCTGGACAGCAGGCCAAGCGCCTCCACGCCGGGCAGTCGCTCCCGGCGACCCAACTCCATGAGCTCGGCGCCGATCTCCAGCACCAGGTCGTACTGCCCGGGGACCCGGTTGACGTAGTACCGGGCGTTGAGCGCGACCGCCAGCACCGAGGCGTCGCCAAGGCCCCTGGCCAGCGCGACCGCCTCCTCGGCCGCGGCGGACGCGCCCACCGGGTCGTGCCAGATCGCCGCCTCCAGCGCCAGCGTCGCCAGCAGCCGGGCGCGCAACTCGTTCTCCCCGTCCGGCAGCCCGGCCAGAGTGCGGCGGATCAGCTCCACGTGGGCCACGTCCGTCTGCCCGTGGGTGCGGTTGTTCCACATCATCGGAGTGTCGATGGCGGTGATCGCCGCCGCCGTGAGCGCCCGGTCCCCCGTCACCTCCGCAGCCCGGATCGCCTCCGCCCGCGACTCCCGCGCCGACTGCGACAACCCGGCCAGCTGCTCAGCCCTGGCCCGCTCGCGCAGCAACTCGGCCCGTACCCGCCGATCCCCGCGCGGATCCAGCAGGTGTACGGCCAGCGCCCGCGCCCACAGCGCCACCGCCGACCGGAACGCGAACCGCTGCTCCGCCTGTACGGCTGCCGCCCGGCAATACCGCACCGCCTGGTCCGCGCAACCCAGCGTGGCGGCCTCCGCGAAATGGTGGGCCAGCGCACCGACATCGGCCGGGCGCAGCTCCTCCATCGCCTCGGCGATCCTGAAGTGCAGCCGGGCCCGCCGGAGTTTCGGCAGGTCACCGTAGATGGTGTCCATGACCAGAGCGTGCGCGAAACGCACCCGGCCCGGGGCGGGTTCCTCCAGCAGGCCGGTGACGACGGCGATCTCCAGGGCGTCGTAGACCTCGTCGGCATGGTGTTGCTCAGCCCGTACCAGCACGGAGACCTCGCCCTCGCGGCCGAGCGCGGCGAACGTGCGCAGCACGTTCCTGGCGACGGCGGGCAGCCGGGCCACCCGGCGCCTGATCACGTCGGCGGCACCGGCCGGAACCTCGCTGGTGGCGACCAGCACGCCCTCGCTGGCCAGCAGCCGGGCGGTCTCCCTGGCGTAGAACGGGTTCCCGTCGGCGCGCGCCGCGATGGCGGCCACAGAACGGTCGTCGGCGCGGTCCTCGGCGTCGACCTCGGCGCAGGTCAGCCGCACCAGGGCGGCCACGTCGGCGGCGGCCAGGCCCGCCAGGTCGATGCGCGTCGCCTCCTGCCTGGCCAGGGTGGAACACGTCTCGGCCAGCTCCTCGCTCATCTCGGCGGGCCGGTAGGTGCCGGCCACGAAGACCGCGGCCGGTTGGCGATCGGCGGCGAGATCCCGCAGCGCGGCGAGCGTGGCCTCGTCCGCGCGGTTCAGGTCCTCCAGCACCACCAGCAGCGGGCGGGTCTCCGCCACCCGGGCCAGATATCCGGACAGGGCCCGGTGCACGTGGAACTGGGTGGTGGACGCGCCCAGCCGGAGCACCTCCCACTCCTCGCGGGTGCGCGGCACGAGGGGGTCGAGGGTGGTCATGACCTGGGCCCACGGCCAGAGCGCCGGCGAACCCTCCGCCTCGGGGCAGCGGCCCCAGGAGACCAGCCAGCCGCGGGCTTCCAGCTCCGCCGCGAGCGCGCTGACCAGGGCGCTCTTTCCGATCCCCGGCTCTCCGGAGATCAGAGCGGTGCCACGGCTACCGGTTGAGGCGATCATCTGGGCGGCGTCGAGGAGCGTGCCGAGCTCACCGTCTCGGCCGATCAACCGGGGGGCAGATCTTGGATCATCTATGCCGGGATTTTTCATCCGGGAACGTGAAATATCCGGCCTGCGCTGAGGCTGTCCGACGTGCTCGCTCGGTTCAGTCACTCGCGCGATGCCGCCTATGTCGCTGTCGGCGAGATTCGCCAACCCGCGACTCTCCGCCTGACCGAACAACATCGCCGCGTGGTCGAGGGCGGGATCCTGCGCCAGGACGGCGACCTCGATCTCACGCAGGCGCGGGCCTGGATCCACCCCGAGCTCCGCGACCAGGACGTCCCTGGCCCGGCGCAGCACCGACAACGCGTCGCCCTGGCGGCCGGACTGGTAGAGCGCCAGCGCCAGCAGCCGCCACGACTCCTCCCGCAGCGGCGACTCGGCGACCAGCACCTCCAGCTCGGCGGCGGCCGCGGCCGCCCGGCCCGACGCCAGCAGACCCATCGCGCGCAACTGCCGGGCATGCGCCCGCAACTCATCCAGGCGTACGACCTCCGGCCCCGCCCACTCCTCGGCCGCCACCTCCGAGTACGCGGGGCCCTGCCAGCGGGCGAGCGCGCGATCCAGCAGGGTGACGGCCTGGCCGGGGGCACGGGCCAGGCCAGACTCCTCGGCCTGGCGTACTTCCTGCTCGAAGAGCCAAGAGTCGAGGTCACCGGGCTGGATGCGCAGGGCGTAGCCCGGGGCGGCACTGACAAGGACCTTCGCGGGGGCGCGCGGCGGGCGATCGGGTTCGAGGACCCGGCGCAGGAGCGAGATGTTGGACTGGAGCAGGCCGGAGGCGCCCGAGGAGATCGAGTCGCTCCAGAGGTCCTCGACCAGGCGATCGGCCGGGACCACACGTCCGCCGGCGAGGAGCAGGCGGGCCACCACCGCCCGCTGCCGCCGGGGTCCGAGCGCGATCGGGTGGCCGTCCGCGGTGAACGCCTCAAGCGGCCCGAGCACCTGGAAACGCATCCGTACCTCCACGCAACCGGGCTTTGTAGCGATATATCGCCCTAATAGTGAGGCGACAGGTTGGAACGAGGCAAACGGGATGGTGTCTCAAGCCTTGATCGGACCTCGCGGCCGACTGGGCCTCGGGTCGGTTGGCCCTGCGGTCGGCCGGGCGTGAGTCAGCCGGCCTTGCGGTCAGCCGAGCCTTGATCAGCTGGCTTTGCGGTTGACCGGGCTGGTGAGGCGGGCGATGGCGGCGACCACTTCGGAGGCGTTGGAGAGGTCGGGGAGGACGATGTCGGCTCCGGCTTCGGCCAGTTCGGCCTCGGTGGAGCGGCCTGAGGCGACGGCGATCATCGCGGCGCCGCCGATCTGGGCGGCCTGCACATCACGGGTGGAATCCCCGATCAGCACGGTGTTCCCGGCGTCGAAGCGGAAGCCGTACTTGTCCTTGGCCCGGCCCTGCGCGACCTGGAGCAGGGTGGCTTTGGGGTAGACCTCCTCGCCGTACCCCCCGACCTCGAAGTCCACCCACTTGTTCAGCCCGAAGGCGGCCAGCTTGTGCACGGCATTGGTCTTGATCGTCCCGGTCAGCACCGACTGCACGACCCCGTCCAGCCGGGAGATCGCCTTCAGCGCGTCCTTGGCCCCCGGCATCACCCGGCCCTCCTTGTCCAGCCGCCGCCGCTTGTCCGTGAACGCCACGGCCAGCGCGTCGATGAACCGGGGCAGGTGGTAGTCCTCCACCTGGATCCCGTTGATCGCCAACGTCTCAAAGATGATCTCCGAGTCGGGCCGCCCCATGGCCACCGCCAGCTTCACCAGCGGCCGCCCGGTGACCATCCGGAACGCGTCGGCGTACGCGTCCCGAGCAACGATCGTGACGTCCACCAGCGTCAGATCGACGTTCCAGAGCACGAGCCGGTTAATGGCGACCTCCGAGGGGACGAACTCAACTCCGCCCAGCGTACGGCCAACGCCCCCCGCTTACCCCATCCGATGCCAGATGGATTGCCCTCTTCCGGGCAGATCGTCCCCACCCATCCGCCGCAGACCACCCCCGCACAGCCGCGACCGGGCTCGTGTGCCACCAGAGTGGCGACGTGGTCGAGCAGGATGTAGATCCGCTCGACCAGGAGTGCTTTCCCGGCCGGCGCTTCGTCGGCCAGGCCACCACCGGCCTGGATCAGGTGGCACTGATGCGGCGAACCTCGATCCGCGCGTGTATCGAACGTCACCCGCAGCTCACCTTCACCTACCCCATCGCTGAGCCCACGGCCCGGACGAGCATGTCCGCCGGCTGGTATCAGAGGGCACTCGCCCAAGTCTGCCCTGGGCACCGCAGTTGCGCGGCCTCGTCGCCGACCCCGCCCCGTGTGGACGCCTTCTGGCAGGACACCCGGCGATCTTGGATACTTTGGGCCATGTCTATGATTGCCAGGGTCTCGTTAGGGGTGACGCTCCTCGGTGGCCTGCTCGCAGGGTGCGGTGACGGCAGCCCCGCCGCGACCGCCTCACCTGCGGGGTCTTCCACACCGACCACACCGACCACACCGACCACACCGACCACACCGACCACACCGACACGGCCCTTCGCTCTGCCGACGGACTGTGACGATCCCCGATTGGTCGCGGCCATGGGCGCGTTGATCAAGGGCAAGAAGTTCAACGACCGGTATGACTCCGCCGGCAAAGTGACCTGCTCGTGGGGGAAGAAGGTGCCCACCGCCGCGGTGACGATCGCCCTTCCGTCGGCGCCGCCCACGTACGAGGACTTCCCTGAGGTCGAGGTCCCCGAACTGACCGCTCTCGGCGTCGAAGCACAGTCCGGCGGCACCGAGATCGCCGTCGGCGATCGGTCCCTGTACAACCAGGCGTTCGTGGTCATCGCTCCGCAGTTCCGGCTCACGGTCGACCAGATGAGCGAGGAGCGCCGCGACGACGATCTGCGCGAGGCCGCCGTCGCCCTCACCACGTGGTTGATGTCGTAGCGTCCCGACTCAGGACACTCCAAGCTCCCGGCTGCTCTCGACCCGGAAGGAACTGCCGTCGGGGACCATGTCGAGCCTGCTCACGGTCCCGTCCGCGCCGAGGCGGAACACCCGTGCGCCCGGCGAGGTGACCGCTTCAAGGGCGATGGCGCGCGCACCATTGCCCGACGCGGCCGACAGCAGCGTCGTCGCCCGACCGGACGGCCACTCCCCCGTGGTCATCTCGGCCGAATTCGGCTGCGGATTCGCCGGCCAGACGTGATCCAGCTTCCACACGGTTCCGACCCTGCGCATCTCCATGACCACACCGCTGCGACGGTAGTCGTGGGTGGAATCACTGGTCGTGTCCGTCTGGCCCCAGACCAGCACGACGACCCGATCGGTCCGGGCGGCGACGATTCCGCTCTCAGCCGCCACCGCCTGCTGCACCATCTTCTCGTCGCGGATCCGCTGCGCCTGCTCCTGGAGCCGACCGGTGTACTCCACGTTCGCACGTCCTGTGGTCGCGCCGTCCACTGCCCGAAGATCCTTGTCCAGCGTCTTGTAGCCGAAGCTGTTGACGATGCCGTAGGCGCTCCGCGCCGCTTGACTGGCCTCCTGGACGTACAGCGGCGGCGGAAGCACACCCCCCGTCTCCACGCTCACCTGCCCGCCTCCGTCGCTGGCCGAGCCTCTCCACATCGCCGCACCACCTCCACCGGCGATCACAACGACCGCTACCACCGCAACGATCCATCCCCTCTTCCAGCCCCGCGCCCGCACCGACACCTCGGCGGATTCCAGCGGGGTGCGGTCGACTAGGTGGTAAAGCAGGTCCTGGGCGGACGGGCGGCGTGCGGGGTCCTTGGCCAGGCAGGCCTGGAGGATTACGCGCAGGAAGCCGCCCAGCTCGATGTCCGTGCCCAGGTCGGGTTCCTGATGGAGAACGCGGTAGACGACGGCTTGCACTGTGTCGTTACCGAAAGGATGACGGCCTGTCGCGGCGTAGGCGATCGTCGCGGCCCAAGAGAAGACGTCAGCGGCGGTACGCGGCGGGTGTCCGGCCAACTGCTCGGGCGCGATGAACGCGGGAGTGCCGGCAATGAGGGAGCTCGTGGTGGGGCCGCTGACGGCGCGAGCAAGTCCGAAGTCGACGACGCGGGGGCCGTCCGGGCCGATGATCACGTTGCGGGGGGTCAAGTCGAGGTGGGCGACGCCCGCGCGATGGATCGCCGTCAACGCGGTGGCGGTGGCGACGGCCAGCCGTTCCAGCGCCCCGCCGCGACGGGCACCCTCACGTTGGACAAGCTCGGCCAGGGACGGACCGGGCACATACTCGGTGACGATGTGTGGCGGGTCAGCTGTCAGATCGGCGTCGAGCACCTGGACCGTGCAGAACCCGGAGACCCTGCGCAGCAGGTCGAGCTCAGCCGCCATCCGGTGCCGCGCAGCCTCGTCGGAGATCCGGGGGAGCGCTTTCACGGCGACCTGCCGTCCGTCGTCGCCCATGGCGAGAAAGACGACGCCCTGGCCGCCCGCGCCGAGCCGTCCGAGCACCCGGTATCGTCCGATCCTTTCCGGATCGGCCGGACGGAGCGGGGCGAACAGGCTCATTTTGTGCGCCGCTCGAACATGGATCGATTGTCCTTCGGCGAAGTGACGTCCTCCAGCTTCCATCGTCCGTCGACGCGGCGCAGGTGCAGCCGATAAGCCACGACCTTGTGGTCGGGGGCTTTGGCCGAATCTCCGAGGTGGATCAAGGTCGCGGCATCGGGCCCGTCGAACCGTTCGAAGGCCGTACCAATCTCCCGGTATTGCCAGGTCCACCAGTCAGGAACCTGAGCATCGGGGACTGCGGCCAACTCTCGCCACCACTGCTCGGCCCGTCCCGTAGTGCAACGGCCGAAGAAGTCCGGACGCTCTTCCAGGCGGGGCCCGTTGATGAAGGCTTCGGTCTGGCAGCGGCCGGCATCGGCGACCATGCCCCGAATCTCCGTGGACGGCCAAGTGGCGCTGGCCGGAGCCGCAGAGCCGGACGGTGCGGTCCGCGCGTAATCCATCTTCCAGCCCCCGTCGGAGGGAACCATCTCGGCGAACAGCAGGGGATCGTCCGACTTCACCGAAGTTCCGTTCCGGGTGATGGCGCTGAGTCCGGTGACGATGACCGACACCCGCTCCGGCGACGCCCAGACGATTCCCGCAGCGGTCGCCCGTGCCGTCTGCTTCGCCTTCGCGCCTACCACCGCGTTCTTGGAATTGGCGACCAGATGCTGATAGTCCTGCGCCGCTACCCCGGAGAGCAATGCCAGCGTACGCCGCGCTCCACCGTCGTAGTCCGTGTAGTCGAGGCTGTACCACGCCTCAAAGGCCGTCCGTGCGGCCCCTGCTGCCGCCAGGGAATACCCCGGAGGCTCGTTAGCCGTCGCGGACTCCGTGACCGTCGTTGTCTCCCTTCCTCTCGCCAACCAGACCGCACCTGCTGCCAGGGTGATCGCCGTGGCGATCGCGCCCGACGCTAACATCGTCCGGCGCCACACCCTTGGCGACTTCATTCGCGCTCTCGTCGCTGTTCGTCCGGCACCCCGTGGCTCGGCTTGGGGGCCGGCGCCGAGATCCATGATGGACAACGGGAGCTCGGATGCTGTGGGACGGTCGGCGGGCTCCTTGGAAAGGCAGCGTCCTACCAGGGAGCGGAGATGCCCCGGAAGGGAGCCTAGGTCAGGCGGCTCGTGGAGCACGCGGAACAGGACAGCCGGAAGCGTGTTGGCCTCGAACGGGGAGCGGCCGGTGGCGGCGTAGACGATAGTGGCACCCCAGGCGAAGATGTCGGCGGCGGGGCCGAACTCCTCGCCCTGGATCTGCTCGGGAGCCATGTATCGGGGAGTGCCCACGCGGGCGCTGGCGACGGCGGCGCCGTCTTGAAGAACGCGGGCAATGCCGAAGTCGATGACGCGTGGACCGTCGTGCCCCAAGAGGACGTTCTGCGGTTTGAAATCGCGATGGACAATACCCGCCCGGTGGATCGCGATAAGAGCCGTAGCCGTCGCCACCGCGAGCCGGTCGAGCTCGGCTCCCGCGAGCGGCCCGCGTTCGGCGATGAAGGCATGAAGAGATTGACCGGCAACGTACTCGCTGACGATGTAAGGCGGGTCGGCCGTCACATCGGCATCGAGGACCTGCGCGGTGCAAAAGCTGGAGACGCGCCGGAGAATGGCGAACTCACGCTCGAACAGGCGGCGGGCATCGGAACCGACCTCAGCGTTGATGACCTTCAACGCTACCTGGGCGCCGTCTGGCGCGTTGGCCAGGTAGACGATGCCTTGGCCGCCGACCCCCAGCCGCCCCGTCAACGCATAACGCCCGACGTGCCTCGGGTCGCCTGGAAGCAGCCCATCAACACTCATCACCGCACAGAGTAATGGCCGTGCAACCCAACGGCCAGAGCGGCAACATGATTCCGGCGGACACGCCGTCCCGATGTGCTGCGCGTGGCCGCCGTCCTCGGCTACGAGGACGGCCTGGCGGTCGTGCCCGCCATGACGTGCGCCGGGAGACCGCGGGCAAACGGCTGGCACCCGCAGCCCAGCATCTTAGCCAGCCCACCGGCCTTGGTCGGCGCCTGGCGACGACCAGTGACCACGTCGGATCTTCAGGTGCCAGATCTTCAGATGAGGTCGAGTGCTTGCGACAGGGAGTCCACCACGGGCACGCCTACTCGCCGCAGTTCCGAGCGGCGGGTCATGCCGCCGGTGTAGAGGATTGCCCGTGCCCCCACATGCTCAGCCGCATGTGCGTCATCGACGCTGTCGCCGATCACCACGACCTTGCTGGGATCGAGATCGAGCGCCTTGAGATGCAGCACCATGTGCTCCGCCTTCGGCCCACCGGAAGCCGCCCGGAGCCCGTCGACGCGGGTGAAGTGGTGATCGATCCCGAACTCCCCCACTTTCGGCACCAGACGATCGTGCCCCCACATCGACAACAGCGACTGCGTCCGCCCCGAGTCCCCCCAGGCCCGCAGGCTCGCCGTCGCGCCCTCGGCCAGCCGGCACGCCAGCATCAGCCGGTGATAGTGCTCATGAAACCCATGATCCAGCTTCTCCCACTCGCCTTCGGCCAGCGGTCGCCCGATGATGCGCTCATACGCAACCCAGATCGGCCGCGTATAAACCTCCCGAAACCCCTCAAGATCAAACGGCCCCACCCCATACGGCCGGAAGATCTCGTTCGTAGCCCCCACGACCGCGTCCGTGTCGTGGAAGAGCGTCCCATTCCAGTCCCAAACAATGTGTGTCATCGTCCCCCAACTTTAATCGACCCCACCGACAACCCCCAGGCCACCCACCCCATCGGCCACGTTTTCGGCACCAATCCCACCACTCACATCCGGCCCCAACATGGCGGTCACTTCAACACCAGGTGGACGCTGACCACACGAGGACTCCAGCCTGCGAGGCCGGCGGTCACTCCAGGCCCACTTTTCCCGGCGTCCAGAACGGCTTGGTGAGCACAGCACGCCGCGGCCACCCGCGCTCCCGCACCAAGTGATCACGGACCATCTGAATGGTCTTGGCCTCGCCCGCCACATAGGCGACCCCGGCCTCCGCTGGAAGCTGCAACTCTCGAACCGCCTCAACGAGTCCGCCGGACTCCGCCGCGCTCCGCTCCCCCCGAAAGACCCACCGAACCTCACCCCCGATTTCGAGCCGATCTTCCGCCCCCGCGACCTCGACAACCCCATGCACCGAGGCTTCCCCCAGTCCTCGAATCATCGGCCCGAACGCGACCGCCGCCGTCTCCTCACCCACGAACAGGTGATACGCCCCCTCCTGGGCGACGAACTGCCCCTCCGGCTTGTTGAACGTCACCTCATCCCCCACCGCCAGCCCCCGAGCCCACCGAGCCCCCGGCCCATCCCCGTGATCGAGAACCCGCAGCTCCAACCCGCCATCAAGATCCCAAACCGAATAGGTCCGCAAGAAATCCCGAGGCCGCCGCCAGTTCCGAATCTCCAACGGATCCGTCACCAGCACCCGCACCTGCTGCCCCGCCACCCAAGCCAGCCCCCCAACCCCCTCACCCTCAACCCGAATGGCCCGCATCCTCCCCGCCACCATCCGAACCTCGGTCACCACCCCCGTGACCAGAATCAGATCCCGAACCCGCCGCCCCAACCCCCGCGCCCCAGAAGAAGCACCCATAACCCTCGGAACAAAGCCCCACCAGACCCTGCCCCTAACCCCTCTCCTCCACCGCACCAACCAAAGCGAACTCAAGATATATCTCGACTTAGCCTCCGTCAACGGCCCCCAGGTGGCACCCCTTCCCAAGCCCCTTGCCCACATCAGAAGATCACGTTCATGACCCGAAGATGATCCAGCCCAGGGAGACGACACTCATTTGGCCGCTGACAGGGGTCCAACCCCTGGGAGATGAGACGCGCAGATGGTCCAGTCCTGGGATATGAACGGAATGCTCAACGAATCCCGCTCTTCCGCCCTCAACCGTCAGTTCGGGTGAAGGCGGCGGCTTTCCTGTCGCCGGGTCACCGCCTGCCTGCCCGTCGAGATAGCCGCAGGGCCGCCTCCACACGTCACCGAGACTGCTCAGCCCGCAGCGCGGAAGCGCTCGTAGCGCTCTTCGACCAGATCCCGGTCTGGTTTGTCCGCACGTCGGCGCGGAAGCACAAGCGGGAGGTTGTTCATTTCCTGCAGCCCGTGCTTGAGCATGGGACCGTCGATCTCCTGCAAGATGTCCGCGCGGACCTCGATCGTGAAGTCCGGCCGGATGCCCAGGATGTTCTGATCGAAGGCAGTATGGTGGATCTTGCACAGGGCCATGCCGTTGGAGACGGCCGGAACACCACGGAACTCCCGATCCGGAATGATGTGCGCGGCGTCCAGCAACGAGCGGTGGCGCAGGCGGCACATCGCGCAACTGGTGTCGTACGCCTGGATCACCCGCTGCCGGAAGACCGGCTGGTGGAGCCGGACTCGCGAGATCGTCTCGGAGTAGCGGCGCTCGATCAAGCTCACTGGGCCGTCCAACGGCAGGTGCCGCTGAGCCTCGTCGAGCGCCACGACCACCTGGGAACTGCTCTCCTCGATGCCGACGATCCAAACGGGGAACGACGGCAGGTACAGGCTCTGCCGTACACCGAAGAACCAGATCAGCGGCACACCCAGCTCGTGGGCGCGGAGCAGACCGACGTTGGTGTAGTGCGATGGATTGCCCTGGAACTTGTAACGCAGCAGCCCGTCCACACCGACCTCGTCTTCGTACGGCGCGCGGGCACCGTCTGAGGTGTAGGTGGTCAGGATCGACAGCGCCGCCGTCATGCCCCGCGGTTTACGGATGCCCAGCTGGTTGTCGATCAGGGAGAACTGGCGGCCCTCGAAGTGGAAGCCCAGCAGCTCATCCCGGTGGACCACTGGGTCCTCCGGCGTACACCGCTGTCGAAGCCAGGTCATGGCGGCGGCGCGGATGCGAGTATCGAGATCGTCACCCATCGGCATGATCACGGCTGCTGTTCTACACCCATGGCCGGCGAGTCCACCAGGTCGTCACACCACAAAGGCATTGACCTGGCTGGCTACTGGCCCGCTAGACCCAAGGTTGACTGTGTATCCCTCCGCGACCCCTGCGGTCCGACGGCGACACGCCATGACCCTTCGCGTCACATCACTCCAGCTCAGACGCTCTAAACGCCCTGACAGCCCACCCACAACACGCCGACGAACCCCCTCCAGCAACGGCCCTTCGCGACGCGCCACAATCCCGCAGCTGGAGGACTACGATTTGCCCCACCTGTCGCGGCGCTCCGAGCGCCGCCCTTCATCGAGGCGACGTCGCGATCACCGCTGCGCACGCCACCTTGGGTCGCGGCGCTTCCGAGCACCGCACTTCTTATCTGGTGCGTTCTCTGGTAAAGCCCAGGTGGGCGGCAAGGAGTACTTCGAGCTCCTCCATGCCGTCGTGTAGAGGACGAGTGGCTTACGTGAGACGCTGTACAGGCTCTTGATCGGCCACAGGTGGGGAGGAACCGAGTAGGTGCCCCGATGGATGATGGCGTAGGCCCAGCCGAGCTTAGGGAGCATGCGGAAATAAATCCGTTGTCTCGTGATCGGTGATCTAATCGTGTGGTGAAGCTCCGTACGATGGCCGCCGATGAGCGTGAACGCTTGGAGAGCGGGCTGACCCGCCGCTGGCTCGA
>NZ_JBDPLV010000084.1:0-44066 GCF_039871605.1 Acrocarpospora sp. B8E8 | reverse complement strand
TCCCTGGCTACGCGGGACTCAGATGCCCTTGTCCCCCCGCCCATGGTTGTCGTTTCGTGTTGTGGACCAGGGCGCTGGCGGGGTCGGGCGGAGCCCGAGGGAAAACAAAGGGCTGGGTGGGTGGGAACATCCACCTGGGTCAAGGGGCGCATCCGGTGAGGTCCGCCGGAGGAGTCGGCTGTGGGGTGTTGGCGAAGAAGAGCTTCGCGCAGGCGGCGGTGAACTGGGGGTTTTCTTCGGGGGTGAAGTGGCCGGATTCGGGGGCGATTACTTCGCGGACGTCGTCGGCGACTCGGCGGAAGGAGCCTGCGATTATCCCGCCCAGGGCCTGTTGGCCGCCTATCGCGAGCACTGGCATCTGCAGGCGCTTGGCTTCGGCGTTGGCCTGGTTGTCGGCGGCGTCGGCGGCCAGGGAGCGGTAGTACTCGAAGCCGGCGTGCCGGTCGCCGGGGTCGGAGTAGGCCTTGTAGAAGACCTCGCGGGCGATGTTCTCGGGGTGCCGCGCGCCGTCGAAGAAGTGGTCGAGGATCGGCTTGGTGTCGCCGGTGTCCCAGACCGCTTCCGCGATGGGTGACATGTTGAACTGGAAGTGCCAGCTGAAGGGGTAGAAGTCCTCCTGGCCGAAGCCGGGCAGCAGGGCCTCGATGACCGCGAGCCTGGTGACCTCGCCGGGGAAGTCCCGGGCGTAGGGGTAGGCGACCTGGCCGCCGACGTCGTGGGCGAGGAGCTCGACCTGGCCGCGGAAGCCGATCTTGCGGACCGCCTCGCGGATCCGGTGGGCGGTGGTGACCTTGTCGTAGCCGCCGGCGTACACGCTGGACTCGCCGATGCCGGGCAGGTCGAAGGCGAGCACGGTGTGGTCGCGGGCCAGCTCGGGGATGACCTTGTTCCAGGTGTACCAGGTGCCGAGCCAGCCGTGCAGCAGCACCAGCGGCGGGCCGTTCCCGGCCCGGACGTAGTGGATGCTGCCGCCGTCCACGGTGACCTTGCCGTGCCTGAGGTCGCCGCCGGCGTTGGCCGGCCCGGCGGCGGAGGTGAACAGGGTCACCAGCGCCGCGATTACCGCGAATAATGTGAGCCGCTTCATGACCGGCCCCCTGAATTCTTTGTCTCCACGGTCCCTCCTCGTTTTACCGATGAATTGATACTCGAATGCGGGGAGCGACCGCGCATCTCTAAGAATGCGCACTGAATGTGACGTGGATCTTGCGCCCCACCCGTCCCGCCTCGGCCAGCAGGTCCTCGCTCCACCGATCCCAGAGCCCGGCCATGCGGGAGGTGATGACGACCGTGTCCACGGACTGGTCCTCAAGACCGGTGAGCAGCCCGATCCGGTGGTGCCCGGTGTGGCCGCCGCCCGCGGTCGCCCGCTGAAGCAGATCGCGGTCGATGTCGAACAGGGTGGCCGGGGGCAGCGACGGCGGCACCCGGCCGCCCGCACCGATGACGACGATCCGGCCGGTCGGCGCGATCTCCTGCACGGCCGCGTCGATCTCGGCGGACACGTCCAGGTCGCGGACACTCGCCGCCCAGTCGAGCACGGCACGGCACTCGTCGTCGATGGTCCCGAAGAGCAGCCGCGGGATGAGCAGGGCGAGCAACTCGACCTGGGGCTCCTCCCAGCCGCGCAGGAAGTAGCGCAGGTTGATCGCGACGTCCTGCATGTCGTTGGCCCGGTTCCGCTCGTGCGGATACTCCAGCGCCCAGGCCGTCCTGGACAGGACCAGCGGCACGCCGCTCTTGAACAGCCTGAAGCCGAGATGCATGTCCTCGCAGCCCCAGCGGTCGAAGCCCTCGTCGAAACCGCCGACCTCGTGGAACTCCTTGGCCGGGACGGAGACGTTGATGGTGAAGAAGAGCAGCCACGGGATGGCCATGCGGCTCAGGTCGAAGTCATATTTCTCGTACAGTCCGTGCCTGACGTCCAGGAACCACGACTGGCCGGTGAAATGCTCGACCACCTGCTCGGGCGGCATCCGGGACATCGCCTCGGCGATGGCGTCCACCTGGTCGTGGCCGTAGTCGGGGTTGTAGCCGTAGGCATACCCGACGATGGCCCGCGGGCCGCCGGGACGGGCGTGCTCGGCCAGGTGGGCGCGGAGGAAGCCGGGGCCGACCATGCCGCCGGTGTCGAGGAAGACGAACAGCGGCGCGGACGCCATCCTGGCCCCCGCGTTGCGGGCGTGCCCGGCCCGGAACCCCAGATACTCCATGAAGTGGTATTTCATGTGCAGCTGCCCGGCGAAGGAGTCGACCACGTCCTTGGTGTGATCGTTGGAGCCGTCGTCGGAGACGATGACCTCGAAATCGTCGGCGGAAATGTCCTGCCGGACGAGGTGATTGAGGGTATCGCGCAGCATTTCGGCGCGATTGTAGGTGGGAATAATCACGGAAATCTTCATGAGTTCTCCCTAATACGTCGTAGCTGGTGTCAGCTGTACGCTTTTGCCTGAAGCGCGAAGAGCTCCGAGTAGAGGCCGCCGCTGGCGGCCAGCGTGCTGTGGTCGCCGACCTCGACGACCCGGCCGTCCTGCACGACGATGATCAGGTCGGCCATCCGGACCGTGGAAAAGCGGTGCGACACGAACAGCGTGATCGCGCCGGTCGCCTCGCCGACCCGCCTGGCCTGCTCCGCGTAACGCTCGAAGAGCGCGTGCTCGGCCTGCGGATCCAGCGCCGAGGTGGGTTCGTCCAGCACCAGCAGCAACGGCGAGGACCGCATCAGCGCCCGGCCCAGCGCCAGCTTCTGCCACTGCCCGCCGGACAGCTCGACGCCGTCGGCGAAGGACTTGCCCAGCTGGGTCTGCAGGCCGTCGTCCAGATGCTCGAGCACGTCGGAGCCCTGCGCCCGGTCCAGCGCGGCCCTGATCTCCGGCTCGTCGTCCAGCCTGGGCAGGTCGCCGACGCCGACCGTCTCGCCGGCGAGGAACTCGTACCGGACGAAGTCCTGGAAACCGGCGGCGATGCGCTCGCGCCAGGCGTCGATGGGGATGCGCCGCATGTCCACCCCGTCGATGAGCACCTGACCCCGGGTCGGCCGGTAGAACCCGCACAGCAGCTTGACCAGCGTGGTCTTGCCCGCGCCGTTCTCACCCACGATGGCGGCCGTGGCTCCGGCCGGGATGTGCAGGTTGACGTCGCTGAGCACCTTCGCGTCGGTGCCCGGATAGGTGAAGCCGACGTCGTCCAGCCGGATCCCGTCCCGCAACCGGTCCGGCGGGCTCTCGTCGCCGTGCGCCGCGACCGCGACCACGTCCCTGATCCCGGCCAGCCGCCGGTACGCGCTGGACATGCGCTGCAGGTCCTGCAGCAGCGTGACAGCGGTCGTGACCTGCTGGTTCACCTGCGCCGCGAGCGCGATGACCAGCACCACCTCGCCGACGCCGCGCCGCCCGGCGATCGCGTCCCGCACCACCAGCAGGACCGCGCCCACGTAGGCCAGCGCGAAGATCACCTGCCCGGCGGCCCGGATCCAGGTGGCGGCCAGATGCGCCCGCCACAGGCCGCGGGTGGCGTCCGCCCACAGCCGGGTGTGCCGCCCGCGCAGCTCCTTGGCGAGGCCGAAGACGCGCAGCTCACCGGCGAGCCTGGCCGACGTGGACAGGTGGAACAGGTTCAGCGCCACCCGGGTGGACTCGGCGGTGGCGGTCCGCGCGGTGTCCCTGACCCGTTCCGCGGCCCGGCCGGTGAGCAGCGGCGGGATCGCGGCCAGCGGCAACAGCAGCAGCCACGGGTTGACCAGGGCCAGCAGCACGCCGGTCAGCGCCACCGCCAGGCCCAGGCCGATGCTGTTGAGCAGCGCCTCCAGGCCGACCCGGAACTGGCGGCTCTCCTGCTGCAACACGGTCAGCGCGTCCGCGTGCTCGGCCCGCTCGTGGTGCTCGATGCCCGCCGAGCCGTTGGACAGCGCGATGAGCTGCTCGTCGAAGTCGAGTTCGGCCAGCTCGGAGAGCTCGAAGTAGGCCAGGTGGGCGAAGTGGCCGAAGGTCAGCACCATCACGGCGAGCACCGCGACGACGATGCCCGCCAGGGCCGCCTGGCCCGGGTCGTGGGCCACGATGGCGTTGGTCATCCAGGCGAGACCGGCGGCGAGACCGGGGGCCGCCGCCGCGCCGGCCACCATCAGCACCACCGAGATCGCGGTCTTGCGCCGGTCCATCCGCCACGCGGTGCTGATCATCTTCCAGGAGCCGGCGAGGAGGTCCTTCACACCGGCACCTCCTCGTCGATGTCGGTCTCGTCGGTGAAGCGGTCGGCTTGGAGGTGGAACAGGGTGGCGTACCGGCCGTCCAGCGCCAGCAGCTCCTCGTGGCTGCCCTGCTCGATGATCCGGCCGTGTTCCAGGACGACGATGAAGTCGGCCTGCCGCACGGTGGAGAAACGGTGCGAGATGAGCAGCGTGGTCGCGCCCTGGGTGAGGCCCGCGAAGTCGTCGAAGAACCGGGCCTCGGCGCGGACGTCGAGGCTGGCCGTGGGCTCGTCCAGGACCACGATCGAGGAGCCGTGGCGGAGGGCGAACAGCGCCCGCGCGAGCGCGACCCGCTGCCACTGGCCGCCGGACAGGTCGGCGCCGTCGGTCAGGTGCCGGGCCAGCGGCGTGTCGATGCCGAGCGGCAGCCGCTCCAGCGTGGCGGTGAGGCCCACCCCTTCGGCGGCGGCCCGGATCCCAGCCCGATCATCCATGTACGCCACCGCGCCGAACCCGATGTTGTCCGCCGCCGGCGCCTCGTACCTGGCGAATTCCTGAAATATCACGCCAAGCTTGGCGCGCCAGGCCTCGATCGGGTACGTCGAGATGTCGACGCCGTCCAGCCGGACCGCGCCCGAGGTGGGCTCGTACAGCCGGGCCAGCAGCTTGACCAGCGTGGTCTTCCCCGCGCCGTTCAACCCGACGATCGCCGTGCACCGGCCGACCGGAATGGTCAGGTCCAGGTCCTCGAAGACCGCGCGCCGCTGCCCCGGATACCGGAAGGTCACCCGATCGAACTGAATGGTGTGCACGGGCTCAGGCACGACGACGGCCGTTCGCTCCTCCTCGACCGGCTCGTCGATGCGGTCGGCGAACCGCTGCACCGCGTCGTACGCCTCCATGCCGATGGCGGTCTGCAGGTCCGACTCCGGGTAGTACTCCGCCAGCCGCAGCGACCCGAGCGAAGCCTGCATGACCAGGATGAACGTCGTCAGCGTGAGCGTGTCGGTGAACCCGACCAGACCGAAGACCGCGGCCGTGGCCACCAGCGCCCACGCCCCGAACCAGACGAACGGCCACAGGTAGACCCGCCGCCGCTCCGCCCACATCGGCCGCAGCCAGGCGAAGTACGCGGTCCGCAGCGTGTCCCGCATCCACCCGGCCAGGCCGAACACCCGGATCTCCTTGCCCGCCAGCGGCTGGATGGCCAGCGTGCGGAGGTAGTCGCCCTTACGCTCGGCCGAGGTGAGGGCGAACCGCACTCGGGCGTATTTGCGCAGGCCGCCGCGCTGGCCGTACCGGAAGAGCAGGACCGCGACGACCAGCCCGGCGGCGGCGAGCCAGGAGAACGCCACCCCGACCACGACCGCGTACCCGGCGAGCTGGGTGTAGCGCGCGATCAACGCGACCAGACCCGAGCAGGCCTGCCCCGGGCTCTGCACGCCGAATTCCAGCTCCCGCGCGGCCACCCGCAGGTCCTCGAGCGCGCCCTGATCCTCCAGCGGCCCAATCCCCGGCGTCCGCAACGACGCCGCCATCAGGCGCTCGACCATCTGCCCATCGATCCTGCGCGCCGCCAGCTCGCCCAGCGAGGCCTGCAGCGGTGCGATGATCTGCTGCGCCACGAACGCCACCGCGGCCACCACGAACACCGCGACCAGCGAGTCCCACGCGGCCGAATCCAGGCCGCCCTGCACGGCCGCGGGCACCCGCCCCAGCACCACGCTGGTGGCGATCACGAACACCACGGGCAGCAGGCCGAGCACCAGGTTGACGACCACCAGCAGCGCGACCAGGCCGGTCCCGGCCTTCGGCACCAGCGTGGCGATGCGCCAGCGCGAGGCGACCAGGTCGCCGGCCGACATCACATAGGGGTTGGCGCTCATGACGACTCCCGTCCGCTCGCCGCGACATACTCGGCGCACCTCGGCAGGTCGCGCGCCATGATGATGTTGTTCAGCTCCCAGTAGTTCAGCTCGCCGATGTGCGGCAGGAGCGCGGTGATGGGGGTGGCGTACTTGGCCGCCATGTATTCGTAGTTGCTCGCCGCCTGCTCGTTGTTGCCGTCGAAGCTCTTCTCGTGCGGGCAGTGGATGGCGGCCGCCTCCCGGTTCAGCACGAAGTAGGCCCCGTCCCGGTGCAGCCGGTAGCCGAGGTCGATGTCCTCGCCGCCCCACTTCCGGAACGCCTCGTCGAACATCCCGATCCTGCGCAGCTGCTCGGTTCCCGCCGAGACGTTGCAGGTCCAGTAGTTCAGCCAGGGGGCGGGGAGGTGGCCGAAGTCGTCGCCGTACAGGCCGTAGAAGATCTCCCGCACGTCCAGCCAGACCTTCTTGCGCTGGAGATCGGCGATCGTACGATCCGGCCGCTCGAAGTCGATGATCTCGTTGATCTGCTTCGCGTCCTCGTTGTCGAGGTTGAAGCAGTACACGTAGCCCACGACCGCGACCGGCCCGTCGGCCTTCTCGTGGCTCGCCAGGTGCGCCCGCAGGCAGTCGGAATGGGCCAGCACCCCCGAGTCGATGAGCACGGTGACATCCCCGCCCGCCGCCGCGATCCCCACATTCCGCGCCTGCGCCGCCCGGTACCCCTCGTCCTCCTGCCAGAAGTACCGGAGGTTGAGCCGCCCGCGGAAGGTGTCCACCATGTCGGCCGTCGAGTCCGTGGACCCGTCATCCACCACCAGCACCTCGAACTGGTCCTTCGGCAGACTCTGCCCGACCATCGACTCGAGCGTGTGCCGAAGCAGCCCCACCCGGTTGTAGGTAGGAATGACCACACTGCACTTCAACGACCCCACCATTGCCGCTCCAGTCCGTCGAGAAATGCGCCTAAAACGCCCGGACTGTCAGTCTTCCGGTGGCCTCTCCTGAGCCGCATCTTCCTAAATGCTGAGGTCATCCCTGCAGGTCAGGAGTCCTTCGCCTCCCGGCACGCTGATCACTCACTGTCCCGGCCCGCGACGCCTGACCGACGTCAATCACACGCGCCGAGGGGTTCGACGGCGTGGATGACCCGGCCACCCTGCGGGGGTGCGGCGAAGGCGACGGAGAAGCAGCGCACGACGACTCCGCCGGACCCGAGGAACGATCCCCTGTCCGCCACGGCCTCCACCGTGACAACGGGCGATCCGGGCGCGGTCGCGCGCACCCGGACCTCCGCGAGCCCTTCGTCCGCCTCCGCCACCGGGTCGGCCGCACTTTCCCAGCGTTGCACGGCGCGCTCGGCGAACAGCACGGCGTAGCGCTCGGCAGCCTCCTCGGCCGCCACGGTGAACCGCCATTCGGCGACGAAGAAGCCGGCTATCGGCAGCGCGAACACCAGCACGAAGATCCCGAGAGCCACCCAGAGGGCCACCCTGACCCACCGGACATCCCGTTCGTCGACCACCCGCGTGCCCTTCCGTCGGTGCTCCGATGTTAACCGCGGCCCGCCTACCAGCGACGTAGTTGCCCAGCGTGGTGTTCTCGTCGAGATAGCCAGCCGCCAATCGCGCGCACTCCCGGAAGCGGCCCTCAGCGGACTCCCGGAAGTCCGGCCACGGGTAGGGCCCGCCCGTATAGGCGTATTCGGGCACCGTCATGTCCCGCGTGGTCGCCCGGAGCAAGCGACGAAGTGGAAGTTCCAGCCGCGGGTCGTCCCGGGGTGCAGGGGTGCCGATCACACAACCATGTCACATTCGAGGTGTCAACGATATTTCGAAGTTGTGCGCTTTACTGCATAATCATGGAGCATGTTCGAACCGGCGTTGGCGGCACCACTTCCTGTGGCGTCCCCAGGTGGGCCACGATCCGCTGGTCCGCACCCGAAGCTCGCACCGCCCGCGCCGCGCGGCAATCGAATCCTGAAGGAGTACCCGTGGACAGCCCCGACCGCAGTATCCGGTCCGTCATCGAAGCCTGGGCGATCTGGCGCGACGCGGGGGCGTGGGACGACCTCCGTCTAACGTGGCATCACGACGGTCGGATGAAGACGACCTGGTTCAGGGGCTCTGCCGACGATTTCGTCGCTGCGGCTCGCGCGGGCTTTGAGGCGGGAGTGCTGGTGCACCACTTCCTCGGTGGTTCATTGATCGAGGTGTCGGACCATCGCGCGATCGCGCAGACGAAGATGTCTATCTCCCAGCGCCTCATGTTGGAGAACGTCGAGGTTGACGTCACCTGCGTGGGTCGGTTCTACGACTTCTTCGAGCGGCGAAGCGGCGACTGGCGAATCGTGCTTCGCGAACCGATCTACGAGAAGGACCGAGTGGACCCCGTGACGCCCGGTCAGATTCCGGCGATGGATCGAGCAGTGCTGGCAACGCTTCCGCCCGGCTGTCGGCATCTGCTCTACTGCCAGCGCAATGCGGGAATGAGCGTTCACACGGACGTTCCAGGTCTTCGCGGCCGAGAGGTGCAGGAACTCTACGCGGATGGCCGACGCTGGCTAGCTGGCGAGACTCTCCGCCGCTGACGGACCCACCCCGGCCCTCGGAGAGTGAGCGCTATTTTCGTAATTTTCACCCCTTCCCGAGAATGTCTGTTACATTCGCGACATGGCGACTAGTGACATCGAGACCGTGACTCAACTGGTGCTGCACGAGCGCCAGGGGCGCGACCGCAGGTGGTGGGATCAGATGCGCGCCCAGTACTGGCCGGACGCCACCGTGCACCTCAGCTGGTTCGAGGGGAGCGCCTACGAGAACGTCGACCTGTCCGAGGCGATGAACGCGAACGGCAGCGTGTCGACGCATCGCCTGTCCCCCTTGGTCGTCCACGTCGTCGGAGACCGCGCCATCGCCGAGTTGCCGACAGTGATCGAAGCTCCGATCACCATCAACGACGTCGACGTCGTTCTGATGTCGTCCCTCCGCATTCAGTACCGCGCGCTCCGGCGCGACAGTGACTGGCGACTCCTCAGACTCGACACCGTCTACGAGCGCGACCACCTTGTGGTGACGACCCCCGGCGAGTCCGTGCACGTCGATGCCGCTGAGCTTGCGCCGTTCCGCAAGCCCTACCGTCTGCTTGCCTGGTTCTTGGCCTCGCGCGGCTACGCCGTTCTCGATGATCTGCTCGGCGACGATCGTCCCGATGAGGTCGCCGCGTTCTACGAGCGCGAGCGTCGCTGGCTGAACGAGTCCTGATCACCATCGCTTCACCAGAAAGGAATCCCTGTGCCCGAAGCAGTGATCGTCTCGACAGCGCGCTCGCCCATCGGCCGCGCCTTCAAGGGGACCCTCGCCGGCATGCGCGCCGACGATCTGACCGTGCAAATGGTCCGTGCCGCCCTGGACAAGGTACCCGAGCTCGACGCAGCGGACATCGACGACCTCATGCTCGGCTGCGGGATGCCGGGCGGCGAGCAGGGGTGGAACATGGGCCGGAATGTGGCGGTCCTGCTCGGCTACGATCACCTCCCCGGCACCACGATCACGCGCTACTGCTCGTCGTCGCTGCAGACGACGAGAATGGCATTCCACGCGATCAAGGCCGGAGAAGGGGACGTCTACATCTCCGCCGGCGTCGAGGTCGTGAGCGGATTCGGCAAGGGCACGAGCGACGCGATCGAAGGCCAGGACCTCCTGAACCCGCGGTTCGCGGACTCCCTCGCTCGCACCACGCGCCGCGCCGCGCATCCTGAGCCCTGGATCGATCCCCGAGCGCGGGGTGAGCTTCCGGACGTGTACCTCTCGATGGGTCAGACGGCTGAGAACGTCCAGCAAGTGCTGGGGATGAGTCGTCGCGAGCAGGACGAGTTCGCCGTACGCAGCCAGAACCTCGCCGAGAAGGCGATCGCCGACGGATTCTGGGCGAGTGACATCACCCCGGTCGTCCGGCCCGATGGCACGGTGGTCGCGACGGACGACTCGCCTCGCCCGGGCGTCACGCTCGAGGCGGTGAGCCGGCTCGAACCGGTTTTCCGCGCGGGCGGCACCGTTACCGCCGGCAACGCCTGCCCCCTCAACGACGGCGCGGCCGCGGTCGTCGTGATGAGCGCTACCAAGGCCAAGGACCTGGGCATCACCCCGCTGGCCAGAATTGTCGCCACCTCCGTCACGGGCATCTCGCCCGAGATCATGGGTCTCGGCCCCGTGACCGCCATCCCTGCCGCACTGGATGCCGCCGGAATGTCCCTCGCCGATATCGACCTCTTCGAGATCAACGAGGCCTTCGCCGTGCAGTGCCTTGGTTCGGCTCACAAGCTCGGCATCGACCTCGACCGGCTCAATGTCAACGGTGGGGCGATCGCGATCGGACATCCGTTCGGAATGACCGGCGCCCGCATCACGAGCAGCCTCATCAACGCCCTCGTTCAGCGCGACAAGCAGTTCGGTGTCGAATCGATGTGCGTCGGCGGTGGAATGGGCATGGCGATGGTGATCGAGAGGCTCGCCTAGTTCCGCAGGGCTCTTTGCAGCCCGACGGGGCCGGTCCCCAGATCGTCGGCGATCGCGGCCAGGGCGATCGCCGACGCGGCGGCTCCGAGCGGCATGAGAAAGACCGCCGTGAGGACGACGAGGGCGCCCGACACCGTGGCCTATGTCCGTACGTATGGGCTTCCCGGCGGCGCGAGCTCCTGCGGTTCGAAGCCGTACGAGCTGGCGAACTGTTCGGGCACCAGCAGCATCTCGACGGAGAGGTTGTCCACGAGACGCAGATAGAAGCCGCCGGAGACCGCCGGCATCCCAGCGGTCGAACGGATGGCGAGACGCTCGGACGCTTCGCGCGCACGCAGGAGTTCGTCGCGGTCCCGGTACCCCATGGCGACGTTCATGAAGCCCTGGTCGCTCAAGGGCGCGTCGGGGTGCGGGGCCTTCGGCTCGGGGATTTCGTACTCCATCACCTCGAGGAGCACGTCGCCGGCCTGGAACACCGCGCAGGTTCGCCGAGCACCCTCGAGTCCCCACAATGCCTCGTGCTCGGGACGGTGCAGGGCGTCGGACGCGATCTCGGCGAACCCGAAGACCTCTCGGATCTGGCGACGCGCGACCTCCAAGTCCGACACCGACACCGCGGCATAGGACACGGCCGGGCCGGGCCGCACGCCAGGAACGGCTGTCTCCTCGGTCTCCTCGATGATCTCGACGATGACGTCCGACCCGGATTCTCGGAAGCAGACCCGCCGCGCCCCATCGACGATCACGGGGTCGGTGAGCGTCGACTCCCCCGCCGCGCTCAGCCGCTCCAGCACCGCGTCGAAGTCGGAGACGGTGATGCCATAGCGCACCCAGCCGAGGTCCGAGGGCCGCCACCCCGCCGGCCGGGGTCGCTGCGGGGGGTTGATGTGGTGGAACAGCTCGATGTGCACGAACTCCTGACGTCCGAGCATCCACCACAGCATGACCGAGGTGTCATCGCCACTGGGCAGCTCCTGCAGGCGGGCGGCGAACTCGCCCCACCGGGGCCTACCGCCCGCGCTCGAGAAGCCGAACACCTCGACCAGCGTGCGAATCGTGCGCGGCATGTTCGCCGTGCACACGGCGACCTGGATGAGACCTGCCATGTTCCAGCCTTCCTAATTCAGAATTCAGAGAACGAGCGCGACGATGCGGGGCCCGTCATGCCGTGCCGAAGTTGACCAGCTCGGTGATCCCGCCGTCGTAGCGGAACTCGGCGCCGGTCAGCGAGCGGTTGGCGGGGTCGGCGAGGTACACGATCGCCCGCGCGATCTCGTCGACGCCGATGAGATGCCCCAACGGCATCCGGGCGGTCAGGAGCTGCCGCGCGGCATCCGGATCCGCGTCGTAACGACCGGTGACGGAGGTGTGCACCGCCCCGGGGTAGACCGCGTTGACCCGAATGCCCTCGGCCACGAGATCGGCGGCCATCGCCCGGGTGAGCGCGGCGACCGCGCCTTTGGACGCGCTGTACACCGCGCGTAGCGGGGTCCCGGCGACGGCGGCGATGGACGCCACATTGACGATCGTGGCCGAGTGCCCCGCCCGCAGGAGTGGAATCGAGTGCCGGCTGACTCGCGCGACGCCGAACACGTTGACGCCGAAGACCTGGAGCCAGTCGTCTTCGGTCGCCGTCTCGACCGACCCTCGCGCCCCGATCCCGGCGTTGTTGACGACGACGTCGAGCTTCCCGTGCGCGTCGCCGAGAGCGGCGAACGCCGCACTCACGGAGGCGTCGTCGGCGACGTCGCACGGAATCCAGCTGATCCCCTCAGTTGGAGGGCCTTCGCGCAGGTCGAGCCCGACGACGGTCATCCCGGCCGCGGCGAACGCCGATGCGGTGGCCAGCCCGATGCCGGAGGCGGCCCCAGTGACGGCGACGATGCGTCCGGCGTCGCTGGAGGGCGGCGCGCTCATCGCGTGCGTCCTAGGTTCATGATCGCCTTCCAATAACTGTTCGTCCATCTCACCAAGCTCCTTTGCTCAGTTCTCGTCCGGCCGATCGCCGGGTCTTCTTCCAAGTGCCTCAGCTGTTCACACGCGAAGGGGAACCGGCAGCCGAATCCCGTTCACAACCTCCGCCCCGCCGTCAGGCCGCCCTCGACGGGAATCAGCGCACCCGTGACGAAGGACGCCTCGTCGGACAGCAGCCATCGCGCCGCATGGCCGATCTCCACCGATTCGCCTGGCCGGCCCAGCAGATGGAGGCTGGCCGCCCGCTCGACATACGCCGCGGACTCCGTCGACCCGAAGACGGCCTCGGCCATCGGCGTGCGTATCGAGCCCGGGAGGATCGCATTCACCCGAATGCCCAGGGGCCCGCCCTCGACCGCGGCGGCACGTGTCAATCCGCACACGGCATGCTTCGAGGCGATGTACTCCGCTCTGTTCGGCAACGCCATCACACCGAGCCCGGAGGAGGTGTTCACGATGGACCCGCCGCTTGCCATCGCCCGCATCTGATGCTTCAGGCAATGGAACGTCCCGAGCACGTTGACGCGCATCACCCGGATGAAATCGTCAGTGGTCAGATCGACGAGCGGTTTCTCGTTCTGTGACACTCCCGCGTTGTTGAACGCGCCGTCCAGCCGCCCGAAACGCTCGACCGTGCTTTCGACGAGCGCGCGCACCTCGTCCTCCTCGGTGAGGTCGGCTTGGACGAAGAACGCCTCGGGCCCGTCAGCGGAGAGCTCCGCGGCGAAGGCGGCGCCGCCCGTTTCGACCACATCCGTCAGGACGACATGCGCCCCGGACTCGGCGAGCAAGCGCGCGGTCGAGCTGCCGATCCCGCCGAGCCCACCGGTGACGATGAACACCTTCGCGTTGGTCGCGTTCACAACGTCTTCTCCTCCGTGGATGCCGGTGACGAGAGCGACTTTGCTGTGCATCTGAGACATGAACTTCTCGCTCGTCGGCCGGCGGCCGCCGTGCGATGGAGCCAGACGATGATGAGGCAGAGCACGGCCACGACGAGGGCCATCGCGATCAGGGTCGTGCGGAACGCCGCGGCGTAGACGTCAGCGTGCCCGACCCCGCCCGCGGCGACCCGGGCAGCCGTGGCCGGGGGGAGTGAGTAGCTGATGAGCGCGGCCATCACCATCCCGTACCCGCCGACGGCGATGGCCGCCGAGCCCGTACGGAGGAAGTTGAGCACGCCGACGGCGGTGCCACTGCTGCGAACGGGAACGGAGGAGATCGCTTCACCGTCGATCAACCCCATGGGGAATCCGTAGCCGAAGCCGACGAGAGCCAGCGGCATGATCAGCCAGGCGAGCGCGACACCTGGGGACAGCAGCAGCAGGCCGAGGTCTCCGATGATCAGGGCTGCGAGCGAGGCGTAGATGATCGTCTCGGGGCGGATCCACCGCACGCGACGCACCAGGTGGGCGGCGAGCAGGGGACCGACGAACACCGGGATCGTCATCGGGAGCATGAAAGTCCCCGCGTCCGCCGCGGTCATACCGAACATCGCCGCCGTCGCCACCGGCAAGTAGGTGAGGATAGTGACGTAGCCCACCGCCGGCGCCAGCGGAACCAAGCAGAAGGCGAGGAATCGGCGATTGCGCAGCAGCGCGAAGTCCATGGCCGTCTGACGCGGCTCGCGCTGCGGGTGGGCGCGCGGAAGGGCCGCACTCACGACAAGGACGACCAGTGCCGCCAAGCCGAGGACCGCGTAGACGCCACGCCATCCGACGCTCGCCACGAGACCTCCCATGATGCTGGGGCCGAGGGCCAGTCCGATCCCCACGGTCGTGCCGAACAACGCGAACGTCCGCGCCCGGGCTGGGCCGCTCGGGTAGGCGTGCGACATCGCGGCCGATCCTCCAGCGATGATCCCCGCACTTCCCACCCCACCGAGGAAGCGGCCAACGTCGAGGACCAGCAACGTCGGCGCCAACCCGCTGACGGTCGACGACGCGAGAACGACTACCAGGCCGATCACGAAGGTGAGCCGGTATCCGAACCGGTCGGCGAACACTCCTGCGGCAATCGTGAAGACCGCGAACGCGAAGTTGAACCCGTTCACCGCCCACTGGAGACCGAGCTGATCGGAGCCGAGGTCCTGAGCG
Source organism: Acrocarpospora sp. B8E8 (assembly GCF_039871605.1). Lineage (NCBI taxonomy): Bacteria > Bacillati > Actinomycetota > Actinomycetes > Streptosporangiales > Streptosporangiaceae > Acrocarpospora > Acrocarpospora sp. B8E8. The sequence goes on along the minus strand of NZ_JBDPLV010000084.1, from coordinate 29,425 downwards.
ATCGCCGGTAGTGCGATCGCGGTGCCGGCCACGCTCAGGGGTGTGAGGAAGACTGCCACGAGGACGACTGGAGCTACCGGCAACGACCATTTCCTACTCACGGTCTCGGTCGCTGGCACGTGCCATCAAGTCGGCGGCCACCTCGGGGGCGAAAGCGCTTCCCGGGGGCGCCAAGTCCTGTGGACTGAAGCCGTACGCCCCGTCGAGATCCGGAGGCACGAGGAGCAGCTCGACGGAGAGCCGGTCAGAGATCCGCAGGTAGGTCGCACCCGACACAGGCGGCGGGTCAGTGGTGGCGGTAGCGCCAAGGGACTCAGCGGCCGCGAGAGCATCGAGCATCTCCGCACGATCCCGGTGCCCGATAGCGACATTCATGATGCCCTGGTCACTCAGCAGCGCATCCGCCGCCGGCGCCTTCGGTCGTGGCGTCTCATAGTGCATCACCTCGAGCAGCACGTCGCCGGCACGGAAGACGGCACATGCCCGTCGCGCGCCGTCGAGCCCCCACATGGCCTCGTGCTCGGGTCTGTGGATAGCGTCTGACTGAATCTCGGGGAAGCCGAAGACCTCGCCGAAGTATCGCCGCGCACCCTCAAGATCGGATACGGACGCCGCCACATACGCAAGCGCCGGAGCGTGGGACCCAACCGTCTCCTCCATGATCTCGACGATGGCGTCCGCGCCAGGCTCTCGAACGCACACGCGACGACGTCCGTCGACCTCTACCGGACTGGTCATCGTGGTAAGACCCGCACCGGGCAACCGCCGCATCGTGAGGTCGAAGTCAGGAACGGTGACTCCGAAGCGGACCCAGCCGAGATCGGAGGGTCGCCAGCCCGGACGCCTCGGTCGTTGGGCGGGGCTCGTGTGGTGAAACAGCTCGATCTGCACGAACTCCTGCCGCCCGACGAGCCACCACATCATGACGTGTGTGTCGTCTCCGGTCGGGAGTTCGTGGACGCGCGAGGCGTACTCGCCCCAGCGCGGTCGCCCTCCCGCATTGAAGAAGCCGAGCACGTCCACGAACGTCCGGATAGTACGAGGCAGATCAGCGGTGCACAGCGCGACCTGAGCAAGATTGGCCACTTCGGAACTCCCTGGATCCAGTCGAATCGAGTACGTGCCGACGCGAAGACTCGCCGTCACTCCGACTGAATCCACCAATGCAGCACCCGGCGCTTGAACGCGTCCGCGATCCAGAGCATCAGCAAGGCACAGACCGACAGGACGATGATCACGGCAAACGTCATGCTGGTGTCGGCCGCGTTCGTGGCGGCTGTGATCAGCAGACCCATCCCCGACACGCCGGTGAGGATCTCGCCGGTGACCACCGAGACGATCGCGAAACTGACGGCGACGGGAAGGCTGGAGAGCGTCCAGGCCAGCGCGTAGGGGAATCGAACTCGCCACATGAGATCCCACCCGGAGGCACCGAGCAGGCGGACATTGTGCCGCACATGCGCCTCGACGGTTCTGGCGCCCTCATAGGCGTTGAAGAGAGCCACGAAGAAGACCACCATGAAGGCGATCACGACGGAGCTCTGGAGTCCGCTGCCGAAGAGCACGACCACGATGGGGATCAACGCGATCCGCGGCACCGCGTTCAGAGCGACCACGAACGGGCGGAACACCGCCCCCGCGAACTCGAAGCTGCCCAGCAGCAGGCCCATCAGGCCTCCGACGATCATCGCGATCACGAGGCCGATGATCGAGGCGAGAAAGGTCGGCCACAGGTACCCCCAGACCGCGGGTACGCCCTCGCGCCCCAACAGCAGGTTCATCAAGGTCGCGCCGACGCGAGACGGCGAACTGATGAAGTACGGGTCGAGGAGCTTCCACTGCGACAGGCTGCCGATCTGGGGAATGAACTCCCACGCGAGCAGGACGACGACCGCGACCAGTGCCTGTGTCGCGGTGACGACCACTCGTGGCCGGCTGTTCGTTCGGATGCGTCCGGTGCCCGTGGCGCTCTGGTTCGCGACCGGGAATTCCTTGGGGCTCGCAGCCGCCTCGGAGAACGTGTTGGTCGCCATCAGTGGCTCCCCTCGGCGTCGTCCCGAGTCGACTCACTCTCGTGTGACGCGTCGATCTGCAGGTGGAGATCCCGCCAGAGCCGGCTGTAGAGATCAAGGAAGTCGGCGCTCTCGCGGAGCGTCATCATGTCGCGCTCCGGTCCGAAGGGAATCTCGTGCTTGCTGAAGACGAAGGTGGGCCGGGGTCCCATGATGTACACCTGGTCGCACATGCTCGCGGCCTCGGCGAGATCGTGCGTCACCAGGACGGTGGTGATGCCCAGCTCCCTGACGATGTCGAACACGTCCTGATGGATGGCCACCCGGCTCGGCTCATCGATCGCCGAGAAGGGCTCGTCGAGCAGCAGGATCTGCGGAAACGCGGCGACGCTGGTGAGGACTGCCACCCGCCTGCGCATCCCGCCGGAGAGCTGGTACGGGTAGGCCTTCTCGAACCCCTCCAGATGCACCATCGCGATGAGCTCGCGGATCCGTTGATCGATCGCTCGTCGCGACAGCCCTCGGCGACGCTCTGACCCCTTCTTGAAGCTGTAGTGCAACTTGACGTTCTGTTCCACGGTCAGCCACGGCAGCACGGTGTCCTTCTGGAAGACCATGCTGAGGAGATGCCGGCCCGATTCATCCGGGCGTACGAGGACGTCGCCGGCCTGCGCTTCTCGAAGACCCGCGATGAGGCTCAGCACCGTGCTCTTCCCGCACCCGCTCGGACCGACGATGCCGATGCTCTGCCCGCCGGCGATGCTGAGGTCGAGACCGTCGATCGCGTGCAGTCCACTCGGGTAGCGGTACCCCACGTTGCGAAACTCGATGGAGGCGCCGGCGGCGCGCCCGGTTTCACGGTCCGACCGCGGGCGAGTCGAGAACTCCGACAGATGCGTCATCATTCTCCAATCGCCGCTTTGTAGTACGACATGTCGACCGCGCTGGCGTAGTCAAACCTGCTCGAATCGCTGGCGAGGAAGTCCAAGCCGCCCGTCTCGTAGAAGGCCAGGGTTCTAGACCAGACGTCCTCGGAGATGTAGCCCTTGTCCGGGCTGAGCAGCGGCTTGAACTTCTCCACGGCCTCGGCCAACACGTCCACCGAGCCCACCGCTGCCCACTGGGGGTCGTAGGAGATCAGCGTTCGAGCGATGTCCTTCGAGTCAGCCGCCAAGTAGTCGGACAGCGCCGTGTCGTACGCCCTCAGGAAACGCTCCACGGCCGGCTTCTTCGCTTTCAGCCTCTCCGGAATTCCACCGAAGACGTCCTCCACGCCAAGGGCGGGCCACCCGGGCGGAAGACTGGATTTGTCCGTGGGGTCGAGGATGACGCGCAGCTTGCCGCTGTCGATGCCGCTCTGGTAGAAGGACACGTTTCCGGTCGCGCAGTCCGTACGCCCGCCTATGACGTTCGCCGCGATGGCCGGGACCGTGGTGAGTTGCGTGATCTTCCATTCGACGTCGTAGACCTTCTCCAGCTGTCTGGTCCACGCGTACAGCACCGTGCCAGGAGTCGCTGTGGTGACCGACTTGCAGTCGGTGGGCGTCTTGACCGAGTCGCTCGATGTCACGACCCACCCGGAGATGCCCGAATCCGAACCATAGATGGCGGTGACGCGCTTGCCGGAGTTGATGACGCCGAACAGCGCACCTTGTGCGCCCATTGACAGGTCCACCTGACCAGCGACGAGCTGAGCGCTGTGGGCCGCCTCACCGGCCTTGATGGAGAGGTCGAGTCCCGCGTCCTTGAAGTACCCTTTCGCTGCGGCCCAGTACAGGGATGCTTGGGGGACGGTCGCGTTCCGCACGCCAACCACCAGCGACCCGTCCTCCGATGAAGCCGCGCGGTCGGTGCCTTCGCCTGCTCCACAGCCCGCCGCCAGGACGGAGATGACGGCCAGCGCGGCGAGCCGAGCGGTCACGCCCTTGCGCCTCGGCCCCGTGGCCGCCGACGCGGGACTGATTTCAACATCTCGCTGAATCATGTCTTCAGCTCCTCTGCTGTCCCTGTGGGACATCGTGCTAAATCTCTTTGGATCGTTTTCGTCCCCCGACTGCGCGAATCACCGGTTGGCGCTCGACTCCTCGTCGGCCCACCGACGGGCGAGATCGACATAGAACGAGACGAGCTCCGGGCGATCAATGGCGCCGGCGCTCAGCACCTCGCTGGGGTCGGCGCCCTGCAGGATTCGCTTGAGCGGCACCTCCAGCTTCTTGCCGGTCTTGGTGTGCGGAACGGCAGGCACCACGTGGAATTCATCGGGAACGTGGCGCGGCGAGCCCTCGGTACGCAGCTTGTGCCTGATCAGCTCGATGGCCTCGGCGTCGAGGGCACGGCCGTCCTGCGGCACGAGGAACATCGGCATCCGGTAACTCCCGTCCGGGCGTTCGACACCCAGCACGAGCGCCTCCGCGACGCCGGCCGCTCCTTCGACCACCTGGTAGAGATCGGCCGACCCGATCCGCACCCCGTTGCGGTTGAGCGTGGAGTCCGAACGACCGTGGACGACGAACGTGCCACGGCCGGTGTGGGTCGCCCAGTCGCCGTGCCGCCATACGCCGGGAAAGGTCTCGAAGTACGCCTCGCGGTAGCGCTCCCCGTTCACGTCACGCCAGAAGCCCAGCGGCATGGACGGCATGGGGACGGTGACGACGAGCTCGCCGACCGTGTCGCGCACGGGACGACCGGCGTCGTCGAATGCCGCTACCGCGACGCCGAGGAGCGGACCCGGAATCTCGCCGCGGTGAACCGGCAGACCCGGCGCACCGCCCACGAACGAGCTGACCACGTCGGTACCGCCGCTGGTCGAGATCAACGGGACGTCCGGCGACACGGCGTCGGCGACCCAGTCGTACAGCGACTCGGCCACGGGGGCGCCGGTCACCATGATCTGGGTGAGGTGTGCGAGGTTGTGGTCGTCGCCGGGCCGCACGCCGGCGGCGGCGGCTGCCCGCAGCAATCCCGGACTCGTGCCCAGCTGCGTGGCACGCTCCTGCTCGGCGATCTCCCACAGCCGGCCCGCCGTGGGGAAGAGCGGACTTCCCTCGTACGCGACGGTCGTGACACCGGCCAGGAGGGCCGAGACGACGACGTTCCACAGCATCCAATTGGTCGTCGTGTACCAGAACAGGGTGCTGCCCGCGGACAGGTCCTGGTGCAGGCCGAGCATCAGCAAGTGCGTGACGACGACACCGGCATGGCCGTGCACGATGCCCTTGGGGATGCCCGTCGTGCCTGACGAGAACAACACCCACAACGGATGGTCGGGCGCTACCTGCTCGGTGCGAAAGGCGCCGATGCCGGCCGTCGCCACGGCGTCGGACCAGGTGACGAACCGGGTACCGGCAGGCTGGTCCGCGGGCTCGACATCCAGGCCGCCGCGCGTGACCGTCACGACGAGGCGGGGGTCGAGCCGGTCGACCAGCTCGGTGAGGACGTCCCGGCGGTCGCGGAGCACGCCGCCGAACGAGTATGCGGTCGCGCCGACCAGCACGGTGGGCTCGAGCTGTGCGAGCCGGTCGCTCGCGGCCGATGCCCCGTAGTCAGGTGCGCAGCACGCCCACACCGCCCCGACCGCGGCCGTCCCGAGGAAGGCGACGATCGCCTCGTCGGCGTTCGGCAGATAGCCGACCACACGGTCGCCGGGCTCGACACCCGCATCCCGCAGCGTCGCGGCGAAGGCGGCGACACGTGCACCGAGCTCGTCCCAGCGGACCTCGCGGCGCGTGCCGTCCTCGGCGACTACTACTACGGCCGGCGTGTCAAGGTGGCCGGCGTGCCGCAGCACCTGGTCGACATAGTTCAGGCGTGCGCCGGTGAACCAGCGCGCCCCGGGCATGCGGGGCTCCGCCAGGACGGTGTCGTACGGCCGGGACGAGATCACCTCGAAGAAGTCCCACACCTCGCCCCAGAACGTCCCGGGATGGGCGACTGACCAGGCGTGCAGCAGTCCGTAGTCCGACACGTCCACGCCGTGCCGACGTGCGACGCGAGCGGCGAACCGGCCCATGGCGGAGCCGGCTCCGATCGGAGCGTCGGGCCCTGCGACCCCTGGTCGGTCGGAGGCCGCCGTCATGACGAGTGCGATCCGGTCATGAGACCAGCAAGGTCCTCGGGCGCAAGGAACGACGGCGGTGGCGGCGGACCCCACTGATACAGCGACCGGGCGCCCTCCCACACGCCCGGCGTCCACAGGGCGTCGTCGACGATGCAGTCGATGTCGGCGTAGTACTCGGAGAAGTTCCCGGCCGGGTCCTTGAGGTACCAGAAGAAGTTCGAGCCGATGGCGTGCCGGCCGAGTCCCCACACGTGTCGTTCCGGGTCCGCCTCGAGCATCTCCGCGGCGCCACGTCCGACCTCGTCGACATCGTCGACCTGCCATGACGTGTGGTGCAGGAAGGTGACGGGCGCACGCTGCACCAGGAGGTTGTGGTGGTCGGTCGAGCAACGCATGAACGCGGCGAGGTCCTTGACGGTGTCGCTTACTTTGAAGCCGACGCCCTCGGTGAAGAATCGCTGCGTGGCCTCCTGGTCGGCCGACCCGAGAACGACGTGCCCCAGCTTGCGCGGCCTGACTCTGGTCCCGCGTGTGACGGCATCGGCGCGCGCGTTCTCGCGGGCGATCACGCCCGGCGCGTTGTAGGCCGGAGCGGGGGTCGGCCTGGACTCCACGCGTGGGGCGATCTCCACCCGCACCCGTATGTGGGTACCGGGGTCGACTGCCTCCACCGCTGTCGCGGAGCGCACGGTCTCGACCTCCAACCGCGCCATCGCCCGCGCCACGCGGTCGAGGTCGTCCGAGTCGTCGACTCCTACTCCGAGGTCGAGCAACCTGCGGCGGGGAGCGTGGGTAATGGCCAGTTGCTCGCCGCCGTCGACGGTGCTGAACCGTTCGACGTCCGGCGTACCGCCGGTCGCGGTGACCCGCGTCAGGCCGAAGTCCCCGTAGTACGCAGCGGTACTCCGGACGTCCGGCACGCCCATCGTGATCCTAGTGAGCCGGTGCAGCGGCATGAGAGATCCTTTTGTGGTTCGGGAAGCTAGGGGGCGACGCACGTCTGACGCAGGCTGCCGATGCCCTCGATGGTCGTCTCCACCACGTCGCCGGCTTGGAGGAAGACGGCGGGTGTGCGGGCACCGCCGACACCGGCCGGCGTACCGGTGAAGATGACGTCACCCGGCATCAACGGCACGACCGACGACAAGCGCTCTACCAGCGTCGGAACAGGAAAGATCAGGCGGCTGGTCGAGCTCTTCTGCATGGTCTCGCCATTGATCCGGCACTCGATCGTCAGGTTGTCCGGATCGGCGACCTCGTCCGGAGTCACCAGCCAGGGACCCTGGGGGGCGAATCCCGGGAAGGACTTGCCGAGCGAGAACTGCGGGGCCGGCCCCGACAGTTGAAGCGCGCGCTCGGAGTAGTCCTGTCCGACGGTCAGGCCCGCCACGTACGACCACGCGTCGGCCGCCGTCACCCGCTCGGCCCGGCGCCCGATCACTACAACGAGTTCAGCCTCCCAATCGACCGTCGCCGCGGGCAGCTCGAGCCGGCCCACAGGTCCGGCGAAGCTGCCCACCCACTTGGTGAACGCCGGGGGCGAGTCAGGATGCTCCAAGCCCGCCTCATCGGCGTGGTCACGGTAGTTGAGCCCGATCGCGAAGACTTGCCGTGGATCGGTCGAAGGAGGACCGAGCTCCTCGAGCACGACCGGCACACCGTCGGCGGCGAAGTCGATCGAGGAGCCGGTCGCCCAGTCGACGAATTCATCCCACGCGTCGTATACGCCGCGCGGTTCAGGCCCGAAGCGGCCTCCGCTGGCCCGGGCGACGTCGACGATCGACGCAGTGTCGGCTGAGACGAGAACCGTCCTTCCAGATCGCGTTGCAATGCGCACTCGTTTGACCTCCTGGAACGAGGTCGTCACCGCGACGACCGAGACTGTGGCAGCGCTCACACAACCACCTGATATTCGAGGTGTCAAGATTATTTCGAAGATTTGTCGTTTTGGCTCTGCACCCGGTGAGGTTCGCACAACCTTCGGAACTTCGTTAAGATGTCGTCATGCCGCGTGCCCGATCCTCAAACCCCACCCGCTCGGACGTGATCCTCGGCCAGATCCGAGTCGACATCCTCAACGGCCGGCTGGCTCCAGGCTCCAGGCTCGGATTCGCCGATCTCGGCGAGCGGTATGCGGTGAGCGCGGGCGTGCTGCGCGAGGTGCTGACGCGACTCGTCGAGCAGGGACTGGCCGAGTCAGAGGCGCAGTTCGGATTCCGGGTCGTCGACGTCTCGATCGAGCGCCTCGTCCAGCTCACCGATGCCCGCGTCGCCATCGAGACGCTGGTCACGCGGCAGGCGATCGCCGTCGGCGACATCGCGTGGGAAGCCGACGTGGTCGCCAAACACCACGCGCTGGCCCGCATCGGCGACTCCATGTTCAGCGAAGGGATCACCGAGGAATGGCTGACCGCCCACGAGGCGTTCCACGCCGCCATCCTTTCGGGCTGCAAGAACGCGTACCTCATCGAGATCGCGGTTCGGCTTCGCTCGATCTCCGAGGTATATCGGTGCTGGTCGCGGCCCGAGCACACCCGCACGCACCGCGATGTGGCCAGCGAGCACCGCGAGATCATGGCGGCGGCGATCGGCCGGGACGCGGACCGCGCCGTGGAACTGACGGAAGCTCACATCCGGCTCACGACTGAGTTGCTGATCTCTGGCCGCACCGCCGAACTTTCCTCGCCCTGACTCACCGAGCGTCAGCCGGTGTGCCGGGCCCGTACGACGGCGCGGACCACGATCAAGGCGATGGCCATGACGAGGATGTAGAGCGGGAGGCCGAGGGCGACCTGGCGGGCGACTTCGGCCACGACGCTGACCGGTTCGGCCCGAGGTAGGGGAGCGCGGCCGTCGCCCCACCAGGTGGTGACCTGGGTGGCGACCCAGGTGCCGCGGCCGACGAGGGCGTCGTGCAGGAACGGGCCGGGGGCGGTGACCAGGGCGAAGGCGGCGCCGCCCGCGATGACGTAGAGGGTCTGGCGGAGTTGGTCGTCTTTGGCGTGGGCTGAGATCCATCCGGCGAGGGGGAGGATGAGGGCGATGGCGGGGAGGAGGCCGATGAAGCCGGCCGAGGAGTCGAGGAGCCAGTGTTGCCAGTGGCTGATGGCGGGGCCGCCTTCGCCGAGGTAGATGGCGTGGTACCAGAACATCACCGCGCCGCCGCCGTACGCGAGGAAGAGGGCCGAGATGAGGAGGGCGGCCCAGGCCATCCGGCGGGAGTAGAAGTCGCGCACGATCCCGAGCACGAATCGAGGGCTGAGGAGCGCGCGCAGCCCGGAAGCCCCGTCAATGATGGCCGAATCTCCGGCAGGGCCTCCGTCCGCTGAGCCGGAAGTCCCCGGCTCAGCCGCCTGGGGAGAAGGCTCGGGTTGATCCGCCCGCGGAGAAGGGTGGTCCGCTGGGTCGAACACCGTCCACGCGGTTGCGTGGGGGACGCGAGATGGCATCGTCGGCCTCCGTGTCAATCGCTGTCAATGCCCGCGAAAACCATAAGTTGGCGTCGATCGCCCGCGCGGGAGGGAAAACTTTCCCGACTCGAATTACATTCGGAAACCTACGTTGACCTGGCGTGATGCATATATGACCCACGACGGATAAATGTATATTTCAACTATGACAGAAACTCCCTGAAGGGAATTGACGTGAATCATTCAATAAGGGTTCTGATGAGCTATTGAATGGTTCATTCGTGACGGGATTGCTGTTCCCAGGGGCACCGTTGGCAACTCTCGCTCTGCTGTGGCCCACGGGCAGGTCGTAGCGTCGGAGCCGTGGATCTGCTCATACGTGACGCCGCCCTGCGCGGACGGCCCGGCCGTTGGATGATCGCCGCCGAAGGGGGCAGGCTGGCGGCCGTACAGCCGGAGGGCCGGGACGCCCCGGCGGCGGGGACGGTCATCGACGCGGGCGGGAACCTGGTCACCGAGTCGTTCGCCGACGGGCATCTGCATCTGTGCAAGGTGCACACGCTCGACGTGGCGGGGTCGTCGGCGCTGGAGGCGTACACCGGCGGCTCGATGGGCGCGGCGATGGGGGCGATCGAGCAGGCCGCGGCGGTCAAGGCGGGCCAGTCGGTGGAGGCGGTCACCGGCCGGGCCAGGGCCGCGCTGGTGGAGTCGGTACGGCACGGCGTGCGGCGCGTGCAGGCCTTCGCCGACGTGGACCCGGTGGCGGAGCTGACCGGAGTGCGCGCCCTGCTCGACCTGAAGGCCGAGTTCCGCGACCGGGTCGACGTGCGGGTGGTGGCGTTCCCGCAGGACGGGGTGGTGCGCTCGCCGGGGACGGCGGAGCTCGTCGAGGAGGCGGTCCGGCTCGGCGCGGACGTGGTCGGCGGGATTCCGTGGATCGAGTGGACCGACGACGACGCGCGGGAGCACGTGCGCACGATGGTCGAGCTGGCGCACCGGTATCGGCGCAGGGTCGCCATGCTGGTGGACGACGCGGGGGACGCGTCGCTGCGGACCACCGAGATGCTGGCGAGCGCGCTGCTAGCACACGGCATGATCGGCCAGGGCAGCGCCCAGCACGCCCGCGCGATGGCCCTCTACCCCGAGCCCTACCTGCGGCGGCTGATCGGCCTGTGCCGGGCGGCGGGACTGGGCTTCGTCAGCGATCCGCACACCGGCCCGCTCCACCTGCCGGTCTTCACGCTGCGCGAGGCGGGCGTCCCCGTCGCGCTCGGACAGGACGACATCGAGGACGCCTACTACCCGTTCGGCCGGCACAACCTGCTGGAGGTCGCCTTCCTGGCCGCCCACCTGCTGGACGCCCGCACCGACGCCCGGCTGGACGAGCTCTACGACATGATCACCGTCACGGCGGCCCAGGTGCTGGGCGGTCCCGTCCCCCGGATCGAGCCGGGCCACGACGCCGACCTGGTGATCCTGACCGGCCGCACCGTACGCCAGGCGCTGGCCGCGCACACCCCGCCCAGCCATGTGATCGTTTCCGGCCGGGTGGTCGCGACCACGTGGTCGCACACGTCTTTCGAGTGAGTACGGGGTTACTCATGCGCGCCGGATATTTCCGGAGCACTGTGTATGTCGGGAAATAAACCGATATCGCGTGAGGAGCACCCATGCCATCCGGCGACATCTTCGACCCGGCCGCGATGGCGGTGGCCGCGGCCGCCGCACCCGTGCCGGAGGCAGCTCCGGAACCCACTCCCGTCTGGACCCTCATCCAGGGCCTGACGTTGCGCGAGTTCCTCAGCGACGCGGGCGAGCTGACCCTGGACGAGCGGCGCGTCATCGTCGAGCAGTCCCTGCTGGTGCTGGAGCAGAACTACGCCCACCTGCCGCTGAAGATCGCCATGCACGGCGTCAACCCGCTGCAGCGCCTCAAGCTGCTCCGGGCCAAGCTCGACCGCCCCGGCACCCCCGACCCGGAACTCGCCTTCCACGCCGAGATGTTGTCGATCTTCCACTCGGTCCGCGACCTGCACACGCTCTACCTGCTGCCCGAGCCCTTCAACAACACCGCGGCGGCCCTCCCGTTCGTCATCGAGGAAGCCGCCGACGGTACGGGCGGCACCCAGTACCTGGTCTCGTCAGTGGACTCCCCCACCCTGGTCCCCGCCGAATTCGTGCCCGGCGTGGTCGTCACCCACTGGAACGGGATCCCGATCGCCCGCGCGGTCGAGCTCAACGGCTCCCGCTACACCGGCGGCAACCCGGCCGCCCGCCACCGGCGCGCCCTGGCCACCCTCACCAGCCGCTCCCTGGTCGTGCACCTGCCCCCGGACGAGGAGTGGGTCGACATCCACTACATCGACCTGGACGGCAAACCCCAGCAGTTCAGCATGGAGTGGCTGGTCCTCCGCCGGATCGTCCCGCCGACACCGCCGTCCGGATCGCTCCCGCAGGGCTTCGACCTGGAAGGCCAGGAGGTCGCCTCGATCCGGGCGTTCCTCAACCCGCCCGCCAAAGCCGCCGAAGCCTCCCCCTCCGCCTACCAGGCGACCGGGAAGTTCCTCTGGCGCGAGGTCGCCACCAGCACCGGCACCTACGGCCACATCCGGATCACCGGCTTCCAGCTGGGCGAGTTCGCCACCGACGCGGCCTTCCAGCAGGTGTTCCTGAAGTTCCTCAACGACTTCGTGGCCATCGCCACCCACCTGCCGGAAGCCGGTCTGATCATCGACATCAGGAACAACCCCGGCGGCGTCATCGCGGCGGGCGAGACCCTGCTGCAGTTCCTCACCCCGAAGAAGATCCAGCCCGAGTCCGCTCAGATGCTCTGCAGCCCGCTCAACCTTCGCTTAGCCCGCGAATCGCCCAGAAACTACGGCCAATGGGCGGCGTCGCTGGAGCAGTCGGTGGAGACGGGCGCGGTCTACTCCGACGCCTTCACGCTGACCGCGCCCACGCTGGCCAACGCGTTCGGCCAGTTCTACCACGGCCCGGTCGTGCTGATCACCGACGCCCGCTGCTACTCCACCGCCGACATCTTCGCCGCCGGATTCGCCGACCACGAGATCGGCGAGATCATCGGCACCGACGGCAACACCGGCGCGGGCGGCGGCAACGTGGTCGACCACACCGACCTGCGCAAGGCCCTGCGGGAGCCCTATGAGAACCTGCCTCGGGGCGCCGGTATGACCCTCGCCATCCGCCGCATGCTCCGGGTGGGCGGCTCCGCCGGGGTCCCCCTGGAGGATCTCGGCGTCCTCCCCTCGGTACGGCACCAGCTCACCGCCGCCGACGTCCTGCACGGCAACCAGGACCTGATGGAACGGGCCGGGAGCATCCTGCACGGCAAACCCGTGCGACGCCTCCGGCTCACCGCCGTCCCCGGCGACGCCAGCCTCACCGTCACCCTGGACACGCTCGGCCTCGACCGCGCCGACCTGTACGTGGACGGCCGGCCGCGCGGCTCCTACGACATCGCGGCGGGAGAATCCACGGTGGTCGTCCCCGACATGGTAACCGCGACCGAGATCCGCGCCGAGGGCTTCCTCGGCAAGGACCTGGTCGCGGTCGCTCGCACGTTCCTTGATTAGGCGGCCCGCGCCATCTTCCTGCTCACCCGGGGAATGCGGCGGACGCGCTTGTCCAGCCAGGTCGGCCCGCTGGAGGTCACCGTGACCGGCACGCCGAGCTCGTCGGCCACGAAGGCGGGCCACGGCCCGGGCACCGGTTCCAGGATCGGGCGGGCGCCGGCCAGCCGCCTGGCCAGGTCGGCCTGGTGCGGGAGGTCGCCGGGCGTGAGCCGTACCGGCTGGTCGTAGGCGCGGCAGACGCGCAGTTCAGGGTGTTCGTCGGCGACGTCCAGGTGGGTGAGGGCGAGCTCGTCCACGCCTCCGCACACCTGGACGGCATACCGCGCGGCCACCAGGTCCAGGTGGCCGACCCGGAACGCGCCCTGCCACTCGCCGGTGTCGTTGTGCCGTTCCGGCAGCGAGAGCTTGGCGTCCTCGGTGACGAAGGGTCCGGGGCCGTGCCGCGTCCCGTAGGTGCGCAGCACGCCGAGCCGCCGCACGTCCCCGGCCCCCGCCCCCGCCTCGTCCAGCAGCGTGAAGGCGTTCATGAACGTCGTCGTGGACCAGGTCGTGTACGGATGGAAGCCGTACACCTCATCGAGCAGCACGCCCTGCGCGCCCTCGAACAGCAGCGGCCCGCCCGAGGGCAGCCGCCCGGTGCGCACCCGGAGGGCGAACGCGCCGAACGCGTCGGCGACGTCGTCCACCGCGGGCAGCGGCACCGGGCCGACCTCGTCGATCACCCACTCGCGCAGCCGGCGCAGCAGCAGCCGGAGCGAGCGCGGGCTGCCGCAGTCGGCCACCCGGGGGGCGGCGGCGGGATGGGAAACCGCGTAGGAGGCCGTCTCGCCGACTCCCATCCCGCACGATCCGTGCCTGCCACGCCCCCGGGCCCGCTCCCGCGCGCGGTTGGCCGCCTTGTGGTACGGCGTGGTGACGAGCGCGTCGGGCGCGACGGTGAGCAGCTCGAACGGGTCGCCCGTGCCGAGCCAGCGCAGGTGCGCGTGCTCGGCGATCAGCGCCAGCGGGTCGACCATCATGAAGCGCGACAGGAACGTCGGGACGCCCCAGAACGTCCCGGCGCCGAACTGCGCGAACGTGTGGTGCCGCCCGTCGGGCGTGATCACGTTGTGGCCGGCCTGCGCGCCGCCGTTGTAGCGGACGACCGCGTGCGGGGCGTCCTTCGTGCGCGAGCAGAGCCAGTCCACGATGGTGCCCTTGCCGCTGTCGCCGTACCCCAGATCGGCGATGATGACGTGCTCGTCCATCTCTCCCCCGTTACCGTGCCCGTTGGGACATGACGCGGTCGACCACGGTGAGAGCGATCGTCTGGCAGATCTGCGAGACGTCGCCGATCTCGATCACCCGGTCGCCGAGCAGGTTGTGCCAGAAACCCGTGACGTGCTGGTTGCGTCCGTGTGAGGTGCCGCCGGGGATGACGAAGTTGATGTCCCAGGAGACCTGCGCCTGCCTGAGAATCTCCTCAAGCCGGACGTCCTGCGGCTGACCGTGGCCGAACAGGCTGGCCACCTCGTAGCCCTTGACCATCGGATAGGCGGTCTCGTCGCCGATCACGAAGGCGATGCCGCGCACCCCGCGCTTGGTGAAGCAGTCCAGCTCGGTGTGCCTGGCCAGGAAGTAGAAGGCCAGCTCGTAGGACTCCTGCATGCTGCCGCCGCCCCCGCCCTCCAGCAGGATCCGGCGCAGGTCCTCGTCCATCCGGTTGTCGGACTCGAACTGGCCGACCTGCAGCGGCGCCTGGTCGCAGGTGGCGTCGCCGATCGCGCCGAACAGGATCTGCGCGTGCGGCAGGTGCTCGGTGATGGCGGTGAGCAGGTTGGGCAGCCGGGCCTGCAGCTCCCGCGGGACCAGCTGCATCGAGCCGGTCACGTCGAAGAGCACCGCGATGGCCACGGACTCCGGGTGCTCGGCCGAATCACGGGATTCGCGGACGCCGAGCCCGATCGGATCCAGGGCCTGGTGGACCCGCCACTGCAGGCGGCTGAGCCGCCGCATCGCATCGCTGTGCCCGAAGGCGCTCAGCCCTCGTTCCTCCCGATACCGCTGCGCGGCGTCGTAGGCATCGACGGACCATCTTCCGTCCCCCATTGAGGTGCTCCTTTTTCATGGCCGCGCCTCCGGCACGGCGGGCTTGGCCGCTTTCAGCCTGCGTCTTCCCTCGTCACTCCGGCCGCTTCGCGACCTCCGTTCCTCAGTCCAGACACAGGCGCGGCCAAGCCTTCCGGTGGCTTCGTTCAGCGGATTTCGTCTTCACGCGATGGCCGCAGCAGGGCGGGGTGCAGGTACTTGGCGTCGCCCTTGCGGTAGAGCCGGGCGCGAGGGCCCCCCCGAGGCCCCCCGCGTTCCGTGGTCAGTCCGGTGCTCTCCACGAAGCCCGGGACCGACAGCACCTTCCGGTGGAAGTTGCCGGGGTGCAGCTGCTCCTCCCAGACGGCGTCGTAGACGGCGCGCAGTTCGGAGATGGTGAACTCCTCGCCGACGAACGAGGTCGCCAGCGGCGTGTACTCCAGCTTCGAACGGGCCCGCTCCAGGCCGTCGTCGAGGATCTTCGCGTGGTCGAAGGCCAGCTCCCGAGTGGCAGTCAAGGGAGTCCACACCGCGGCGTCCGCGTCTGATCCGGCCTTCGGATCGGGCAGCCAGGGGGCGAAGGCGAGGTAGGCGACGGTGACGACGCGCATCCGCGGGTCACGTCCCGGCTTGCCGTAGGTGCCGAGCTGCTCCAGGTGGACCCGGTCCAGATCGGCCGGGGACAGACTGGTCTCCTCGGCGAGCTCACGTGCCGCGGCCTCCTCCAGGTCGTCCTCGCGGACGAAGCCGCCGGGCAGCGCCCACGCCCCGCGGAACGGCGGTTCGCCGCGCCGCACGAGCAGGACGTGTAGCCGCCCGTCCCGGATGGTCAGCGCCACGATGTCGGCCGTGACGGCCATCGGGTCGAAGGCCCGCGGGTTGTATGCCGCGAGGAAATCCGATTCGTCCATCCGCCCGTCTTTCTCAAGTCGAGTAGTTCTCGGAATGAGAATAACGCGGGAACCCCTACCACACAAGATGCGCTGAACGTTTCACCGCCCCCGGCGAAGCGGCGCACGTCACAAGGGGGCCACCCCGTCATGTTGGCGAAACACCCTGTACGCCCCCCCGAAACCAACGGACATTGGGAGCGCTCCCAATGAGGGGGTTGGGCGCGCTTGGAGCCGTACACCCGCAAAACCGGGACGGCGTGGACCCCATATGGCTGGGAGATGATCAGTTTGAGATCAAGATCCTGGCGAGGGCGTTTGATGGCGGTGGCGACTGCGTTCGCCACTGCCCTCGCTCTTGCCACCGTCCCCTCGGCCCCGGCGCACGCCGCCGTGGCCTGTCAGGTGACATACACGAAGACCTGGGAGGGCGGCAACGGCTTCGGCGCGTCCGTCCGGCTCCAGAACCTCGGCGACCCGGTGTCCAACTGGCGGATCACCTACACCTTCCCCGGCAACCAGACCCTCCAGAACGGCTGGGAAGGCACCTGGAGCCAGTCTGGCGCCAACGTCACCATCGCCGCCCCCTCCTGGGCGCCCAACCTGGCCGCCAACGCGGTCGTCCAGCCCGGCGCCAACTTCACCTTCAGCGGGACCAACACCAACCCGACCGCGTTCTCGCTGAACGGCACCCCGTGTACTGGCCCGGTGACGACCCAGGCCCTGGTGGTCACGCCGACCAGCGTGAACGTGCCCGAGGGTGGGACCGCGACCTACTCGGTGCGGCTGCAGTCCGCCCCGACAGCCAACGTCACGGTCACCAGCACCGCCGCGGCCACCGGTGACACCAACCTGACCGTCTCCGGCGGCGCCTCGCTCACCTTCACCCCGGCCAACTTCGCCACGCCGCAGAACGTGACGATCGCCGCCGCTGAGGACGCGGACACCACCAACGGCACCCGCACCATCAACGTCGCCTCCACGGGCCTGACCACGGTTCCGGTCACCGCGACCGAAGTGGACAACGACCCGACCACGACGCTGTCCTGCATCGTGACCCCGACGATGGTGAGCGTGCCCGAGGGCGGCACGGCCACGTACTCGGTGCGGCTCAACCAGGCGCCGACCGCGAACGTGGTCGTGACCAGCGCGGCGGCGACCGGTGGCGACACCAACATCACCGTGACCGGCGGCGCTTCGCTGACCTTCACCCCGGCCAACTTCGCCACCCCGCAGAACGTGACCCTGAGCGCCGCTCAGGACGCCGACACCACCAACGGCACCCGGACCATCAACCTGACCTGTGGCTCCGGCGGGCCCGTCACCCCGATCACGGCAACGGAGGCGGACGACGACCCGGTCACCACCCAGTCCCTGGTCGTCACCCCGACCAGCCTGAGCGTGCCGGAGGGCTCCACCGCGATCTACAGCGTGCGGCTGGCCATCGCGCCGACCGCCAACGTGACGGTGACCAACACCGCCGCGACCACCGGTGACACCAACATCACCGTGACCGGCGGCGCTTCGCTGACCTTCACCCCGGCCAACTTCGCCACCCCGCAGAGCGTCACGCTCTCGGCGGCGCAGGACGCGGACAGCACCAACGGCACGCGGACGATCACCGTGGCTTCATCCGGTCTGACGTCGGTTTCTGTCACCGCGACCGAGGCCGACGACGAGAACACCAGTAACTCCTACCTGACCGAGTTCCAGGCCCAGTACGACAAGCTGAAGGCGTCCGCCAGCGGCTACCTCTCCCCCGAGGGCATCCCGTACCACTCGATCGAGACGCTGATGGTGGAGGCCCCCGACCACGGTCACGAGACCACGTCGGAGGCGTTCAGCTTCCTCATCTGGCTGGAGGCGCAGTACGGTCGCGTGACCAGGAACTGGGCGCCGTTCAACGCCGCCTGGACCCTGATGGAGACCTACATCATCCCCTCGGCCGCCAACCAGCCGGGCGGCATGACCAGCTACAACCCGGCGGACCCGGCCGACTACGCGCCCGAGTTCAACCAGCCGAGCGGCTACCCGTCGCCGCTGTCCACCTCCGTGGTGGCCGGCTCCGACCCGCTGGCCAACGAGCTCGCCTCGACGTACGGCAACCGCAACATGTACGCCATGCACTGGCTGCTCGACGTGGACGACGTCTACGGCTACGGCACCGGGCGGGGCTCCTCGCTCACCGAGTGCGGCGACAACACCAAGCGGGTCACCTACATCAACACCTACCAGCGCGGCCCGCAGGAGTCGGTCTGGGAGACCGTCCCGCACCCGTCGTGCGAGACGCAGCGGTACGGCCAGTCCGGCCAGGGCTACCAGCCGCTGTTCATCCAGGGCACCGCGGCCGCCCAGTGGCGGTACACCGCCGCCCCCGACGCCGACGCGCGCGCCGTCGAGGCGGCGTACTGGGCGCTCACCTGGGCCACCGAGCAGGGCAACCAGTCCCAGATCTCGTCGACCCTGACCAAGGCCGGCAAGCTCGGCGACTACCTGCGCTACGCGATGTACGACAAGTACTTCAAGAACCCCGGCTGCGCCGCGCCCACCTGTGCCGCGGGCTCCGGCAAGAGCAGCTCGGCGTACTTGCTGAACTGGTACTTCGCGTGGGGCGGGGCGCTGGACGGCGCCTGGTCGTGGCGGATCGGCTCCAGCCACAACCACGGCGGCTACCAGAACCCGCTCGCCGCGTGGGCGCTGTCCCCGGCCGGCCCGACCGCGCTGCGCCCGCAGTCGCCGACGGCCGCGGCCGACTGGGAGCAGAGCCTCACCAGGCAGGTGCAGTTCTACAAGTGGCTGCAGTCGGCTGAGGGCGCCATCGCCGGTGGCGCGACCAACAGCTGGGACGGCGCGTACGCGGCCCGACCGGCCGGTCAGCCGCAGTTCTTCGGCATGACGTACGACGTCGACCCGGTCTACCACGACCCGCCCTCCAACCAGTGGTTCGGCTTCCAGGGCTGGGGCATGCAGCGCCTCGCGGAGCTGTACTACGTGACCGGCAACACGATGGCCAAGTCCGTGCTGGACAAGTGGGTGGCCTGGGCCATCTCGCAGACCACGCTCGGCACCGGCAGCACCTTCCAGATCCCGAACGAGATGGACTGGAGCGGCGCTCCGTCGGCCAGCTTCAACAGCGCCACCGGCACGCCCGCGGACAACCCCGGCCTGCACGTCACGGTCCGCAACCGGACCCAGGACGTCGGCGTCGCGGCCGCGTACGCCCGGACGCTGATCTACTACGCCGCCAAGGAGCCCACCAGCACGCTCGGCATCTCGGCCAAGAACACGGCCAAGGGCCTGCTGGACCGCATGATCATGCTGAAGGACGCCCGCGGCATCGTGGTGCCGGAGACCCGCGCCGACTACAACAGGTTCGACGACGTGTGGACCTCGGCCAACCAGACGGGTCTGTACATCCCGTCCGGCTACAGCGGGGTCATGCCCAACGGCGACACGATCGTGCCGGGCAAGTCCTTCCTCGGCATCCGCTCCTTCTACACCAGCGACCCTGACTGGTCGAAGGTGCAGACCTACCTGAACGGCGGCGCCGTGCCGTCGTTCACCTACCACCGATTCTGGGCTCAGGCGGACGCCGCGATGGCGCTCGCCGACTACGGCTCGTTCTTCCCCGCAGGATGATCTAGTTCGATCCGGTACGGCTGCCGCCCCCCGTGGCGGCAGCCGTTCCGGCTTTCTCGAATGAAAGTTTCATATCCGCACAGGCCGTCCATCCAGCTGTGATGGGTGGATCTTGACGAAACGATCCCATCGTGGGAGCGTTCCCATCAAATAAGTCGCTGGTCAAAGGGCTTCGATGCTCCCCTTGTCACTCGCACAGGAACGTTTGTGGTTCCTGCACAGGCTCGATCCCCGGGACCCGTCGTACCACCTGTTCCACGTCGCGCGGCTGAGCGGCCCGGTCGACCCGGACGGGCTCGCGGCCGCACTGACCGAGATCACCACCAGGCACGAGGTGCTGCGCGCCCGGTTCCCGCTCCGGGACGGCTCCCCCGCGCAGGTCGTCGACCCGCCGGAGCCGTTCGCGCTCGAGCTGATCGCCGCCGACGCGCCGGACCCGCTGGTGACCGACCGGATCTCCCGGCCCTTCGACCTCGCCACCGACCGGCTGATCCGGGCCACCCTCATCGCCACCGGTCCTGAGCGGTTCACGTTCTGCCTGGTCGTGCACCACATCGTGGCCGACGCCTGGTCGCTCGGGCTGCTGCGGCACGAGCTGGCCCTGCTGTACGGCGGGGAGGAACCGCCACCGCTCCCGGCGCAGTACTCCGACTTCCTCCTGGCGGCGGACGCGGGGGCGCCCAAGTCGCTGGACTACTGGACGGACGTGCTGGTGGGCGCGCCGCCGCTGGCGCTGCCGGCCGACCGGCCGCGGCCGCCGGTGGTGACCACCGCCGGCGGGCACGTGCAGCGCGACCTGCCGGAATCGCTGCTGCAGGCGGTGGACCGGTTCGCGGCGGCGGAACGTTGCACGCCGTTCATGGTGCTGATGACGGCCTACCAGGCGTTGTTGTCCGGGCGGAGCGGGAGCATCGACATCTCCATCGGGTTCGCCACGGCCGGGCGGCGGAAGCAGGAGTACGAGCCGCTGATCGGGTTGTTCGCGAACACGCTGGTGTCGCGGGGGGATCTGTCGGGGGATCCGACGTTCCGGGAGTCGCTGCGGCGGACGCGGTCACGGTTGCTGGCGGCGTACCGGCATGGGGACGTGCCGTTCGACCAGCTGCTGACGGCGCTGGACGTGCCGCGGGACCAGAGCAGGACGCCGCTGTTCCAGGCGATGTTCGGGCTGTTCAACCTGGCGAATCCGACGCTGACCCTGCCGGGGATCGAGACCGAGCACGTGGAGCCGGATTTTCCGCACGCGACGCACGAGTTGCGGTTCGCGGTGTGGGAGAAGGGCATGCTGGCGGTCTACAACAGCGATCTGTTCGATCGGGAGACCATCCAGCGGTATGTCGCGGGATATCAGGACATCTTGGAGCGGGTGCTCCTGGACCCGGAGATCCGGTTGTCGCGGCTGACCGCGCCGCGCGGGGACGAGCGCGATCTGGTGGTGCGCGGCTGGAATCAGGCCGCTCCGGGGGTTTCCGGCACCTTCGACGCGATGTTCGCCGCGCAGGTCGAGGCCCGGCCGGACGCGCTCGCGCTGGTGTGCGGGCAGGATCGGCTGAGCTACGCCGAGCTCGATCGGCGGGTCACGGAACTGGCCGCGCGAATTCCGGCGGGGCGTGGCGATCTGGTGGCGATCCAGCTGCCCAGGAGCACGGATCTGCTGGTGGCATTGCTCGCGGTCCAGCGAACGGGTGCGGCTTATGTCCCGCTCGACCCGGAGTATCCGCCCGCCCGACGCGCTTTCGTCCTCGCGGATTCCGGCGCGAAGCCCCTGTCCCTCAAAACGCTCCCGGACCGCGAAGCATCCTCGAGCCCCGAACCGCCCTCAAGCCCCGAGCCGCCCCCGAGCTCCGAAGCGTCCACGAACCCCGAAGCCAGGGCCACAAATCCGAAATTTCCCCCGTCGCCGGGTGATCCGGCCTATGTGCTGTACACGTCGGGTTCGACCGGCCAGCCGAAGGGCGTGACCGTCCCGCATTCCGCGCTGGCCAACCTGCTCGCCGCCATGGCCGACCAGCTCGGCTCCGCGCCCGGCGACGTCTGGCTGGCCGCGACCTCCCTCTCGTTCGACATCTCCGCCCTGGAGCTCTACCTCCCGCTCGCCACCGGCGGCACCGTCGTCCTCGCCGAATCCGCCGAAGCCCCCGCGCTCGCCCGCCTGATCCGCGCCGAGCGCGTCACCCACGCCCAGGCCACCCCCTCCGGCTGGCGCGCCCTCCTCGACACCGGTTTCCGCGACCCCTCCCTAGTAGCCCTCGCAGGCGGCGAAGCCCTCCCGCCTGCCCTGGCCAGAGAGCTGCGCCCCCGCGTCGCCCGCCTGGTCAACGTCTACGGCCCCACCGAGACCACCATCTGGTCCACCTCCTGGGAAGTCCCGGAAAATCCTGACGAGATCCGCATCGGCTCCCCCATCGGCGGCACCCGCTGCTACGTCGTCGGCGAGCACCTCGACCCGCTGCCCATCGGCGTCCCCGGCGAGCTCCTCATCGGCGGCTCCGGCGTCGCCCTCGGCTACCACGGCCGCCCCGCCCTCACCGCCGACCGTTTCGTCCCCGACCCGTACGGCCCGCCCGGCACCCGCCTCTACCGCACCGGCGACACCGTACGCCACCGCCCCGACGGCACCCTGGAATTCCTCGGCCGCGCCGACAACCAGATCAAACTCCGTGGCCACCGCATCGAACTCGGCGAGATCGAATCCGTCCTGGAAAGCCTCCCCGGCGTGCGCCAGGCCGTCGCCGCCGTCCACGACGAGATCCTCCTCGCCTACGTCGTCCCCCCGCCCGCCGACCAGGACGACCTCCTGCGCCTGCTGGCCGACCGCCTGCCCGAGTACATGATCCCGGCCTTCCTGCTCGGCCTGGACGCCCTCCCGCTGACCGCCAACGGCAAGGTGGACCGCCGCGCGCTACCGCCGCCGGAGGGACTGCCCGGTGCCGGCCGGCCGGAATTCGTCGCCCCCAGGACCGACGCCGAGGAGCTGGTCGCCGAGGTCTGGACCGACGTGCTCGGCCCCGGCAGTCCCATCGGGGTGTTCGACGACTTCTTCCGGATCGGCGGTCACTCGCTGATGACGGTCCGGGTGAGCGTGCGGCTGGCCGTCATCACCGGAATCGAGCTGCCGCTGCGCACGCTGTTCGCCCGGCGTACGGTCGCCGACCTGGCCGCCGCCCTCGAGGAGCGCCTGCGCGAGGAGCTGGCGGCGATGCCGGAGGACGAAGCCGAGCGGCTGCTCGGCGAGGCGTCCCAAGAGACAGCCCAGACCTGGAGGTGAACATAGTGCAGGACCCCTTGGAGAACCGGCTGGCCGTCATGGTGGCCGCCGCCACCGACGACCAGATCTCGGCCGACGACGTGCTGGCCGCGCGGCACTCGCTGGCCGCGC
Organism: Acrocarpospora sp. B8E8; assembly: GCF_039871605.1. Taxonomy (NCBI): domain Bacteria; kingdom Bacillati; phylum Actinomycetota; class Actinomycetes; order Streptosporangiales; family Streptosporangiaceae; genus Acrocarpospora; species Acrocarpospora sp. B8E8. The sequence continues at coordinate 6,378 of NZ_JBDPLV010000084.1, read as the reverse complement.
TCGGCGTGACCTCGCTCAGCCTGATCCGGCTGGTGGACGCCATCGAGGACGAGTTCGGCGTGGACGTGGACCCGGGCCTGGTGGACGACTTCGCGAACCTGGTCGCGGACGTGGCCGGGAGGCTGGGATGAGCGAGCGGGTGCGCTTCTCGGGCGGGCGCGGGGGCCGCGCGAACCTGGCCTGGGGGCAGCGGTCCATCTACGAGGCCATGCGGCAGGCCGGTCCGGCGAGCGCGCACTATTTCAACCTCTGGCGGGTGCTGCCGATGCCGCGCGGGCGCGGCCCGTACACGGTGGAGCAGGTGACCTCGGCCGTGGTCGCGCTGGTCGCGCGGCACGACTCGCTGCGGTCCAGGATCGCCCTCCACGCGGACGGCCAGCCGTTCCAGATCGTGTCGGAGACCGGCTGGCTGGAGCGGCAGGTGCTGGCGGCCACCGAGCAGGAGGCGGAGAAGGCGGCCGAGGGCCTGGTCCTGGATCTGGCCGCGCGCTCGTTCGACCTGGTCGAGGAGTGGCCGGTCCGGATCGGGCTGATCACCGTCGACGACGTGGTGCGGCAGGTCGGGGTGGTGCTGTGCCACACCGCCGTGGACGGCTACGCGGCCGACATCGTGGTCCGCGACCTGCGCCAGCTGCTGCTGCGCGGGAGCCTGGCCAGGCCGCCGTCCCAGCAGGTGCTCGACCTGGTGGCCGAGCAGGAGTCCGGCGTGGGGCGCAACCGATCCGAGCGGGCGCTGGCGCACTGGGAGGCGGGCTACCGCAAGGGCCCGCCGACGATGTTCCCCGATCTGGTCGCCGAGCCGGGCTCGCCGCGCTGGAGCAAGGCGATGCTGGAGTCGCGGGCGCTGGAGGACTCGGTCACGATCGTGGCCGCGCGGCATCACATGAGCACGGCGACCGTGCTGCTCACCGCCGTCTCGGCGCTGATCGGCACGATCACCCCGCACGAGACCTGCGTGATCACCCCGATCGTGCACAACCGGTTCCGGCCGGAGACCAGGGACCTGGTGACCTCGCTCAGCCAGCTCGGCCTGTTCACGATGTCCCCCGATCCCGACGCGACGCTGGCCGAGACGCTGGAGGCCACCCTGCCGGAGGCGATGCGCGCCTACCGGCACGCCCAGTACGACCAGCTGGCCTGGGAGGCCATGGTGGAGCGGGTGAGCGCGGACCGCGCGGTCAAGGTCGACCCGTCGTGTTGCTTCAACGACATGCGCCCGGTCGACCACAGCGCCCTGCAGGAGAGCTCGCCGGGCGAGGACGCGATCCGCACCTCGGTGACGTCCTCCCGGATCGAGTGGCTGCCGGGAGTGGACCATTTCACCTGCAATTTCTGCTTCTTCGTGACCCGCCAGAGCGGCATCCTGTCGATCGGCCTGAACGCCGACACCTGCCGCCTGCCGCAGAGCCGGATGGTCGGGCTGCTGCGCGCGGTGGAGGAACTCGTGGTGGAGTCGGCTTTCAGGGACGCCCGGCCGGGTGAGCTGGAGGTCGCTCCGTGATGCTGGCCGAGCTGCTCGCTGCGCGCGCGCGGGAGGACGCCGCCCGGGTCGCGATCGAGGTCGCGGGGGTGGACTCGCTGACGTTCGGGGCGTGGGAGCGGCGTTCGGCCGCCGTGGCGCGAGGGCTGCCCGTCCGGGCGGGCGAGCGGGTGGCGCTGCTGTACGGGTCCCGGGACTGGGCCGACTACGCGGTGGCGTACGTCGGGGTGCTGATGGCCGGGGCGGTGGCGGTGCCGCTGTCGGACCGGCTGGCCGAACCCGAGCTGGAGTTCCTGGTACGCGACTGCGGAGCCGTGGGCATCGTGCACGCCTCCCGGTTACGCCCGCCCAAAATCGAAGGCTGGTCGTCGGTCGTAACCGAACTCGAACTCGCCCACGGCGACCTCCCGGAGGGGCCACGGCCGAAGGACCTGGCCCAGATTCTCTACACCTCCGGCACCACCGGACGGCCGAAAGGCGTGGGCGCGACCCACGCGAACCTGGCCTTCGGCCGGGGCGGGCCGCCCGCGCGCCGGATGTTCCGGCACTCCAAACACTTCCTGCACGCCTTCCCGATCGGCACCCAGGCCGGTCAGGCCATGCTGCTCAACGCGCTGGACTCCGTCCCGGCCATGCTCACCCCTCCCGTGTTCACGCCGTCCAGGTTCGCCCGCCTGATCGAGTCGCACGGCGTCGGCACGGTCTTCCTGGTCCCGACCATGGCCAACGAGCTCCTCGCCTCGGGCGCGGCCGATCGGCATGACTTCTCCTCGGTGCTGCTGCTCGGCTCGGCCGCCGCCGCCCTGCCGCCCGCGCTGGCGCTCCGGCTCACGAAGGCGTTCCCGAAGGCGACGGTGACGAACTACTACACCTCCACCGAAGCGGCCCCCGCCCAGACCGTGATGATCTTCGATCCGAAACGTCCGGCCGCGCTCGGCCGGCCCGCGTTCGGCAGCGGCCTGCGGATCGGCGACGGCACGCTCCCGCCAGGCGAGACGGGCGAGGTATGGCTACGCTCCGGCGCGGCCCCCCGCTCGTACGTCGGCGACGGCGAGGCCACCGGCGCGGTCTTCAAGGACGGCTGGATCCGCATGGGCGACCTCGGCTACCTCGACGAGGAGGGCTACCTCTACCTGGTCGACCGCGAGAGCGACGTGGTCAAGTCCGGCGCCTTCAAGGTCTCAACGATCATGGTGGAAGCCGCCCTGTACGAACATCCGGACGTGGTCGAAGCCGCCGTCTTCGGCGTGCCCGACCCTTCGCTGGGCACGGCGGTGGCCGCCGCCGTGGTAGCCGGCGTCTCCGCCAACGACCTGCGCGCGTTCCTGGCCACCCGGCTGGCCCGGCACGAGCTCCCCGCGCACATCCTGCTGCTCGACACGCTCCCCAAGAACCCGTCGGGCAAAATCCTCAAGACCGAACTGCGCGGCCTGCTCGGGACGCCGCGCGAGGAAAGCGAGTGACATGTCCTCGTCGCTGATCTGGGAGCAGGCCTCCCCCGCCCAGCACGGCATGTGGGTCACCGACAGGCTCGGGGGCGACCCGCGCGCCCACCACATGCCGCTGCTCATCCGGCTGACCGGGGAGCTGGACCGGGCCGCGCTCGCCGCCGCGTGCGCCGCCGTGGTCGACCGCCATCCGCTGCTGGGCAAGGCTCTCGCCGACCGCGACGGCGTGGTCGGCCTGGTCCCCGCCGCGACGCCGCCCGCGCTCGAATCGGGTCCCGCCGAGGTGGAGTTCGATCTCGCCACCGGCCCGCTGACCCGGTTCATCCTGACCTCGTCCGGATCCGAGCACGAGCTGCTCGTGGTCGCCCACCACGCGGTCTTCGACGGCGTCTCCAAGGACCTCCTGGTCCGCGACCTCGCCCTGGCTTACAGCGGTTCACCCCTTTCACCCCCCACGGCTTCGGAGTCCGAACCGGTCGACATCGCCGCCGCCACGGAATTCTGGCGCCCGCGCTGGCGCGACCCCGTCGAACTCGCCCTCCCCGGCCTGACCGCGCTCTCCCTGCGCGCCACCCCCGCCGACGCGGTCGACCTCAAACTCGACCCCGAACTCGGCCAGCTCGCCGAATCGCTCGGCGTCACCCGCTTCGAAGCCCTGGTCGCCCTCCTGCACACCCTCCTGTACGGCTACCGCTCCGGCCCCCAGACCCTCGCCGTCGACCTCTCCACCAGAACCGCCGCGGACCAGGACACCATCGGCCTGTTCGCCAACGAGCTGCCCGTCTTCACCACCCCGAGCTCGACCGACTCCTTCGCCCAGTTCGCCCGCAACGTCCGCGCCGAACTCCGCGAGATCTACCGCCACCGCCGCGTCCCCCTCGCCCGCGCGGTGACCGGGATCACGCCACGGGCGGCGCTGGCCCCCGTATCGCTCAGCTACCGCAAACGGTCGGCGCCGGATCCCGAGTTCCCCGGCCTGACCAGTTCGGTCGAGTGGATGACCGCCGGCGGCGCGCTCAGGAACACCCTGCATGTGCAGGTCGTGGACGGTGTGGGCGCGCGGTTGTCGTTCGATCCTGCGTGCCTGAGCCGGGCGTCGGCCGATCTGGTCGCCGCCGACCTGGCCGAGTTGCTGGCCGCGCTGGCGGCGACGCCGTACAAGCGGCTCAAGGACCTACCCCCGCCGCACCCGGCGGAACTGTCCACCCTGAGCGCTCCCGCGACGGCGGCCCCGGCCGGTCCCGCCGACGAGGGCATCCTGGCCGTCATGACCGCGATCTGGTGCGAGGTGCTGGGCGTCGAGGAGGTGCACCCGGACGACGACCTGTTCGACCTGGGCGGTCACTCGCTCACGATCACCCAGATCATCGCCCGGGTGGACAAGCGCCTCGGCGTCGAACTCACCCTCGACACGTTCTTCGAGACCCCGACGCTCGCCGAGCTGGTCTCCCAGGTGGAGGCCGCCCGCGCCGACCCCCACGGGGCCATGCCACGCTAACGCAGGCTCCGACGCCCCAAACGACGGACCCACTCAACCAAATGCCCCGCTCTCTTCGGAGAACGGGGACATTCTCTATGTGGCCCTCGGGGTCAATCCAACAGGCCCATGTAGTTGAGCATCCCGTTGACGATCAAATCGACGTACGGAAGAGGCAGGTCAGCGGCGCGGTCCCGTAAATCCTTTTTCAGGATGGGTTGGGGCATCGTGGCCCGCGCCCAGCAGGACTTGGGGAGGTTTCCTACACCCTTGTCCAGCTTGACGCAGTAGGCGGTGGCCAGTTTGCCCTGCGTGGATGTGGGAACAACCAGCACGGTCGGCCAGTTGGGATCAGAATTTCTGAGGTTCCCGCTCATCACCACCACATAGCGTTGCTGATGATACTGGCGGCCGTCGTTGGGGGGCAGCGTCAACACGGTGTCGTTGACGAGAAGGACGCTACCCCTGCGGATAGCGGCAATCATGCGTCTCCGAGCTCCTTGGTGTTGGCGCGACGGCGAAGCTCATCAAATTCTGTCTGCTCGGCGATCAGCTCGGCGGCCACGCCCGGGTCATCCTGGTCGACGCCTTGGTCCTGGAGAAGTGCGCGGTGGCGCTCAATCAATGCCCGGACCTTCTTGGCCTCGCGCGCGCGGTCGAGGTTAAGCACGACGCCACGTTGTCCGCCTGCCTGTGCTTCGGCCATCGGCGGGGTCGCATATGACAGATCCTTGAGCGTGGTGGCGTTCTTGGCCCCATGCTCGACCACAATCCTCCGCAGGATACCCATCGCGCCCGGCGGAAGAGGATCCTCCACCTGCTTGACATCGTCGGCCAGGCTGAGAACGACGGAACCGTGCATTGCCTGGAGGATCCGCCCGTCCTGCCGATTCATCTTGTTAGACCAAAGAAGCTGATCTTCCACGTCGTACAACGCGTGGTCGAAGGGCCCGTAGTCGTGCCACTTCCAGCTCGCACCACTGATGGGCGGCATCCCGTCACTCACCGCAGCCAGGTCGGCCAGGTACAGCAACTTCGCCGCTTTCATGCGAGTGAGGGTGACACGTCGCCCTTGCTCTTTGGCGACCTTGAGCAGGGCAAGGAGGGCATCTTTGAGCTGAGCTTCAGCAGGCTCAAAAGCAGCAGCCACGCTCATCCCTCCCCTCCCAGCAGTGGATCCGTCATAAAACTACCTTCGGTTCATACCCGCCTATCTGCTCGACCGGGGTTGCTTGCCATGGAATTCGCTTACATAGCCCTTGTCTCGGTGGCGCTCTGTCTGGCTTCTGCCTTTGGCGTGCTGCGCCGGAAGTTCGGCGTCGTGCATGTTCACGGGCCGAGCATGCACCCGCACCTGAACGCGGGCGACAGAGTCATTATCGCGCGTCGTCCGTCAAATTATGCGCGCGGGGACGTTGTCGTGATCACGCGTCCTGACTCGCCGGGGCAAATTATCAAGCGGATCGCGGCTGTTGCGGGCGACCGATTCCCGGGCGGGTTGGAAGCGGTGCCGCCTAACCATGTGTTCGTTCCCGGCGACAACCTGCCGTCCAGTATGGATTCGCGTCATTTCGGGTTCGTTCCGATGGACCGAGTAGTGGGTCGAATGATACGGCGGCTGATAATATAGCGTCTCAATGGGACCTCGGCGTCCAGATAGCCCAGGCCCTCTGATTGCTGTAGGTGACGGCTAGATGGCAGACCATTCACTCTTATTCAGCGGGACTCTACTCACCGTCGTCTTCCTTACCTCGAGCGTCGGAAAAATCTTCCGTTACTCATCGTTCAGGGACTCGGTCCGTGAAATGCGGCTCCTGCCCATCGGGGCCGTACCGAGTGCCGCAATCCCAGGGCTGACAGCATTCTCGGATGCTGAGACGGTGGGTGCCGGTTCTGCGGATCACGGATGGATCGCGTACGGCGTGGCGTAGCCCTGACATGCAACAAGACCCCATAGAACGGCGGTTACCACA
>NZ_JBDPLV010000083.1:0-44445 GCF_039871605.1 Acrocarpospora sp. B8E8 | reverse complement strand
GGGGTGGGTGGGAGATCCACGCCAACCAACGGCGAAGCCGAACTCGTAGTCGAACGCCAGGACGCGGTCGACCCGCTCTACCCTCTCTACCGAGTCACCGGAACAGGACAACAGGTAAGCCTGGACGCCCCAGCCGTGGAACGGGCCTGGACCCGGATGGTGGCGGGCTCCGCCTGTCTGCTCACCGGTGTCAGCACCCGGCTGCTCGACATGACCGTGGCATACGTGAAGACCCGCCACCAGTTCGACCGGCCCGTCGGATCCTTCCAGGCGGTCAAGCACAAGCTGGCCGACGTCGCCACCGGCGTGGACCTGTCGCAGGCCGCGTCCTTCGCCGCCTTCCGCGACACCGGCGCCCCGGACGCCCAGGTACGGGCCGCCGTGGCCAAGGCGTACGCGGGGGAGGCCGCCCGGCAGGCAGACGTGGAGGCACTCCAACTGCACGGCGGGATCGGGTTCACCCTGGAGTACGGCCTCCAGTTCTGGCTGAAACGCGCGATGGCCCTCTCGGCCGCCTACGGCACCGCCCGCGAGCACCGACGATCACTCGCCGTGCGTTTGCTGGCCAGGGAAGCGGCCCGATGAACCTGGAAGAGCTGGGCTTCTGGCGGATCGCCCGCCGGTCCCCCGAGAACGTCGCGGCCGTCGAGCCGGACGGCACCACGGTGACGGCGGGCGACCTGCTGGCCCGGGTGAACCGGATCACCCGCCTGCTGCGCGACCTCGGCCTGACCGGCGGGGACCGGGTCGCGCTGGTGGCCGCCAACGAGGTCGCCGCGCTGGAGACCGTGCTCGCCTGCCACCAGGCCGGGTGGTACCTGGTGCCGGTCAACACCGCGCTCAGCGCGGCCGAGATCGCCCACATCATCGGCGACTGCGCGCCGGGCGCGGTGGTGACCTCCGCCCGGTACGCCGACACCGTCCGGGCCGCCCTCGACCAGGCGGGCGTCGACGCGGAACGCCGGTTCGCCACGGGACCCGCCGACGGCTTCCGCGTGCTGGCCGAGGCCGCCGCGCCGTACTCGGGGGAGTGGGCCGAGGACCGCGCGCCCGGCGCGTTCATGGCCTACACCTCCGGCACCACCGGCCGCCCGAAAGGGGTGCTCCGGGCGCTCGCCGCCGGTGACCCCGACGACGTCTACGCCGCCGGGTCGGCCTGGCAGCTGGGCATGTTCGAGGTCGAGCCGTTCGCGGACGGCACCCACCTGGTCACCTCGCCGCTGTCGCACACGGCGGTGAACGGGCTGGCGCTGGCCTCCCTGCACCTGGGGCACCGGGTGGTGCTGATGGAGCGCTTCGACGCCACCGGGATGCTCCAGCTCGTCGAGCGGGAGCGCGTGACCACCACGCACGTGGTGCCCACCCAGATGCACCGGCTGCTCGCCCTCGACCCCGCCGTGCGCGGGTCCTTCGACGTCTCCAGCATGCGCAACCTGATCCACGGCGCGGGGCCCTGCCCACCGGCGGTCAAGCGCGGCGTCATCGACTGGTTCGGCCCGGTGATCTACGAGTACTACGGGGCCAGCGAGGCCGCGGGCACGGTCATCTCCGCCCGCGAGTGGCTGGCCAGGCCCGGCAGCGTGGGCCGCGCTCAGCCGGGGGCCGCCGTGAAGATCATGGACGAGCACGGGCGTGCACTCGGCCCCGGCGAGCGGGGACGGGTCTACCTGGAGCTGGGCCCCCGGGCCTTCGAGTACCGGGGCGACCCCGAGAAGACCAGGTCCAGCGTCCTTGACGGCTGGGTCACCGTGGGCGACCTCGGCCACCTCGACGAGGACGGGTACCTCTTCCTGCTCGGCAGGACCGCCGAGGTGATCGTCTCCGGCGGGGTCAACGTCTACCCGGCCGAGGTGGAGGCCGCGCTGCTGGAACACCCCGGCATCGCCGACGCCGGGGTCGTCGGGGTGCCCGACCGGGAGTGGGGCGAGATCGTCTGCGCGGTCATCCAGCCCGCGGACGACGCCAGGGAACGGGCCGCCGCGCCCGGCTTCCGCGAGGAGGTCGTCGCGTTCTGCCGGGAGCGCCTGGCGGGCTTCAAGCTGCCCCGGCGCATCGAGATCGTGGCCGTCCTGCCGCGCGGGGCCAACGGAAAGCTTCGCAAACATCTGCTGCTGCCGGAGACCGACGGGAGGCCGACCGGGTGAGACCCCTGCCCCTGCCCACGCCCGACACCGCCGCGTTCTTCGCGGCCATCGACGCGGGCCGGCTCACGGTGCCCCGATGCGGCGCATGCGGCAGGTTCTTCCTGTATCCGCGCGCCTACTGCCCGTTCTGCACGTCCGGCCAGGTGGCCCTGGAGCCGGTCTCGGGGCGGGGCACGCTGGAGTCGTACGTGGTCAACCACCGGCCCGCGCCCGGCTTCGAGGAGGACGCGCCGTACGTCGTGGGGGTGGTCCGGCTGGCCGAAGGCCCCACGCTGTTCGCCGGCATCGAGGGCGAACCCGTCGTAGACGGCGAGCTCGAAGCGTTCTTCGAACCCCGGGGCGAGCGAAATGTCCTGAAATTTCGGATGAGGAAGGCGGCCGGATGAGCCTCCGTGGCAAGGTCGCGATCGTCGGCGCGGCCGAGACCGACCGCATCGGCAAGGTGCCCGACATGTCGGCGCTTGAGCTGCACGCCCAGGCGGCCGTCAACGCCCTGCGCGACGCCGGCCTCACCCCGGCCGACGTGGACGGGGTCGCCTCGGCGGGGGAGTCGCCCGTGGACGTGGCCGACTACCTGGGAATCCTCCCCGGCTACCTGGACGGCACCAACGTCGGCGGCAGCTCGTCCATGCTGCACGTGCGCCACGCGATGGCGGCCATCGCTTCCGGGCTCTGCACCACCGTCCTGGTCACCCACGGCGAGTCCGGGCGGTCCCGGGTCGGCATGGTGCCGTGGGCGCCCGCCCCGCAGTCGTCCATGGCGCAGTTCGAGGTCCCGCACGGCCCGATCGGCGCGCCCGCGCTCTTCCCGATCGGCGTGCGCCGGTACATGCACCTGTACGGCATGACCGAGGAGCAGCTGGCTACGGTCCCCGTCGTCCAGCGGCAGTGGGCGGCGCGCAACCCCCGCGCCAAGCTCCGCGACCCGATCACGGTGGCCGACGTGCTGGCCTCTCCGGTGATCGCCGACCCCATCCACCTGCTGCACTGCTGCCTGGTCACCGACGGCGGCGGCGCGCTGGTGCTCACCTCGGCCGAGCGTGCCCGCGACCACCGCGCGCCCGTCCACGTGCTGGGCGCGGGGGAGTCCAGCGAGTCCTCGGTCGTCTCGGGGCTGCGCGACCTGACCTCCTCCCGCGCCATCGAGCGGGGCGGGGCGGCGGCCATGCGGCAGGCCGGGATCTCGCACGGCGACGTGGACCACCTGATGATCTACGACGCGTTCGCGCACGTCCCGATCTACGGCCTGGAGGACCTCGGCTTCGTGCGGCGGGGTGAGGCGCCCGCGTTCATCGCCGACGGGAACACCGCGCCCGGCGGGCCGCTGCCGATGAACACCAACGGCGGCGGCCTCTCCTACACCCACACCGGCATGTACGGCATGTTCGCCATCCAGGAGTCGGTGCGCCAGCTGCGCGGAACCGCGCCGGCGCAGGTCCCCGGGGTCGAGGTCAGCCTGGTCACCGGAGTCGGCGGCATGTTCATGAGCTCGGGCACGCTGGTGCTGGGCAGTGCCCGAGCGCTCTGACCTATTAATTAGAAAGTCGTGATCTGGACGGCCGCGGCGGTGAATGGCCTGGTCGGCGGCTATGCGGCTGTCTATGGGACGGGTTTCTGGTTAATACTCGTCCGGGAGGAACTTGACCAGGGCGGTCCGCCGCGCCCGGCAGACCACGACGTCGTTCTGGTTGAGGCCCCGGTGCTCCAGGGTCACGATGCCCTGGCCTGGGCGTGAGGCGGACGGCCGCTTGTCGATGATCTCGCTCTCGCAGTAGAGGGTGTCCCCGATGAACACCGGCGCGGGGAAGGCGATCTCGCCGAAGCCGAGGTTGGCCACCGTGGTCTTCTGGGTCAGGTCGCCGACCCCGATCCCGCCCACGATGGCCAGCGTGAGCAGGCTGTTCACCAGCCGCTGCCCGAACTCGCTCTCGGCCGAGCGCACCGCGTCCAGATGCAGGGTCTGGGTGTTCATGGTGATGCTGCAGAACAGCACGTTGTCAGCCTCGGTGATGGTTCGGCCGGGTTCGTGCTTGAAGATGTCACCGACGTGCATCTCCTCGAAGTAGAGCCCGCGCCTGGTGTGTACGGTCACGCTTGTTCTCATTTCGTTAGTTCGGCCCGGTGATCGGGGTGGGCGACGTGGGCGAGCGACTCCGCGCGCTCGGCCGTGGTTTTGCCGCGCAGCCAGGCGACGCCGTACTCGGTCACGACCGCGTCGGGCGTGTGCCGGGGGATGGTGGTCGCGGCGCCGGGGGCCAGCGCGGGCACGATCCGGCTGTGTTTCCCGTCGGGGGTGGTGGAGCCCATGGCGATGACGGACAGGCCGCCGGGGGAGCCGTGGGCGGCCTCGGCGAAGTCGGCGGCGCCGCCGACCCCGCTGACCTGCCTGCCTCGTACGGTCTCGGCGTTGACCTGGCCCAGCAGGTCGACCTCCACGGCCGAGTTGACCGACACCAGGCCGGACAGGCCGCCCAGCCGGCGCGGCGCGTGGCCGGTCCGGCTGTCGAAGACGCCGATCGCCGGGTTGCCGTCGGCGAACTCCATCAGCGTGCGGGTGCCCATGAGCTCGACGGCCGAGACGGCGGGGCACGGCATCATGTCCAGCGGGCTGAGCATGCCGTGCTGGAAGAGCGCCACCATGGCGTCGGTGGCCATGCCGACCACGCGGACGCCGCGCAGGCCGCTCGCGGCCAGGCCGTGGATGAGGGATTCGGGGACCGTGCCGAGGCCGAACTGCAGCACGGGGCGGTCCGGCAGCAGGTCGAGCACGTGTGCCGCGATGCGGTCGCCGAGCGGGTCGCGGGCCGCCTCGTGGTATTCGCACATCGGGGTGTCGGCCTCAACCAGCGCGGTGAGTTCCGAGATGTGCACGGCGGTGTCGCCGTGGGTGCGGGGGACCAGCGGGTCCACCTCGGCGAGCACGACCGTGGCCCGGCTGACCGCCGCCCGGACGTAGCTGGCCGAGGGGCCCAGGTTGCAGTACCCGTTCCGGTCCGGCGGGGAGACCCGTACCAGCGCGGCGTCGGTCTGCCAGTGGTCGAGCAGGGCGGGGACGGCCGAGGCGCGGGCGGGGACGTACTCCGACAGACGCCGGGCGGGACCGTAGGGGTGCCAGGTGAGGTAGCGCAGGTGGCCATGGCGCACCGCGTCGAGGAACGGGTAGCCGCCCAGCTGCAGTCCCGAGTAGAGGGTGGGGGCGGGCAGCAGGTCCGCGGTCTCGCCGAGGGCGCGGAGCAGGGTCTCCGGAGTGCCGCAGCCGGGGGAGCCCACGACGCGGGCGTTCGCGGGGAGCAGGCGAATGGCCTTGCCCGGCGGGAGCGTGGCGGGAAGTGGCATGAAGGGCAGCCAATCGTCGTACGGGCAACGCCTAACCGTAGTGTCGGCCAGCTAGTGAAGCAAGTGCTTGATTTACCTTGACACGGATCGCGGCACGTGGATAGCTTCCGGTAAAGCGAGCGCTTGATTTGTGGTGTTCCTGGAGGCAGCGGTCGTGACACTCGTCATCCAACAACTCGTGAACGGCCTCGCCCTCGGCGCCGTCTACGCTCTCTTCGGCGTGGGTTTCGCGCTGATCCTCACCAAGATGGGCATCCTCAACGTCGCCCACGGCACCTTCGCCACCTGGGGCGCGTTAGTCGCCTACTTCGCGGTGGCCGAGCTGGGCCTGCCCTTCCCCCTCGCGCTGGCGGCCGGCGTGCTGGCCGCCGGGATCATCGGCGTGCTGACCGACCTGGTGGCCTTCGAGCCGCTGCGCCGCCGGGGCGCCGGCACGTTCGCGCCCATCATCTCCTCCATCGGGATGTGGATCGTGCTGCTCACCGTGGCGCAGGCGGTCGGCGGGGGCTCCGCGACCAGCTTCCCCGACCACGCGATCCCGGCCGGGCCGATCCGGCTGGGCGGCCTGGTGATCCTCCCGGCGCAGCTGCTCAACATCGCCGCCGCGCTGCTGGTCGCCTTCGGGCTGCATCTGGCGCTGGCCAGGACCCGGTTCGGCGCCGCCGTGCGGGCGATCTCCGCCGACCCGAGGTCGGCCACCATCGTCGGCGTCAACGCGGCCCGCACGCTCCGGGTGGTGGCCTTCACCGCGGCCGCCATCGCCGGTCTCGCGGGCGTGCTCGCCGGGCTCTCCTCCAACAACGTCTCCTTCGACCTGGGCGAGGCGCTGCTGCTCAAGGGCTTCGCGGCGGTGGTCGTCGGCGGGTACGGCGACATCCGCGGGGCCGCCCTGGCCGGTTTCCTGATCGGCATCCTCGAAGTGGTCAGCGCCCAGTACATCTCCTCGGGCTTCCGGGACGCGATCACCTTCGGGGTGCTGCTGGTGATCCTGGTGGCCCGGCCCCAGGGCATGTTCGGCGAGCGCCGGCTGGTGCGCGCATGAACCTCGCGGCCTGGAACACGACCCTGCAGTTCGCGGGGGTCAGCGCGCTCTTCGCGCTCAGCATCTACGCCTCCCTGTGGACCGGCGTGCTCAGCCTGGCGCCCGTCTTCTTCGGCGCGGTCAGCGCCTTCACCTTCGGGTGGGCCACGATGACGCTGGGGCTGACCCCGGTGGCGGCGCTGGCGCTCGGCGCCGTGGGCGGAGGGCTGCTCGGGGTGCTCACCGCCTTCCTGGTGCTGCGGCTGGAGAGCCACTACCTGGCGATGGCCACCATCGCGCTGGTCCTCATCGGGCGGGTGCTGGTGATCAACATGGAGGGCTTCACCGGCGGCGTGGCGGGCACCCTGGCCCCCGGCGACCTGGGGACCTGGTTCTGGTGCCTCGGCTGCCTGGGCGCCGCCGCGTACGTGCTGGCCCGGCTGCGCGGCTCCCGGTTCGGGCTGGCGGCCTCGGCCGTACGGGAGGATCCGGCCGTGGCGCAGTCGCTGGGGATCTCCCCGCGCGCGGTGCAGCTGGTGGGCTTCACGCTCTCCGGCGTGTTCGGCGGGGTCGCGGGCGTGCTCCAGGCGAGCTTCCTCCAGTTCATCGGCCCGGACACCTTCTACACGCACCTGGGCTTCACCACCCTGGCCGCCGTCGTCCTCGGCGGCGCCTACCACTGGCTCGGCCCGATCATCGGCGCCGTCGTCTTCACCGCCCTGCCCGAGCTGCTGCGCGGCCCGCTGGGCGAGTTCGACTCCATCGTCACCGGCCTGCTGCTGGTCGTGATCATCGTCTACCTGCCCAGGGGGCTGGTCGACCTACGGCGGTTCCGCCTGCTGCGCGGCCGCGGGAAGGCGGTGGTGTCGGAATGAGCCTCGCGATTGAGATCGAGGGACTGGTCAAGACCTTCGGCGGGCTGCGCGCGGTCGCCGAGGTGGACCTGCGCGTCCCGCGGCGGAGCATCTACGGCCTGCTCGGCCCGAACGGAGCCGGGAAGACCTCCGTCGTCAACATCATCAGTGGTTTCCTGGCACCGGACCGGGGCGTGATCCGGGTGCACGGCCGGGAGACGCACGGGCTGCCGCCGTACCGGATCGCCCGGGAGGGGGTGGCCCGCACCTACCAGAACATCCGCCTGTTCCCCGGCATGACCGTGCTGGAGACGGTCGCCACCGGCGCCTACCACCGGCGGCGTTCCACCATCCTGGGGGCCGTGCTGCTCAGCCGCGCCGAGCGCAGGGAGCGGGCCGAGGTCGCCGAGAAGGCGCTCGCGCTGATCGAGCGGGTGGGCATCACGGCCTCGCCCGGCGCGCTGGCCGAGACGCTCTCCTACGGCGACCAGCGGCGGGTGGAGATCGCCAGGGCGCTGGCCGCCGAGCCGCGGGTGCTGCTGCTGGACGAGCCCACCGCCGGGATGAACGACGCCGAGTCCCGGCAGGTCGGCGAACTGCTGCTGGGCCTGCGCGCGGAAGGGCTGACGCTGGTCCTGATCGAGCACAACATGCGGCTGGTCGAGGAGTTCTGCGACGAGGTCACCGTGATGAACTCCGGCGCCGTGCTCGCCGTCGGCACGCTCGCGGCGTGCCTGGAACAACCCGATGTCAGGGAGGCCTATTTTGGCAAGCGATCCGATGCTCGCCGTATCGAAACTCTGCGCCGCGCACGGCGTGGTTGAGGCCGTCCGCGACGTCGACGTCCAGGTGCCCAAGGGGGCGCTGGTGGCGCTGGTCGGGGCCAACGGCGCCGGCAAGACCACCACCCTGAACTCGATCGCCGGGCTGCACAAACCGTCCTCCGGCACGGTCCTGGTCGGCGGCCGGAACGTCACGGGCTGGCCCTGCCACCGGCTGGTCAGGGCGGGCGTCGCGCTGGTGGCCGAGGGCCGCCGGGTGGCGCCCTCGCTCACCGTGCTGGAGAACCTGGAACTCGCCGCGTACGCCAAGCGCCGCGACAAGGCCGACTTCCAGCAGCAGATCGGCCGGGTCTACGACCTGTTCCCCGTGCTGGCGGAGCGGCGCGGCCAGTACGCCGGGCTGCTGAGCGGCGGCGAGCAGCAGATGCTGGCGGTCGGCCGGGCCCTGATGACCCGGCCGGACGTGCTGGTCCTGGACGAGCCGTCGATGGGCCTGGCCCCCTCGATCGTGGACGTGCTGTTCACCACCATCTCCACGCTGCACGAGACGGGCTCCACCATCCTGCTGGTCGAGCAGAACGCGGAGCTGGCCCTGGCCGTCAGCGACTACGTCTACGTCATGCACCGGGGCCGGATCGTCGCCGAGGGCGAGCCGGACGAGCTGCGCTCGCGTCCCGAGATCATGACCGCCCTGTTCGGCTAGAAAGGCACTCCTGTGAACGAGATCAGACTGGACGGGCAGGTCGCCGTGGTCACCGGCGCCGGTCGCGGGCTCGGCCGCGCGCACGCGCTGCTGCTGGCCGCGCGCGGCGCGGCGGTCGTGGTGAACGACGTCGGCGCGGCGCTGGACGGCGTCGGCGCCGAGCTGACCCCCGCCGGGCAGGTGGTCAAGGAGATCACCGAGGCGGGCGGCAGCGCGGTGGCCGACGCCACCGACATCAGCACGCCCGAGGGCGCCCAGCGGGTGGTCGACCTCGCGGTGGAGACCTTCGGGCAGCTGGACATCCTGGTCAACAACGCCGGGATCCTGCGTGACCGGACGATGGCCAAGCTGACCCGCGACGAGGTGGACCCGGTCCTCGCGGTGCACCTGGGCGGGACCGTCTGGATGACCAAGGCCGCCTGGCCGGTATTCACCGAGCGGCGGTACGGGCGGATCGTCAACACCACCTCCGCCGCCGGGCTTTTCGGCAACTTCGGCCAGACCGCGTACGCGGCGGCCAAGGCGGCCATCGTCGGCGTCACCAGGACGCTGGCCCTGGAGGGGGCCCGCCACGGCATCGCGGTCAACGCCATCGAGCCGGGCGCGCGCACCCGGATGACCGAGGACCTGCTGGGCGAACTGGCCGACCGGCTCGACCCCGGGCTGGTCTCGCCGCTGGTGGTCTGGCTGGCCGACCCCGCCTGCGACGTCACCGGCGAGGTGTACAACGTGGGCGGCGGCCGGGTGGCGCGGGTGGTCGTCGCGCAGACGCCGGGCTACTTCTCCCGGTCGGTGTCGCCGGAGGAGATCCGCGACAACTGGCACCAGATCAACGACCTGACCGAGGCGACCGTCGTCGAGACCTTCCAGCAGGAGCTGGACCTGCTGGTACGGCAGCTGTCCTGAGCTCACCCGGCACGATGTAAAGCAAGCGTTCGATGTAAAGTAAAGCAAGCGTTTGATAAACTTCAGCCCCGGACCTAAGGACAAGCGTGAAGTTCACCTATTTCCACCTGATGCCCTTCGACGGGCTGCCAGAGGATTTCGCCCAGAAGCATCGAAGCGTCTGGGTCGACATCGACCCCCGCCTCATGGACGTGCGGCGCATCCACCACCTCTACAACGACTACCTGGACGAGCTGGAGCACGCGGCGCGTACCGGCTTCGACGCCATCGGCGTCAACGAGCACCACAGCAACGCCTACGGCCTGATGTCGAGCCCGAACATGATGGCCGCCTCGCTCGCCCGCCGCACCGCCGACACCGACGCCAAGATCCTGGTCATGGGCGACGCGGTGCCGCTGTACAACCCGCCCATCCGGATCGCCGAGGAGCTGGCCATGCTCGACGTGATCAGCGGCGGCCGCCTCATCACCGGATTCCCCCTCGGCAGCAGCCAGGACACCAACTACGCCTACGGCATCAAGCCCGCTACCGTGCGCGAGCGGTACTACGAGGGCTTCGAGCTCATCCTCAAGGCCTGGCAGTCCCAGGAGGTGTTCAGCCACAACGGCCGCTACACCAAGCTCCGCTACGTCAACCCCTGGCCGAAGCCGCTCCAGCAGCCGCACCCGCCGATCTGGGTGCCCGGCAGCGGCTCCCTGGAGACCATGGACTTCGCCATCCGGCGCGGCTTCCCCTTCTTCTTCCTCTCCTACTTCGGCACCGAGTTCTCCGGCTCGATGTTGCGCCGCTTCTGGGAGCGGGCCGAAGCCGCGGGCGTGGACGACAATCCGTACCGGGTGGGCATGTTCCAGCCGATCCTCGTCGCCGACACCGACGAGGAGGCCGAGCGCCTCTACGCCGACCACGTGAAGTACTTCTACCGCCGGTGCACCCACACCTACCCCGGCTTCGCCGAGGCCCCCGGCTACAAGAGCGTCGAGTCGCTTCGCGCGGTGCTCCCGCCGCCCGGCGCCAAGTCGACCGCACGGCCGGACAGCTTCCGCGCGGCCAGGGACTACGAGTGGGCGGACTTCATCAACCTCGGCATCATCATCGCGGGCAGCCCCAGCACGGTCCGGGAGAAGCTGGAGCACCTGTCGTCGACCAATCGCATCGGCAACTGGATCGCCCTGATGCACATCGGCGACATGCCGCGCGAGAAGGCCATGAACAACATCGAGCTGTTCGCCACCAAGGTCAAGCCCGGCCTGTCCGGGGTCTTCTCCCAGTACGAGCACCACTGGTGGCCCAAACCCATCCCCGGCTTCGAACCGGCGGCCGTGGCTCCCGTGGCGGTGGCACGATGAGGCACACCTTCGAAGGCCCGCACCAGGGCGACGTCACCGTCGTCGACGAGCACGGCACGCCCGGCGGCCCTGTCGTGGTCTACCTGCACAGCGAGTGGGGCGCGTTGGAGGAGCCCCCGCTCTCCGGCGAGCTGCTGGACGGCGCCCGGGTCCTGGTCGCGCACCTGCCCGGCTGGGGCGTCTCCACCTCGGTCCGCGCCGCGTCCAGCCTGCCCGACCTGGCCCTGACCCTGTGGTGGGCGCTGGACCGGCTGGAGGTGGGTGCCGTGCGCCTGGCCGGGCACGGGCTAGGGGCCACCTTGGCCGCCGAGATGGCCGTCGCCCAGCCCGCCCGGGTCGACGCCCTCGCGCTGATGGCCCCCTGGGGCATGTTCGACGAGGCCGACCCCGGCGCCGACATGTTCGCGCTGCTGCCCAGGGACCTCAACCCGCTGATCTACGCCGATCCGGAAGGCCCGGTGGCGGCCGCGCAGCAGCCCAGGCCCGCCGACGCGCACGAGACCGGGCTGGCCGTCATCCGCCGGGTCCAGGTGCTCGGGGCGGCGAGCAACTACCTGTTCCCCATCCCGGACACCGGGATCGCCGAGCGGCTCTACCGGCTCGCCGGGGTTCCCGTACTGCTGGTGTGGGGGGCGCGGGACGGCGTGGTGCCGCCCTCGCTGGCCGGTCTGTGGTCGGACCACCTGCCGCACGCGCGCAGCGAGGTCGTGGCCGACGCCGCGCACATGGTCCCGTACGAGTCGGCGGACGCGCGCAAGCTCGTCGGCGAGTTCCTCACGGGCGCCCCGTGAGCGGTGCCCTCGGGAGCGGCTTCGACGACCCCGACCACACGCTGATCGCCGAGGCGGTCCGCGAACGCTGCGCCGAGTTCCCCGACGAGTACTGGGCCGCCTGCGACGCCGAGCACCGCTTCCCGTGGGAGTTCTTCACCGCCATGGCCGAGGGCGGCTGGCTGGGGATCGCGTTGCCGGAGGAGTACGGCGGCGCCGGCCGCGGCGTCACCGAGGCGGCGATCCTGCTCCGCGAGGTCGCCGCCTCCGGGGCGGCCATGAACGGCTGCACGGCCCTGCACATGAACCTGTTCGGACTCCAGCCGGTGCTCAAGTACGGCAACGAGCGGCTCAGGAAGACCTTCCTCCCGCCGGCCGCCGAGGGCAGGCTGCACGTCGCCTTCGCGGTCACCGAACCGGACGCGGGCACCGACACCTCCCGCATCAAGACGGCCGCGGAACGGGACGGCGACAACTGGGTGATCTCCGGCCAGAAGATCTGGACCAGCAAGGCGCTGGAGTCCGACGTCGCGCTGATCCTGGCCCGCACCGCCCCCGCGCCACCCGGCGAGCGGCACAGGTTCGAGGGCCTCAGCCTGTTTCTGATCGACCTGGACCGCGAGCACGTCGACATCCGGCCCATCCCCAAGGCCGGCCGCAACGCCGTCGCCAGCTGCGAGACCTTCTACGACCGGCTGCCGGTCGAGGGCTGGCGGCTGGTCGGCGAGGAGGGGAGGGGCTTCAAGCACATCCTGTCCGGGCTCAACCCCGAGCGCATCCTGATCGCCGCCGAGGCGGTCGGGATCGGGTACGCGGCGCTGCGCCGCGCCACCGAGTACGCCCGGGTGCGTGAGGTCTTCGACCGGCCGATCGGCGCCAACCAGGCCATCAGCCACCCGCTCGCCGACGCCTACGCCCGCCTGGAGGCGGCCTGGCAGATGACCATGGTGGCGGCCCGCCGTTACGACGCGGGCCTGCCTTGCGGGGCCGAGGCCAACATCGCCAAATACCTGGCCGCGCAGGCCGGCTACGACGCCGCCGACCGGGCCGTGCAGACCCACGGCGGGCTCGGTTACGCCCACGAGTTCCACGTCGAACGCTACTGGCGCGAGGCGCGGATCATGCGGCTGGCCCCGGTCAGCCAGGAGATGTCCCTGAACTTCATCGCGCAGCAGGTGCTCGACCTGCCGCGCTCGTACTGAGGGGCTTTCATGGCTCTTGAGGGCAGGCTGGCCGGGCAGGTGGCGTACGTGCTGGGCGGTGGCAGCCACGGCCCGGCCCGCGACGGCGAGGCGCTCCCGATGGGCAACGGCCGGGCCATCGCGCTCCGCCTGGCCGCGGAGGGCGCCACCGTGGTCGTCGGCGACATCGACCTCGGCCGGGCCCAGGCCACGGTGGACGCGCTGGCCGGGCCCGGCCTGGCGGTGGCGGTGGACGCCGCCGACGCCAAGTCCTGCCAGGCCGCCGTGGAGACCGCGCTCGGCGCCTACCGGCGCCTGGACGTCGTGGTCTGCAACGTCGGCATCTCCGGCCGGGAGCCGATCAAGGCGCAGAGCCTCGCGGAGTGGGAGCACTCCGAGGCGGTCAACGTCCGCTCCCACTGGCTCACCGCCCAGGCCGCGCTGGAACCGATGCTGGACCGCTCAAGCGGCGCGTTCGTCTTCGTCGGCTCCACCGCCGGGCTGCTGAGCAGCCGCCGGTCGTTGTCGTACGAGGCGACCAAGGCCGCGCAGCTCGCCGTCATGCGGCACATCGCCGTCCGGTACGCCTCCCGCGGCATCCGCTCCAACGCGGTCGTGCTCGGCGTCATCGACTCGGCCCTGGTCCGGCGCGAGTTCGGGGCGGAGGGGGCGCCCGCGCGGGCCGCCGTGGTCCCGATGGGCCGGGAGGGCCGCCCCGAGGAGGCCGCCGCCGCCGTGGCCTTCCTCGCCTCCGCCGACGCAGCCTACGTGACCGGCCAGAGCCTGATCGTGGACGGCGGCGTCAGCGCCTCCTGGCCCAGCCCCCTGAAGGGATAGACGTTCCCATGCGAAACGACGTGGTGATTCGCGGGGTCGGCATGACCCCGTTCGGCAAGTTCCTCGGCTCCTCCATGAAGGACCTGGGCCGGCAGGCGGCCCAGGCCGCGCTGGCGGACGCCGGCATGGAGGTCGGCGACATCCAGGCGGTGTTCTTCGCCAACGCGCTCGCCGGTCTCATCACCGGCCAGGAGAGCATCAGGGGCGAGACCGTCACCTACCCCCTCGGGTTCGGCACCATCCCGGTGCACAACGTGGAGAACGCCTGCGCCTCCGGCGGCAACGCGCTGCACCTGGCGTGGCTGGCGGTCGCCTCCGGTATGCACGACACCGTGCTGGCGCTGGGCGTGGAGAAGGCCAATCACGAGGACCGTACCCGGACGTTCCGCGCATTCGGCGCGGGCATGGACGTGGAGGACGGGTTCGCGGTCGGCGACGGCGCGGGGGAGGACCGCAGCCCCTTCGTGGACCGGCAGGCGCGCCTGGCCAGGACGCTTTTCGGCGAGCGCGGCGTGAGCATGGCGGGCCTGGCCAGGGTGACCTCGCGGTCGCTGGAGAACGCCCGGCTCAACCCGATGGCGCACCGCAGGTTCGGCGGCTCCCCGGAGGACGTGCTGAAGGCCCGGGTGGTGGTGGATCCGCTCACCGTGCTGATGAGCTCCCCGATCAGCGACGGCGCGGCGGCTGTGGTGGTGACCCGGGCGGGTTCCTCGCCGCGCGACGTCAGGATCCTGGCCTCCCGGCTGGCCACCCGCCCGCCCAAGGGCGCCGAAGGCGCGCCCGGTGCCGCCAAGGCCGCGGGGCTGGCGGCGTACGAGCAGGCGGGGCTCGGTCCCGGGGACGTCGACTTCGCCGAGGTCCACGACGCCTCCGTCGCGTACGAGCTGCTCACCTGGAGCGAGCTCGGGCTCTGCGCGCCCGGCCAGGAGGAGGAGTGGGCCATGACGGGCGTCACCGAACGTTCGGGCGCGATGCCGGTGAACGTCTCCGGCGGCCTCGTCGGGCGCGGTCACGCCCTCGGGGCCAGCGGCCTCGCCCAGATCCACGACATCACCCAGCAGATCCGGGGCGAGGCGGGCGAGCTCCAGCTACCCCACGTACGCGCCGGTCTGGCCCAGATCGGCGGGGGCGTCATCGACTGGGAGACCGCCGCCTCCACCGTGCACATCCTGGCCGCCGGATGAACGTCGTCGACGGCCACATGCACATCCTGGACGCCTCCTGGCTGCCGGAAGGGCTGCGCCGGGCGTGGGCACGGCAGGCGGCAGGGCGTACCCATCCCGAACGGGACCCGGCCGAGATCTTCCATCGGGTCGGAATGGGCCAGAGCGACCCGGACGGCGCGCTGACCATCGCCGCCTTCGACCGGGCCGGGGTCGCCGCCGGGGTGATGCCGGTCGTGGACTGGACGATCGTCGGCCGCCCGGCGGGGGAGCACCTGCCCATCCGCGACCTGCACGCCCGCAACCAGGCGCTGGCCGACGCGGTCCCCGGCAGGCTCTTCTTCTGCGCGGGGATCGACCCCCGCCACCCCGACGCCGCCGGGATCCTGGACCACGCGGCCCGGATGCCCGGCTGCCGGGGGGTGAAGCTCTACCCGGCGGCGGGCTGGGACCTGGGCGACCCGGCCCACGCGTGGCTGTTCGAGCGGATCCTGGAGCTGGACCTGCCCGTGGTCGTGCACACCTCCCCGCTGGGCGGCGACCCGCTGCAGACCGTGCGCTCCCGGCCCGCCGAGGTGGCCGCCCTGCTGGCCAGGTACCCGGCGATGACCGTCGTCTTCGCGCACGCCGGTCTCGAGGCCTGGTGGGCGGAGGCCCTGGACGCCGCCACCGGCTGGCAGCGGGCCTACCTGGAGCTGTCGTTGTGGCAGCGCTGCGCGCTCGCCGACTACCCCGAGTTCCGCCGGCGCGTCGCCAGGATGCGCGCCCAGCTCGGGGCGCATCGGCTCATCTTCGGCTCCGACATCATCCGCGGCGACCGGTCGGACCCCCGGGGCGAGGAGCTCATGACCTGGATCGATAGGGTCGCCAGCCTGGCGGAGCCGTACGCAGGGGAGCCGCCCGTCCTGGCCGCGGAGGAACTCGCACTGTTTCTGGCCGCCAACGCGGTCCGTGTCTTTAACCTCAACGTCTTCAACCTCAAGGAGCTGTCATGAGCGACACGATGGGAGAGATCTTCGAGAAGGCCGGCCGACGCTTCGGCCCCCGCGTCGCGGCCGAGTCGCAGGGCGCCAGCCGTACCTTCGCGGAGGTGGTGGCGGCGGGGCGGCGGCTGGCTCATGCGCTGCGCTCGCGCGGGCTGGCGCCAGGGACCCATGTCGCCGCGCTCCTGGAGAACCGGATCGAGTCCCTCGAGGTCTACGTCGGGCTGGCCCTCGGCGGCTACCCCGTGGTGCACGTCAACGACCGGCTCACCGCCGAGGAGATCGACTACGTGCTGACCGACTCGGGGGCGCGGGCCCTGGTGCACACCGACGGGGTCGCCGCCACGGTCGCGCGCACCCGGTCGGCGGCCGGGCTGGCGGCGTGGCTGGCCATCGGCGGGGCTGGCGGCGAGTCCTACGCCGAGGCGCTGCGCGGGTCGAGCGACGAACCGCTGCCGCCCACGGCCACCCCTTCGGATATCGCCATCATCGGCTACACCAGCGGGACCACCGGCTTCCCCAAGGGGGCGCTCGCCTCGCACCGCGCCGTCGTGGGCTGCACCAAGCTGGTCCCGTACGCCTACCGCCTGCCGTTGCACGGGCACTGCGCCTTCCCGGGCGGCTGGTCCTTCGTGTCCGGCATCTGGGGCGTGATTTTTCCGCATTTCTACACCGGCGGCACGGTCTCCTTCATCCCCGGCGCCACCCCCGAGCAATGGGGCGCGCACATGGCCGAGCGCGGCTCCACCTTCACGCTTGGCCTCACCCCGCTGATCCCGGGCCTCCTGGAGGCGCTGCGGCTCTATCCGCAGGTTCTCGACACCCTCCTGTCCGTGCTGCACTCGGGCGGACCGCTCCCACCCGAACTGGCCGGGACGCTGGTGGACGTGATCGGCGACCGGCTGGTCGAGACGTGGGGCATGACCGAGGTGGTCGGGCCGATCACCATCACCAACCGCGCCGACTGGACCGGCCGCACCCAGGCCAAGGACATCTTCGCCTCGGTGGGCCGCCCGCTGCCCACGGCCGCGGTCCGGGTGGTGGACTCCGACCGCGAGCCGGTCCCCGTGGGGGAGGTCGGCGAGCTCGTCATCGAGTGCGACACCATGTTCTCCGGGTACCAGGGCCAGCCGGAGAAGACCGCCGAGGTCTTCAGCGACGGCGAGTACTACACCGGCGACCTGGGCTACCAGGACGAGGCCGGGTACTTCTACGTCACCGGGCGCTCCAAGGAACTGATCATCACCGGGGGCGCCAACGTGTACCCGGCGGAGGTCGAGCGGGTCCTGCTCACCATGGACTCGGTGGCGGACGCCGCCGCCTTCGGCCTCCCCGACGACCGGTGGGGTGAGGCCGTCTCGGTCGCCGTGGTGGTGAAGCCCGGGGAGACGCTCACGGAAGAGCAGATCGTGGAGTACGTCCAGGAGCGGCTCGCCTCGTACAAGAAGCCGCGGAGGATCTTCTTCGTGGCGGCGTTGCCCCGCA
Source organism: Acrocarpospora sp. B8E8 (assembly GCF_039871605.1). Classification (NCBI taxonomy): domain Bacteria; kingdom Bacillati; phylum Actinomycetota; class Actinomycetes; order Streptosporangiales; family Streptosporangiaceae; genus Acrocarpospora; species Acrocarpospora sp. B8E8. The sequence continues at coordinate 26,934 of NZ_JBDPLV010000083.1, read as the reverse complement.
ATTCCAGCATGAAGGTGATGAAACACGTGCTGCGCGAGTCGTTCCTGAACCCCGAGGGGAGCACGCTGTGAAGATCGGCATCAGTGAGTGGTACCCGGGGGCCGGTCCCCGCGCCGGGCGCTGGTCCATCGAGTCGGCCCAGCTCATCGAGGAACTCGGTTTCCACTCGGTGTGGCTGCCCGAGCACGTGGTCTTCATGCCGCGTTACACCTCCAAGTACCCGTACGAGCAGGCGGGCGCGGTCGAGGTCAACGCCACCAGGGGCGTGCACGACCCGCTCGTGCTGGCGGGTGCCATCGCCGCCGCCACCTCGCGGATCCGCATCGGCACGTACGTGATGGTCGTCCCGCAGCGGAACCCCGTCGTGACCGCCCGCCAGATCGCCACCGTGGACCAGCTCTCCGGCGGCCGCTTCAACTTCGGCGTCGGCGTCGGCTGGTCCGCCGAGGAGTACGCGGTCCTCGACGTGCCCTTCGAACGCCGGGGAGCCCGCATGGACGAATACCTCCGCGCCATGAAAGCCACCTGGTCCGACGACGACCTAACCGAATTCCACGGCGAGTTCGTCGACTTCCCCCCGCTGTACGCCTTCCCCAAACCGATCCAGCGCCCCCACCCCCCGATCATCGTCGGCGGCAACAGCCCCGCCACCCTCCGCCGCATCGTCGAACTCGGCGACGGCTGGGCCGGCTACAGCCAGAGCTACGACGACATCGCCCGCTTCACCGAAGAACTGGAGAGCCGCCTGGTCGCCGCCGGTCGTAGCCGCGCCGACGTGTCCCTGCGGGTCGGCCGCCGCGCCAAGGGGAAAACGGAGAAGGACTGGGAGGACGACGCCGTCTACATCCGCCGCTGCGCCGAACTGGGCCTCGACGAGGTGGTGGTCTCCCCGCGAATCGGCGACGACGCCTACGAACGCGACATGACCAGATACGCCGAGATCGTCGGCCTCCGCTGACCTCGCTGGTCTGGAAATATCGCTTGAGTTCGTCGGTGCCACGCTGGCCCCTCTAACCGCAGGACCCGAACGTATCTGCTGAATGCCTCCCCCGCCTTGGCGTCCGCTGTCTCATGATCTTGTACAGCGGCGTTTGGCCGAGACGAGCGCTTGTTCCTCGCGGGTTGAGGGTCTGCGGGTTGGTGTGCTGCTCCTGATCGGGCGTGGCGGATGGATCTTCGGATGGCGGTGGGTGGGTAGATCTTTTCACGGGGGCTGTGACCTGCGGTTTTGTCGCGGAGCGAGGCTAAATGTCGTAGCCGCCCGATAGCGTGAGGGTGGTTGTTCGGATCCGCCGAAGCCGAAAGGGGGGCGCCTTCCATGCTCGGTTCTCCGATCGAGGTGCGGGATCCCTCCCGTGCGGAGGGCGTCCGCGGACGCGAACTGCCCGCGTTCCTCAAAGGCACGGTGCTGGACCCTGACTACGTCCCGCCCCAGCGTCCCGCCGACGACACCTACGACGACGCGCACAGCGACCCATACGGCGACGCGGGGCAGCAGAACACTCCGCAGCAGAACACACGGCAGCAGTTCCTCCACGGCCGCTCCCCCGACTCTGGTCCTTCCCCCGATCCTGGCCGCTCCACCGATCCTGGCCGCTCCCCCGACTCTGGTCGTTCCCCCGATCCTGGTCGTTCCCCCGATCCTGGCCGCTCGGCCGACGCTGGTCGCTCGGCGGGGTCGGAGGCCTGGGGCGAGCCGGTGGAATCGGGGGTGCTGGTGGCCCAGTTCCGGCAGCTCGCGTCCCGGATTGCGGTGACCGACCTGCCCGAGGCCTGCGGGTTGTGCGTGGGCGAGACGGAAGACCTGCTGTTCGCCCAGGACCGGCTGAGCTCGGCGATCGCCGCCCGGGTGGGACGCGTCCACGCCACCGGTGAGGCCAAAAGCGCCGGCAGCGGCGGGCACGCCTCCACCGGGACCTGGCTGCGCGCCTCGGCGGGGATGACCGGTGCGGGCGCTTCCCGTCTGATCCGGCTCGCCATGCAGCTGGCCCGGCTGCCCCTGGTCCGGGACCGGTTCGCGTCCGGCACGCTGGCCGAGGGGTCGGTCGAGGCCATCAGTCAGGTCACCGCCCATCTGGACGATGCGCAGGCGGCGCTAGCCGAGCCAATCCTGCTGGACCTGGCCGACAGCGCCTCCCCGGCGGAGATTCTCAAGGCCGGGCGATACCTGCGGGAGCTGCTGGACCCCGGCACGCTGGAGGATGACGCCGACACCGACTACGCCACCCGTTTCCTGCTGGTGCGCCCGTCCAGTACTGGCGGTGTGGAGGGGGAGTTCCGGCTGCCGCGGGAGGCCGGTGCCCGGCTGCGCGAGTTCCTGGCCGCCTACGCCCGGCCGAAGGGCAAAGACGAGGACCGCCCGCTCCGGGTCCGCCAGGCCGACGCGCTGTCGGCGCTGCTGACCAGGAAGGTCACCACCGAACTGCTGGTCCTGGTCCGCGCCGAATCCCTCCCCACCGACCACATCACCGGCCACCCCACACAGGACCACCCCACCACCGGCCACCCCACCACCACCGGCCATCCCACGCATGACGCCGACTCCACCCATGCGGCGTCCGGCACGTCCACCAGGCCCGCCACGCCCGCTAAATCCGCACCGCCCGCCATACCCGCCACGGGGGCGCCTCCATCGCAGAGCACAGCCGGACGCGCCGACACCGCCGCGGCCGACGCAGTCGCGGCCGACGCCTCCGACGCCTCCGACGCCTCCGACGCCGACACCGCTGACGCCGACACCACTGGCTCCAGCGATACCCGGCCCGGGACACCTCAGGCCAGTGACCGCTCGACCTGCCGCGCGGCCGGTCCCCGCCACACTGAAGGCACGGCCTCAGCCGCAGCGGGTGCCAGCAGCGTGGGCACCGATTCAGCCGGGATAGGTGCCGACAGCGCGAGCACGGGTTCAGCCGGAGCAGGTACTGGCAGCGCGGGCACCGGTTCAGCCGGAGCAGGTACCAGCAGCACGAGCACGGGTTCAGCCGGGACAGGTGCCGACAGCATTGACACCGGTTCAGCCGGAGCGGGCCCCGGCAGCGCGGGCACGGGTTCGGCCGGGGCGGGTGTCGGCAGCACGGACGCGGGTGAGAGGCCGGTGAGTGATGCGTGCAGGACCTGTGGGCACGCGCCGGACCGGCTCGCGCCCGGACTGCTGATCGCCACCGGGCAACTGCTGCCCATCTCCGACGTCCACCGACTCGCCCACACCTCACGGCTGGTCCGCATGGTCGTCAACGCGCACGGACGCGTCCTGGACATGGGCCGCGCCGTACGCCTGGCCACCCCCGCCCAGCGGCAGGCCATCCTGGCCCGCTACGCCACCTGCTACCGCGAGGGCTGCCCCATCCCCGCCGACATGGCCGAAATCGACCACGTCCAAGGCTGGGCCGAGGGCGGCACCACCGACCTCGACCAGCTTGCCCCCGCCTGCACCTGGCACAACCGCGACAAAGCAACCCACCCCGACCGCTACCGCACCCGCCGCAACCACGACGGCACCTGGACCCTCCTCTACCACGGCAAACGAAACCGCTACACCGGACGACTCCGACACTGAACCCAACCAGCACGAGCGCGCCACCCACCCGAACTGGTACGAGCGCGCCATCTACCCGGGCCGGGAACCGTCCGTGTCGACTTTGCGTGTCGACTCTCGTTTGGTCGGCGCCGACTTCGTCGGGTCCTTCGGCGTTGACAGCGCGGATGCCCTCGTCCGGATCTGCGGGGGATCGCGGCACTAGATCGCCGTCACTCCTCGTCGTCGCCCCCGCCACCTTCCCAAGGGACAACCCAAGGGACAATGCCTCGCAGTTCTCCCCGGCGGTTGACCCTGCGGACTCCGTGAAGTTGTCAGGACTCCTCAATTTGGGCCGCGGGTTAAGGGCAAGCCCGAGAAGGGCGGGGAGGACGACGCGATTCTGGGGCTGGGGCGTTGCGCCGACGTACCAGCTGGGAGGTGATCCGGTCATCCGAGCCCGGTGTCGCGTTCGCGCACTGTGCGGGCTATTTCGGCGGGTGCCGGTCCTGGGTGCAGGATACCGAGCCGTTGCGTGGCCCTGGTCAGGGCCACGTACAGGTCATTGCGTCCCCGGGGGGAAGCGCTCAGGATCGCGGCCGGATCGGCGACCAGGACCGAGTCGAATTCGAGTCCTTTGACCTGTTTGACGCCCAGGACCACGATCGGGGCCGTCAGATCGGGGTGCGGGCCGAAGGCGGCGTCGGGGAGGGTGGCCTGGATCGCGGTGGCCAGTTCGGCGGTCCGGTCGTCGGGGACAATCACGGCGAGCCGTCCGTCGCCCAGCAGCGCCGCTTCCTGAGCGGTGTGGTGGGCAAGACGTTCGGGCAGCGCGCGTGCGGAGGTGCTCATCCGCCATGGAGGCATGCCGGTCTCCCGTACGGACTTCGGCGGCGCCATCTCGGGATCGAGACCGGCCAGAAGGTCGGCGGTCGCTGCCATGATCTCGGCGGGGGTGCGGTAGTTGACCGACAGCCGGGCCAGCCGCCACCGGTCGCCGACGTAGGGGTGAAGCACCCGGTCCCAGGACGTGGTTCCGGCCGCGTCCGAGGTCTGGGCCACGTCCCCGACGAGGGTCATCGACCTGCTGGGGCAGCGCCGCATCAGCTGCCGCCAGGCCATCTGGGACAGCTCCTGCGCCTCGTCCACGATCACATGCCCGTAGGTCCAGGTCCGGTCGGCGGCCGCCCGTTCGGCCACCGTGGCCTGCTCGACCTCGTGGTGGCGGTCGGCGAGGCCGCGCGCGTCCAGCAGATCCCCGGCTGCCAGCGTCTCCCGGGCCTCGTCGTCGCCGAACCGCGCGATGTCCAGAACCCCCTGGGCGTACTCGATGTGCCGGGCACGTTCACGTGCCGCTCGCGCCCGGACGGCCCGGTCGTCCACGCCGAGCAGCTCGGCGGCCTCGTCCAGCAGCGGCACGTCGGCCGCGCTCCAGCCGCCCGGCGCCCGGACCAGCGACGCCCGCTCGGGCTCGCTCAGCTGGGGGGCACAGGCGGCCAGCCGGTCCGGGTCGGCGAACAGATCTTCAAGCAGTCGCTGCGGTGTCAGCGCCGGCCACAGCGCGTCGATCTCCGCGCGCACGTCGGGATCCGAGGCCAGTTCTCGACGCAGATCGTCCTCGTCGTCGACGATCTCCCGGGGGAGCACACCCTCCAGGCCCGCGAGGTCGTCCCGCACGGCTCTGTCCACGTCTGCCTCGGCCAGGACATCGGCTATTTCGGCTTCGAGGCGGTCGGCCAGCCTGCGGGTCTGTTCGGCCAGACCACGCGCGAGATGATCGATGATCGCGTCGGCGAATACCGGTCGCGCCCGGTTGTGCGGCAGGCCCGAGGCGCGCGCTCGTGCCGCCGCCTGAGCGCGGGCATCGCGGTCCAAGCGCGACAAGACGCCGGGCGGCGCCTGTCGCTCGCGTACGGCGGCGGCCAGCACCTCGGCCATCACCGCCCGGCCCTTGACCTCCGCCGCCGGCGCGGGCTCCGCGCGGTCCGTGCTGACGCCGGGGAACAGTTCGGCGATGGTGGCGAGCAGCACGCCGGTCTCGCCCAGGCCGGGCAGCACCTGCCCGATGTAGCTGAGGAAGGTGGTGTTCGGTCCGACGACCAGCACGCCCTGGGCGGCCAGCCGGGGACGGTTGTAGAGCAGATACGCGGCGCGATGCAGGGCGACCGCGGTCTTGCCGGTGCCTGGCCCGCCCTGCACCACCAGCACCCCGCGGTGGTCGGACCGGATGATCGCGTCCTGTTCGGCTTGCAGGGTCGCCACGACATCGTGCATCCGCCCGGTCCGCCCGGCGTTCAGCGCCGCCAGCAACGCGGCCTCCCCCGCCAGCGTCTCCGCGCCGGGCGCCCCGCCGCCGTCGAGGACCTCGTCGTCCACGCTCACCACGCGGCGGCCGCGGGTCACGATGTGACGCCGCCGGTGTACGCCCTCCGGGACGGCGGTGGTCGCCACGTAGAACGGCCGGGCGGCGGGCGCTCGCCAGTCCACGAGCAGCGGATCGCCCTCAGGGGACGGCAGCCCGATGCGGCCGATGTAGTGCCGCCCGCCGCCGCTGAGGTCCAGGCGCCCGAAGCACAGGCCGTTCTCCGCCGCGTCGAGCCGCGCGAGTCTGCCGGAGTACTCGCTGAAGGCGGCGTCCCTTTCCGCCCGGGCCTGCGCCGTACCGCCGACGCCCCGCGATATCGCGGCCAGCCGGGCCGCCGTATCCGCGCGAAGTGTGTCGAGTCGCCGGTAGAGCATAGACACGTACGCGTCCTCGCGCCTGATCGGATTCCCGGCTTCCGGGTCTGGCAATGTCACGTTCCGCCCTCTTGTCGCTGGTCTGAGGCCAGTCAAGAGTGCGGCTGGGATTAACGGAAAAACAGTCTTGTTCTTGCGGGTACGCGTCAGCCGCCCTGTATCACCGCAGGTCAGAACAGCAGAACCTGGGTTGCCGGTGACCCGCAGCGCCACCACCATGGCCATGCTGCGGCGGGAGACCAATTGCCTTCGGCGCGGAACGTGGCCGCCGCCCTCGGCATCAACCTGCACACCGTCCTTCGCGGGTACCAGCAGCTACGCGAAGAAGGGCTGGTCGACCTCCGCCGTGGCCGGGCTGCCGTCATCACCGCTGCGGCCGACCAGGTGCGACTCCGGCTGACAGCGGCGGCCGAAGAGTTCGCCAGGGCCGCGCTGCACACCGGAACCTCCGACGAGGAGGCGGTCACCGCGGTCCGGGACGCGCTGCTCACCCTGCGAAACGGCGCCTGATCCTGATTGACCCGGTCCCCTCGTTCACCGTGACCGAGCGGGCTAGATCGAACGGTGCATGCCGCCGTCGACGGTGAAGGTCTCTCCGGTGATGTAACGGGCGGGGCCCGAGGCGAGGAAGACGATGAGGGCGGCGGCCTCCTCGGCTGTCCCGAAACGCCCGGCCGGGATGAGCTGCCGTGCGAAGTCCGCCTGGGCCTCGCGGGTGGGGAAGTGCGCGCGGATCTGCTCGCTGTCGATCCGGCCGGGGGCCACGCAGTTCACGGTGACACGGCGGTCCGCGACCGTGCGCGAGAAGCCCTTGGACCAGAGGACGCATGCCGCGATCGCGGACTGGGCGGCCGAGACCCCGAACGGCTCCAGGATGCCGACCAGGTTCACCACCCGGCCTTGACCGCCCGCCGCCAGCAGGGGCAGGAACTCCTCGGCCAGGCGCCGTTTGGCGTGGAAGTTGAGCTCGAACTGGCTCCGCCAGAGCGCCTCGTCGAGAGTGGCGCCGGCGGGTTCGGCGCGACCGGCGTTGTTGATCAGGATGTCGAGTCGGCCGAGGCGGTCGTTCACCTGGTCGCGCAGGCGCTCAGGGGCGTCCGGGCCGGTGAGGTCGGCCGCCAGGCAGAGGGGACGGAGACGGCCCTCGGCTTCGATCTCCGCCGAGAGGGTCTCCAGGGCATCCAGGCGGCGGGCGACCAGGACGACCTGGGCTCCCTCGGCGGCCAGCAGGCGGGCGGTGGCCTTGCCGATACCGGCGCTCGCGCCCGTGACCAGGGCGCAACGGCCCGCAAGCTCCAGATCCACGAAGCCACGGTAGATCCGGCGGCTCCGGTGAGTCAAGCAAATGCTTGATTTACTACTCGACCTCGGTGGGCGTGCCGTCGGTGAGTTTCAGCAGCTCGTCGTACGTGGTGGAGAAGACGGCGTGCGGGTGACCGGCGGCGGCCCAGATGGTCGGGTGCTTGGCCAGCCACGTGTCCACCAGGGTGCGGACCGGCGCCGGGTGGCCCAGGGGGGCGACGCCGCCGATGGGCTGGCCGGTGTGCTCGCGGACGAACTCCGGGGTGGCGCGGCGGAGCTTGGCGACGCCGATGGTGGTGGCGACCAGGTCGGTGTTGACGCGGTGGGCGCCGCTGGTGAGCACCAGCAGCGGGGCGCCCTCCGCGTTGAAGATCAGGCTGTTGGCGATCGCGCCGACCTCGCAGCCGAGCTGGGCGGCGGCGGTGGCCGCGGTGGGGGCTGATTCGCCGAGCACGACGGGCTCACCGGTTGCGCCCATTTCGCGGAGGATTGCGGCGATATGGGCGATGTTGGGGTGCAACTTTTCACTCATCCGCTAACTCTAAACAGTAAGGAAGGGCAGGAGGCTCGCGTTACGCCCCCATTGCCCCACCAGGGATCAAGTAGCTGTCAAGCGGGATCCAAGTACCTCGTGCGCTACTGTCCTTTGCCAAATGATGGTGAAAATGAGGGGGTTGATGTAGATGAGGGCTCGACGCCGTCATCTCGCCGCCGCGGCGCTGTTATCGGCGGCGGCCGTGGCGCTGACCGGTTGCGCTGTGACGGGTGCTGAGCACGCACGTCCGGCTGCGGTCAGCCTGGACTCTGGAGCGGTCCGATTGGTGTCGGCCTGGGAGCCGGCGCCGTTCATCGCCCCGGGCAAGACGCTCAAGCTGGGCGCGAAGGGGGCGGCGGTCAAGGCGCTCCAGACGCGGCTCAGAGAACTGAAATATCTCCCCGGCAAGATCGACGGCAGGTACGGCGGCGCCACCCAGGCCGCCGTCTGGGCCTTCCAGAAGGTCCAGGGCCTCAAGCCGTCCAGCACGATCACGGCCAGGACGTGGAACGCCCTGGAACAGCCGGTCCAGCCCAAGGTCCTGGTGCCGAACGGCAAGCCCAACCGGGCCGAGGTCAACCTGACCAAGCAGATCATGGTCCTCTATCGAGGCGGCCAGATCCGGCTGATCACCCACATCTCGTCCGGCAGCGGCGTGCCGTACGTCGAGTACGCGATGTGGAACGGCGAGCGCCAGCGGTTCTCCGGCGACGCGCGCACGCCCACCGGGAACTTCAAGACGACCTGGCGGCGCAGCGGCTGGCACAAGTCCTACCTGGGCCAGCTGTACAACCCGATCTTCTTCAACGGCGGCATCGCCTTCCACGGCGCGCTGTCGGTGCCGCTCTACCCGGCCTCCCACGGCTGTGTACGGCTGCCGATGCACGTCGCGGAGATCCTCCCGGGACAGCTGGGCACGGGTGTGCCCGTGCACGTGCGGGGCAAGTTCGCCCGCTGACGCATTTCGACGGCCCCGCATCTGTCCAGGTGCGGGGCCGTTTTCGTGCGCGGAGAGTGCCATTGATCGAACCCCTGTTCGGCGAAGTGCTTGACTTTGACCTTGGTCGAAATTATGTTCGAGGCGTGAGCGTGGGACTCGCGGCCTGCTCTCACCCAAGAGGGGCCTGCGCTCCCCGTCGTCGGCGGAGACGAGTGGGGGCGCGGCCCCGAAGCTTGGGCCGGACGGGGAGAGGGGAAGCTCCTCGTCCGGCCGGTGCAGCGACCTGGAGGAACCGCAGGCGGGAAATGTCGGTGGCGTCTGCGAGTCTGATTCCACCGGCGGAGATCGCCGGAGGCCACCAAGCCCTAGGAGGCTGGCATGACCGGACCGCACAACGGGCCCAGCAGCGGGCCCGGCACCGGGCCCAGCGGGCCCAAGGTGTCGCGGACCGTTCTCGCACACCTGACGGACGCCCGCGCCTGCCTGGCGGACGCGACCCTCGCGACATCCCCGGCGGAACGCTACATCAACGCCCACCTCGCGGCACTCCGCGCGGCCGCGGCGATCCTGGCCGCCCGCCCCCAGCCCATCGACGGCCGCCGCCGGCGGCTGCGCAGCGCCTGGGAGCTCCTGCCTGAGGCCCAGCCCGAACTCTCCCAGTGGGCCGCCTACTTCGCGATCAGCGCCAAGAAACGCGCCGCCGCCGAAGCCGGCCTCATCCACCTCGTCAGCCCCCACGACGCCGACGAACTCATCGCCGAAGCCGAGGGCTTCGTCACCATCATCGAATCCACCCTCGGCGTCGTCACCCAGCAAACCCTCCCCATGGCGGGTTGAAGAGAACACTGGCAGGCGGGCTAAGCCACCATCACCGTTATCCGGATCGCATCGAAAGAGTGGCATGTTCCGGACTACCAGGCGGGCTAAGCCACCACCACCGGCCATAACGCGACGGGCCACGCGCCCGGCCCGGCACTGACCGTTCCCTTCTCACAGGGATGCTCGCCGGTTCCTACCCTTCTTCACGACAACGTCGCCGGGCAGGTGACCGGTTTCGGCATGCCGTGCCGTGGGCGGTCTCCCGGATCGGGACCCGGTCTGCGGCGGGCAGGCGGAGGGGTGGTCCGGTCCAGGGACCGCGCTGCCGTCTGCTCGTGACCATTGGAGGGGAGGGCGACAACGTCTTCCTCGATGGCCGGGATGGAGGAGCTGCCGGGCGCTGGGGGATGTTCGATGATGATCCCTCGGTGGAACGGGTGGAACGGGTGGAACGGGTGGAACGGGTGGAACTGGATGGGGGAACAGGGCGGAACGTGGTGTCACGTCTGAGGAGTGAAAGCAGCCGACTGTGTGACTCGAAAGAGGGCTGGGACACTTCGATGACAGAACCCCGAGTATCCGCATCCAATCTCAAGCGTGGCTTCTTAAGGCGCGGCCTGGTCGCGACCGTGCTGGTCGCCGGCGCGATCGCGCTCGGTGGCGGACCGGCCTACGCGCTTCCGCCGACCCCGGGACATCCGGACGAGGGCGGTGACTTCCTGACGGTACTGACCTTCCACGACGGGCTGGGTGGACCCGCGATCGGCCAGACCTGGTTCGGATGCCCCGGCGTGCCGCAGCAGTCGTGGGGCACGACCACCGGCATCACCACCATCGACTTCCTGTCCTGCACCGCTACCGGGGACCCAAGGATCCCGGACTGGGACGACGAGATCCCCTTCCCGCTGCCTCCGCCGCCGGACCCCGAGCTCCCGCCGGGGGGCCCGCCCGGCTGCACCCTTTGCCAAGAGCCCTAACCCGCGAGCGGTCGTGGCCAGGGGCACGGTCGAACTGGTTGAGCCCGATGCCGATGCGTGTGCTGGGCATGGACGAGACCGGTTCGGCCGGCCCCGGTGGCGCGGCGCGGCCGTGGTCCTCGCGGCGGGCGGCACGCTGGGCGGCCTGGAGCTCGCGCCGCTGAAACTTCGACGACGTGGCCCGACGGGCACCATGGCCGGATCCGCTGGGTGCGGATCCGGTCCGCAGGAAACCTTCTAGGCGAAAGCCCGGTTAGGGTGCCGTCGGGAGCACCTCATACAGCGGGGGCGGCCGCGGCCGATTCGCGACCGCTTGCGAAGAGCCCTAACCCGCGGGCGGGTGTGGCCAGTGGTGCGGTCGGACCGGGTCGAGTTCGAGCTGATGCGCGTGCTGGGCATGAACGAGGCCCGATTCGGCTGGCGCTGGTGGTGAGGTCGGTTAGATGCCGTCGCGTTCGAGAGGGCAGCTCATGCAGCGGGGGCCGCCGCGGCCGCGGCCGAGTTCGCTGCCGCGGATGGTGATGACCTCGATGCCGTGGGAGCGCAGGTAGTTGTTGGTTGTGGTGTTGCGCTCGTAGGCGATGACCACGCCGGGGGCGATGGCCAGGACGTTGCAGCCGTCGTCCCACTGCTCCCGTTCGGCGGCGTGCACGTCCTGGACGGCGGTGAGGACCGTGATGTCGGGCATGTCGAGAGCGCGGGCGATGGCCTGGTGCATGTCCTCGGCGGGGTGGTCGGTGACCTTGAGCTCCCGGTCGGTGGCGCCGGGTTCGATCGTGTACGACGGCAGCATGCCCAGGGCCGCGTACTTGGTGAACACTCCGGCGTCCACGTTGGTCAGCACTGTGTCCAGGTGCATGAACGCCCGCGCCTTCGGCAGGTTCAGCGCCACGATCTTCCGGGCCGAGCCGGCGCGGAACAGCTTCTGGGCGAGCATTTCGACGGCCTGGGGCTGGGTGCGCTCACTCATCCCGACCAGGACCGCGCCCCGCCCGATGACCAGGACGTCGCCACCCTCGATGGTGGCGGGGGCCATCGGGGTGCCCTCGTTCCAGACGTGGAAGGCGGTGCCGTACCCAGGCGCGAACTTGGGGTGGAATTTGTAGATCGCTTCCATGTTGACCGTTTCGCGGCGGCGGGCCTTCTTGCGCATCGCGTTGATCGAGACGCCGTCGTAGATCCAGCACGAGGTGTCCCGGGTGAACAGGTGGTTGGGCAGCGGCGGCAGCACGAAGTCGTCCGGGCCGAGGGTGTGGAACGCCAGCGACTTGGGGTCGCAGCCCAGCTCCATGATCTCCCGCTTGGTGATGCCGCCCGTCAGGTACGGCGCGAGCGCCTTCTCGTCGAGCGCGTCCAGGGCGTCACGGATGGCGTCGGTGGCCAGCGGCCCGAACCAGCGCTCGTCGACGCTGGCGTCCAGGATGTGCTTCCTGGCCTCGGGGATCGTGATCGTCTCCCGGAGCAGGTCCAGCAGCGGGAGCACCGTGACGCCGCGCTCCCGCAGCACCAGCTGGAACTCCTGATGCTCCTCGATGGCGCGCTGCACCCACAGTACGTCGTCGAAGAGCAGGTCATCCTTGTTGCTGGGGGTGAGCCGCTTCAGCGAGAGGTCCGGCGTGTGCACCAGCACCTGGTGGAGCCGCCCCACCTCGGAATCCACCTGAAAAGTCATGATCCCCCCGGCGCGAAGCACATGCGGCAATCGGGACCTGCCCGGCACAAGGGGTCACAAACCGCGAACCCACATTGCCCACGGCGATGGCGGGGGCGGGCGGAGCCCGGGGGAAACGAAGGGAGGGTGGGTGGGAGAGCCGCCCTATTTCGAGGTGGTGACGGTGTAGAGGAGCGCGCAACCGGCCAGGATCACAGCCAGGGCGATGATCGGCCAGGCCTGGGGCCGGGATGGGAGCATCTCGGCGTGCACGGTGCCGGTGCCGTGGCCGGACAGGCGATCGGCCAGGGCCGGATCCTCGGCGCGCACACGGCGTGCGATCTCATCGAGCACGCGTCGCTCGCGCGTAGACAGCCCCATGTCTGCTTCCTCCTAATAAATCTGGTAGAAGGAAGTTTTATCGCCCTTTGCCCTATTTTTCCAAGACGGCAGCGGGTAGATCTTCGGCGGCTCCCTCCAGCGGCCAGGCCGCCGGAGGGACGCGAGCCGAGGGAAGCGGGCGGGTCAGAAGGACTCGACCGCCCGGCGAGCCTCGGCGTCCAGCACACCCCAGCTGATGAACTCCTCGGTCAGCTCCGACGGCGACTTGTCGTAGATGACCGCGAGCGAGCGCAGGTCCTCCTGCCGGATGCTCAGCACCTTGCCGTTGTAGTCCCCGCGCTGCGACTGGATCGTCGCGGCGTAGCGGGCCAGCGGCCCGGCCTTGTCCTTCGGCAACTGGGAAAGCCGCTCCAGGTCGATGACCAGCTTCGGCGTCGGCAGCAGCGGGGAAGGCGCGGCGCCCCCGGGCAACAGCTCCGAGACGGGCACCCCGTAGAAGTCCGCCAGCTCGGCCAGCTTCTGCACCGTGACCGCACGATCCCCACGCTCGTACGATCCGACGACGACGGCCTTCCATCGCCCCCGGGACTTCTCTTCTACCCCATGCAAGGACAGACCCTGTTGGGTGCGGATGGCGCGGAGTCGCGCGCCCAGCGACTTGGCGTAGTCAGACGGCATCGTATGGCCCCCGGCTTTCTATGTCTGTTCTTAGGTTGATTGTGCGTCCTTGTACCGAATGCACTAACCACCGGGGCTGTACCTGGGGGCAGGCACCTTCGGTGACCACTGCGTCGGGTTTTACCCAGGAAGGTCGCGAGTTGTGGTTACGGACAGTGACGGTAAAGCCGTGACCGGGAAAGGTCAAGTCGATTGGGAAAAGATGGCCAAACAGTGCTCTCCCCGACAACCGAGCCATCCTCGGGTTTCGGGCGAGGGTGGTTCGATGCCCGCTGGGGCCTATCGTCCCAGGCCATCGGCGGGAGCCTGGTAGTGTTCTAGCGCCTGACACCCTTTTAAGACCCGTCCTGTGAGGCGGGAAAGGCGGTGATTTTTTCATGTCCGATGCCCAAAATCCCCCGGTTTCTGGGGGGGATCTGGCGCGAGCGGTCCTGGAAGGACCCGACATCCACCGGGCCTTGACCCGGATCGCGCACGAGATCCTGGAGCGCACCAAGGGCGCGCAAAGTGTCGTCCTGCTGGGTATCCCCACCCGTGGCGCGACCCTGGCCCGGCGGCTCGCCGAGCGCGTCGCCCAGTTCGAGGGGCGCAAGGTCCCGGTCGGCGCCGTGGACATCACGATGTACCGCGACGATCTCCGGCTCAAGCCCGCCCGGCCGCTCGGCCACACCGACCTGCCGCCCGGCGGGATCGACGACAAGATCGTGGTCCTGGTGGACGACGTGCTGTTCTCCGGCCGTACCGTACGGGCCGCGCTGGACGCCCTCAACGACCTCGGCCGCCCCCGCGCGGTCCAGCTGGCCACCCTGGTCGATCGCGGTCACCGCGAGCTGCCCATCCGGGCCGACTACGTCGGCAAGAACCTGCCGACCGCCAAGAGCGAGAAGGTCCGGGTCTTCCTGGAGGAGATCGACGGCCGCGACGCGGTGCTGCTGGTCAGGGAGGGGGAGCGGTGAAGCACCTGATCTCCGCGGGCGACCTCGGCCGCGACGACGCCCTGCTCATCCTGGACACCGCCGAGGAGCTGGCCCGGGTCTCCGAGCGCTCCATCAAGAAGCTGCCGACGCTGCGCGGCCGCACGGTGGTGAACCTGTTCTTCGAGGACTCCACCCGCACCCGCATCTCGTTCGAGGCCGCCGCCAAACGCCTGTCCGCCGACGTGATCAACTTCTCGGCGAAGGGCTCCAGCGTCTCCAAGGGCGAGTCGCTCAAGGACACCGCGCTCACCCTGGAGGCCATGGGCGCCGACGCCGTGGTGATCCGGCACAGCGCCTCCGGCGCCCCGCACCGCCTGGCCAACTGGGTCCGCGGCAGCGTGGTCAACGCCGGGGACGGCACCCACGAGCACCCCACCCAGGCCCTGCTGGACGCGTTCAGCATGCGCCGCAGGATGGGCCGCCTGGAGGGCCTCAAGGTGGCCGTGGTCGGCGACATCCTGCACAGCAGGGTGGCCCGCTCCAACGTGCTCCTGCTGGCGTCGCTCGGCGCCGAGGTCACCCTGGTCGCCCCGCCCACCCTCCTCCCGGTCGCCGTGGAGAACTGGCCCTGCCTGGTCTCCTACGACCTGGACGCGGTGCTCCCCAAGTCGGACGTGGTGATGATGCTCCGCGTCCAGCTGGAACGCCAGAACGCCGCCTTCTTCCCGTCCGCCCGCGAGTACAGCCGCCGCTACGGCCTGGACCGCGACCGGTTCGCCAAGCTGCACGACGACGCCATCGTCATGCACCCGGGCCCGATGAACCGCGGCATGGAGATCTCCGCCGAGGTCGCCGACTCGCCGCGCTCGACCATCGTGGAGCAGGTCGCCAACGGCGTGACCGTCCGGATGGCCGTGCTCTACCTGCTGCTCGGCGGCGCGATCGGGGGAGAAGTCCAGTGATCATCAGAAACGCCCGCATCCTCGGCGGCGACCCCGTCGACCTCAGGATCGACAGCGGCCTGATCGCCGAGATCGGCCCCGGCCTCGGCGGCGAGACGGTCTTCGACGCCGACGGGCTGCTCGCCCTGCCCGGACTGGTGGACCTGCACACCCACCTGCGCGAGCCGGGCCGGGAGGACGCCGAGACGGTCGAGACCGGCACCCAGGCCGCCGCCCGCGGCGGCTACACCGCCGTGCACGCGATGGCCAACACCTCCCCGGTGGCCGACACCGCCGGGGTGGTCGAGCAGGTCTGGCGGCTCGGCCAGGAGTACGGCCACTGCGACGTGCAGCCGGTCGGCGCGGTCACCAGCGGCCTGGACGGCAGGCAGCTGGCCGAGCTGGGCGCGATGGCCGACTCGGCGGCCCGGGTCCGGGTCTTCTCCGACGACGGCAAGTGCGTCTCCGACGCGGTGCTGATGCGCCGCGCGCTGGAATACGTCAAGGCGTTCGACGGCGTCGTGGCCCAGCACGCCCAGGAGCCCCGCCTCACCGAGGGCGCCCAGCTGAACGAGGGCGAGGTCTCCGGGCGGCTCGGCCTGGCCGGCTGGCCCGCCGTGGCCGAGGAGGCGATCATCGCGCGGGACTGCCTGCTGGCCGCCCACGTCGGCTCCCGGCTGCACGTCTGCCACGTCTCGACCGCCGGCTCCGTGGAGATCATCCGCTGGGCCAAGTCGAAGGGCTGGGACGTCACCGCCGAGGTCACCCCGCATCACCTGCTGCTCACCGACGCCTGCGCGGAGAAGTCGCCGGTCGGGCCGTACAACCCGATCTACAAGGTGAACCCGCCGCTGCGCACCCGCGACGACGTGCGGGCGCTGCGGGAGGCGCTGGCCGACGGCACGATCGACTGCGTCGCCACCGACCACGCGCCGCACCCGGTCGAGGACAAGGAGACCGAGTGGGCCGCCGCCGCGATGGGCATGATCGGCCTGGAGACGGCGCTGAGCGCGGTGCAGGAGGCCATGGTGGAGACCGGCCTGCTCGACTGGGCGGCGGTGGCCGACCGGATGTCCTCCCGGCCCGCGCGGATCGGCCGGCTGGCCGGGCACGGGCAGCCGGTGGAGGTCGGCTCGGTCGCGAACATCACGCTGTACGACCCGTCCGTCCGCGCGCTGGTGGATCCCGGCGCGATGGCGTCCAAGAGCAGAAACACCCCGTATGAGGGGATGACCCTGCCCGGCCGGGTGGTGGCGACCTTCCTGCGGGGCAGGCCGACCGTTCTGGAAGGGAAACTCGTATGAGTCCTGCGCTCCTGGTCTTGGAAGACGGCAGAGTCTTCGAGGGCGCCCCTTACGGAGCCGTGGGCGAGACGTTCGGCGAGATGGTCTTCAACACCGGCATGACCGGATATCAGGAGACCCTCACCGACCCGTCCTACCACCGGCAGATCGTCGCGATGACCGCGCCGCACATCGGCAACACCGGCGTCAACGAGGAGGACCCCGAGTCCGGCCGCGTCTGGGTGGCCGGCTACGTGGTACGCGAGCCCGCCCGGGTGGCGAGCAACTGGCGCGCCACCACGTCCCTGGAGGACTACCTGCGCCAGCAGGGCGTGGTCGGGATCGCCGTGCGCGGCACCAGGGCGCTCACCCGCCACCTGCGCGAGCGCGGCGCCATGCGGGCCGGGGTCTTCTCCGGCGACGCGCTCGCGCCCGTCGCCGAGCTGGTCGAGCGGGTACGGCGTTCGCCCGCCATGCTCGGCGCCGACCTGTCCGCCGAGGTGAGCGCGATAGAGCCCTACGTCGTCCCGGCCGTGGGGGAGAAGCGGTTCACGGTCGCCGCCGTGGATCTGGGCATCAAGGCGATGACCCCGCAGCGGATGGCCGAACGCGGCTGCGAGGTGCACGTGCTCCCGGCCACCGCGACCGCCGCCGAGATCCTCGCCCTCGACCCCGACGGCGTGTTCTTCTCCAACGGCCCCGGCGACCCCGCCACCGCCGACGGTGCGGTGGCCGCGCTGCGCGGCGTGCTGGCGGCGGGCAAGCCGTTCTTCGGCATCTGCTTCGGCAACCAGATCTTCGGGCGGGCGCTCGGGCTCGGCACGTACAAGCTCAGGTACGGTCACCGCGGCGTCAACCAGCCGGTCCAGGATCGCCGCACCGGCAAGGTGGAGATCTCGGCGCACAACCACGGTTTCGCCGTACAGGCGCCGCTGGACGGGCCTTTCGACACGCCGTACGGGCGGGCCGAGGTGAGTCACGTGAACCTCAACGACGGCTGCGTCGAAGGGCTGCGGCTGCTCGACTATCCGGCGTTCAGCGTGCAGTACCACCCCGAGGCCGCCGCGGGGCCGCACGACGCCGCCTATCTCTTCGACGAGTTCTGTGAGGTCATGGGTGCCTAAGCGGACGGATATCGAGTCGATCATGGTGATCGGCTCCGGGCCGATCGTGATCGGGCAGGCCTGCGAGTTCGACTACTCGGGCACCCAGGCGTGCCGGGTGCTGCGGGCGGAGGGCTTCCGGGTCATCCTGGTCAACAGCAACCCGGCGACGATCATGACGGATCCGGAGTTCGCCGACGCGACCTACGTGGAGCCGATCACCCCCGACATCATCGAGCAGATCATCGCCAAGGAGCGCCCGGACGCGCTGCTGCCCACCCTGGGCGGCCAGACCGCGCTCAACGCGGCCGTCGCGCTGCACGAGTCGGGCGTGCTGGCCAAGTACGAGGTCGAGCTGATCGGCGCCAACTTCGAGGCCATCCAGGCGGGCGAGAACCGGGAGCTGTTCAAGGGCATCGTGGCCAAGGTGGCGGCCGAGCGCGGCCTGAACGCCGAGTCGGCGCGCAGCGTCATCTGCCACACCATGGCCGACTGCCTGGCGGCGGCCGAGGTCCTCGGCTACCCCGTGGTCGTGCGGCCCTCGTTCACGATGGGCGGCGCCGGCTCCGGGTTCGCCCACGACGAGGCGGAACTGCGCCGGATGGCGGGGGCGGGCCTGGACGCGTCGCCGACCACCGAGGTGCTCCTGGAGGAGTCCATCCTCGGCTGGAAGGAGTACGAGCTGGAGGTCATGCGGGACCGGCACGACAACGTGGTCATCGTCTGCTCGATCGAGAACGTGGACCCGATGGGCGTGCACACCGGCGACAGCGTGACCGTGGCGCCGGCGATGACGCTGACCGACCGGGAGTACCAGAACATGCGGGACGTGGCCATCGCGGTCATCCGCGAGGTCGGCGTGGACACCGGCGGCTGCAACATCCAGTTCGCGGTGGACCCGGAAACCGGGCGCATGATCGTGATCGAGATGAACCCCCGGGTGTCGCGATCCAGCGCGCTCGCGTCGAAGGCGACCGGCTTCCCGATCGCCAAGATCGCGGCGAAGCTGGCGATCGGGTACACGCTCGACGAGGTCCCCAACGACATCACCAAGGAGACCCCGGCGTCGTTCGAGCCGTCGCTCGACTACGTGGTCGTCAAGGTGCCGCGGTTCGCGTTCGAGAAGTTCGCGGGGGCCGATCAGACGCTGACCACGCACATGAAATCGGTCGGCGAGGCCATGGCGATCGGTCGCTCGTTCCCGGAAGCCCTCCAGAAGGCCCTGAGATCGCTGGAGAAGAAGGGATCCTCGTTCAGCTGGTCAGGAGGACCTGGAACGAAGCAGGAGCTCCTGGCGGCCTGCCGAACCCCACATGACGGGCGGCTGCGCACGATGCAGCAGGCGATCAGGGCGGGCGCGACCATCGAGGAGCTGTACGACGCGACGAAGATCGACCCCTGGTTCCTCGATCAGCTGATGCTGCTGCACGAGATCGCCACCGGGATCGTCGATCTCGACGAGCCCACCCTGCTGCGCGCCAAGGAGCACGGGTTCAGCGACGTGCAGATCGCCGAGATCCTCGGCATCGACGAGATCCGGGTCCGCGACCTGCGGCACGCGCTCGGGCTGCGGCCGGTCTTCCACACCGTGGACACCTGCGCGGCCGAGTTCGAGGCGCGCACGCCGTACCTCTACTCGACCTACGACGAGGAGAGCGAGGTCCCCGCGGGGGACCGGCCCAAGGTGATCATTCTGGGCAGCGGGCCGAACAGGATCGGGCAGGGCATCGAGTTCGACTACGCGTGCGTGCACGCCTCCTTCGAGCTCAGCCGGGCCGGATTCGAGACCGTCATGGTCAACTGCAACCCGGAGACGGTCTCCACCGACTACGACACCTCCGACCGGCTCTACTTCGAGCCGCTCACCCTGGAGGACGTCCTGGAGGTGGTGCACGCCGAGCTCAAGACCGGGCCGGTGGCCGGGGTGATCGTGCAGCTCGGCGGGCAGACGCCGCTCGGGCTCGCCCAGGCGCTCAAGGACGCGGGCGTGCCCGTCGTGGGCACCTCGCCCGAGTCCATCCACCTGGCCGAGGAGCGCGGCGCGTTCGGCCGGGTGCTGGCCGAGGCCGGGCTGCCCGCGCCCCGGCACGGCACCGCGCTCACCGTCGCCGAAGCCCGCGACATCGCCGGGGAGATCGGCTATCCGGTGCTGGTCCGGCCGTCGTACGTGCTGGGCGGGGCCGGGATGGCCATCGTGTACGACGACGAGACCCTCGCGTCCTACATGTCCAAGGCCGCCACCGACCACCCCGTGCTGATCGACAAGTTCCTCGACGACGCCATCGAGATCGACGTGGACGCGCTCTACGACGGGACCGAGCTCTTCCTCGGCGGCGTCATGGAGCACATCGAGGAGGCCGGCATCCACTCCGGCGACTCGGCGTGCGCGCTGCCGCCGATCACCCTCGGCGGGCACGACATCAAGCGCATCCGCGCGGCCACCGAGGCCATCGCCCGCGGCGTCGGCGTGCGCGGCCTGCTCAACGTGCAGTACGCGCTGGCCGCCAACGTGCTCTACGTGCTGGAGGCCAACCCGCGCGCGAGCCGTACCGTGCCGTTCGTGTCCAAGGCCACGGCGGTGCCGCTGGCCAAGGCGGCGGCCCGGATCATGATGGGCGCCACCGTCGCCGAACTGCGCGCCGAGGGCATGCTCCCGGCCGAGGGCGACGGCGGCACCCTGCCGCTGGACGCGCCCATCGCGGTCAAGGAGGCCGTGCTGCCGTTCGACCGGTTCCGCGGCGTGGACATCGTGCTCGGCCCGGAGATGCGCTCCACCGGCGAGGTGATGGGCATCGACGAGTTCTTCGGCACCGCCTACGCCAAGTCCCAGGCCGCCGCGTACGGCGGGCTGCCCACCACCGGGCGGGCGTTCGTGTCCGTGGCCAACAAGGACAAACGCGCCATGATCTTCCCGGTGAAGGCGCTCGCCGAGCTCGGATTCGAGATCCTGGCCACGGAGGGTACGGCGGAGGTGCTGCGCCGTAACGGCGTCCGTGCCAAGATCGTGCGAAAGCAGAGCGAAGGCGCGGGCCCGGGAGGTGAGCCGACGATCGTGCGGCGCATCCTGGACGGCGAGGTGGATCTCATCGTCAACACCCCGTTCGGCAGCCCCGGCCAGTCCGGGCCGCGGCTGGACGGCTACGAGATCCGCACCGCGGCCGTGCTGCGCGGCATCGCCTGCATCACCACCGTGCAGGGGCTGGCGGCCGCCGTACAGGGCATCCAGCACATCCTCAGAGGGGACGTGGGCGTACGGTCGCTGCAGGAGCACGCGCGGCGGCTGCGAGGCTGAGCCGAGGAGTTTACGAGTGGCCGGGACGCCGGTGCAGGTGACGGGCACGGTGCTGACGACGCGCCGGGTCGACGCGTACCACGCGCTGACCGTCGTCGCGCCGGGCATCGCCGACCGGTTCCGCCCCGGCCACTTCGTCACCGTCGCCGTCGGCGGCCCGCAGACCTCCATGCTGACCCGGCGCGCCTTCGCCGTGCACGACGTGAAGTCCGACTACGGCGGCACGGTGGAGTTCGTCTTCGCCGTGCGCGGCCCCGGCACGGCCTGGCTGGCCGACCGCAAGGCCCGCGACGCGCTCGACATGGTCGGCCCGCTCGGCCGCCCCTTCCCGCTCCCGCGCGACCCCGCCACCTGCCTGCTGGTCGGCGGCGAGTACGGCTCCGCCCCCCTGTTCGCCCTCGCCGACGCGCTGCACCAGCGCAACTGCCGGGTCGACTTCGTGCTCGGCGCGGCCAGCTCCGACCGGGTGTTCGGCGCGCTGCGGGCCCGCCGGATGGGCGAGACCACCACGCTGACCACCCAGGACGGCTCGCTCGGCATGCGCGGCTCGGTCGTGGACGTGCTGCCCGCCGTGATCGCCGACACCCGGGCCGACGTGGTCTACGCGTGCGGCCCGATGCCCATGCTGCGCGGGGTGACCGCCGTCTGCGTGGAGTTCGACATCCCCGTCCAGGTCTCGGTCGAGGAGGCCATGGCCTGCGGGATCGGCGTCTGCATGACCTGCGTGGTGCCGGTGATCGGCGACGACGGCGCGACCCGGATGGTCCGGGTCTGCACCGAGGGGCCGGTCTTCCGGGGCGAGCGGGTGCGCTTCGACGACGTTGGCACGATCCCGTTCGACGCGCTGGGCGCGCCGGGGGGCGATCGTGGCCGTTGACATGCGCGCGTACCTCGCGCACGTCGAGCTGCCCAATCCGATCCTGGCGGCGGCGGGCTGCGCCGGGACCGGCCGGGAGCTGTCGGCCTTCGCGGACGTGACCCGGTTCGGGGCGCTGACCACCCGGTCCATCACGATGGCCCCCAGAGCGGGCCGTCCGACCCCCAGGATGGCCGAGACGCCCTCCGGCATGCTCAACGCCGTCGGGCTGCAGGGACCGGGCGTGGAGGCCTTCCTGGCCCGCGAGCTGCCCTGGCTGGCCGAGCGCGGCGCCAGGACCGTGGTCTCCATCGGCGGCGGCAGCGTGGCCGAGTACACCGCGCTGGCCCGGCGGCTGGCCGACGCGCCGGGCGTCACCGCCGTGGAGATCAACCTGTCCTGCCCCAACGTGGAGGACCGCGGCCGGGTGTTCGCCCGCGACGGCGGCGCGGCGGCCGAGGTCGTCGCCTCGGTGCGCGCCGCGATGCGCTACGACGTGCCGGTGGTAGCCAAGCTCGCCCCGGACGTGGCCGATGTGGTCGCCATCGCCCGCGCCTGCGTGGACGGCGGCGCCGACGCGCTCGCCATGATCAACACGCCGATCGGGATGAGCATCGACGTGGACACCATGCGCCCCGCGCTCGCCGCCGGGACCGGCGGGCTCTCCGGGCCCGCCATCCGGCCGCTGGCGGTCCGCTGCGTCTGGCAGGTGCACGCGGCCTTACCCGGGGTGCCCCTGATCGGCATGGGCGGCGTCACGTCCGGCCGGGACGCCCTTGAGCTCGTCCTGGCGGGCGCCTGCGCGGTCGCCGTGGGCACGACCCTGTTCCATGACCCGTACGCCTGCCCGCGCATCCTGCGGGAGCTCGAGGAACTCCTGCACGAGCGCGGCTTCGACCGGCTGGCCGACGCCGTCGGCCTGGCCCACCGCCCCGCCCACCGAAATGATCTTGAGGAGAGCCCGCTGTGACCCCCGCACCCATCGCCGTCGCCCTGGACGCACCCGACCTGGAGACGGCGGCCCGCTGGGCGAGCCTGGTCACGCCGCACGTCTCGACCGTCAAGGTCGGCCTTGAGCTTTACCTGAGGTACGGCCCGGACGTGCTCGCCACGGTTCGCGGAGCCAGCGGTGTCCGGATTTTTCTGGACTTGAAGCTGCACGACATTCCCAACACCGTCGCCGGGGCCGCGCGCGCGGTCGCCCGGCTCAAGCCCGCCATCCTCACCGTGCACGCCACCGGCGGCCCGGCCATGATCCAGGCGGCGGTGGAGGCCGCCCCGCAGACCCAGATCGCCGCCGTCACCCTGCTCACCTCGCTGTCGGAGGCCGATCTGGCCCGCACCGGCATCCAGGGACCCGCCGGGGACGCGGTCCGGCGGCTGGCCGCCCTCGCGGTCGGCGCCGGGGCCCAGGCGCTCGTCTGCTCCCCCCGCGAGGTCGCCGCGGTGCGCGCCGAGGTCGGCCCCGGCGTCACATTGATCACGCCGGGGGTACGGCCGGCCGGAGCCGACACCCAGGATCAGGCAAGGGTAGCGACTCCCGAGGCCGCCATCGCCGACGGGGCCGATCTTCTCGTCATCGGGCGCCCGATCACCGGTTCTCCGGACCCCGGCGCGGCCGCCGCCGGGATCGCCGCGGCGCTGCGCCGGACGGCCCTTTCGCGGCCCTGAGGCGTTCATCAGGCGAGGCTTGCTTCCGTAGCTGATAGGGCCGTTTTCGTAGACAGTCCGTTAGATCATGACTACGGAGAGTAGTTTATTGGACTTTGTGGGGACAGAAATAGGTCTTGACGTTGCCTGATGGGGCAAAGACCAGCTACTTTCCCATCCCGTCCGAGTACATCGACAGAAATTCGAGGTGACCCGGCGTGGCTCTTCCTCCCCTGACCCCCGAGCAGCGCGCCGCAGCACTTGAGAAGGCTGCCAAGGCCCGCAAGGAGCGTGCTGAGGTCAAGAACCGGCTCAAGCATGGCGCGGTATCTCTGGCCGAGGTGCTGAAGGATGGGCAGACCGACGACGTCATCGGCAAGATGAAGGTCTCGGCTCTGCTGGAGTCGCTCCCTGGCGTGGGCAAGGTCCGCGCCAAGCAGCTGATGGAACGTCTTGGTATCGCCGAGTCCCGCCGCGTGCGGGGCCTCGGCGCGAACCAGCGCGCCTCCCTGGAGCGCGAGTTCGGCGGCGCCGAAGGCTAGGCGTACGCTGTCGGTCATCCTGCGGGAGGCCCTGGCGGAGATTCCGCGTGGGGATTCCCGTTGGGGTGGCCGAGCTCACGACACGGGGGGCATTGAGTGACCGGTTCGTTCTGGCCTGAAAGCGGTCCGGCCCATAAGGCCGCAGCGTCCGGCGGGCCCTGGACAGGTTGCCAAGAAGCCGCAGAAAGCCCCGGCGGTTTTCAGGCCGGGGATGAATGCGGTCCTCGTCAGGGCTGTCCCAGTGAACCTGGGACAGCCCAAGCGCAGAGCGTGTATAGTGCTGTGCGTCCGAAAGGGTCTACCGCCGGACTGGCGGGATGTGATGCCTGTGGAGACCATGTAAGACCGGGTGAGGCAACTCCGATCCCGGCGAGCGTCACTGAAGCAGGAAAACTCACCCGCGAGGGTGGGAATCCCCGGCCTTCGGCCCGGGGCGGAGGTCAAGGTGACTCCATGCCTCAAACCCGCCTGACGGTCCTGTCCGGACCGTCCGGTGTGGGCAAGTCCACGGTCGTCGCCGAACTCCGGCGGGCACACCCGCAGGTGTGGCTGTCGGTCTCGGTGACCACCAGGAAGCCCCGCCCGGGCGAGACCCACGGCGTCGAGTATTTCTTCGCCGACGACGCCGAGTTCGACCGCCTGATCGCCGCCGGCGAGCTGCTGGAATGGGCGGAGTTCGCGGGCAACCGCTACGGCACCCCCCGGGCCGCCGTGCTCGACCGCCTCGCCACCGCCACGCCCACCCTCCTGGAGATCGACCTCCAGGGCGCCCGCCAGGTCCGGGGCAGCATGCCCGACGCCCTCCTGGTCTTCCTCGCTCCCCCCTCCTGGGAGGAACTCGAACGCCGCCTCCGCGGCCGCGGCACCGAACCCCCCGACGTCATCGCCCGCCGCCTCGAAGCCGGCCTCGTCGAGATGGCCGCCGAGAAGGAGTTCGACGTGACGCTGGTCAACACATCGGTCCAGGACGTGTGCCAGGCACTGATAGCCTTGATGGCTGAAGCTGACAACTAGCTAGGGGACTCCACGACGTGACCACCAGCGCGGCCTACTCCGAAGGCATCACCAACCCGTCCATCGACGCGCTCCTCGACGTGGTCGACAGCAAGTACAGCCTGGTCATCATGGGCGCCAAGCGGGCCCGCCAGATCAACGCCTACTACAGCCAGCTCGGCGAGGGCCTGCTGGAGTACGTGGGCCCGCTGGTCGAGACCCACGCCCAGGAGAAGCCGCTGTCCATCGCGCTGCGCGAGGTCAGCGAAGGTCTGCTGACCTCGGAGCCCATCGAGGGCTGAGTCAGCTTTCATCCTGGCCGGTGAGCAGTCCGGCGGCGCGCATGGCGTCGGTGAGCGGCGCGAGCGTGCCTCCGCCGGGGTCCGCAGGTGACAGCGGGCCGGTGGCCGCGCTGTAGGCGACCGGCAGCGGCGTGTGCGTGCCCCACGGCGCGACTCCCACGGCCACCGCCGCGTCGGGTATCCCGGCGCCGGTCAAGCGCGGATCCAGGTGCGGGAGCGGACGGCAGGACGCCTTGATCACCTCGAAGAGCCGATCCACCCGAGTGCTGTCCCTGGTGATCTGCGGCCGTCCGGATTCCGGGCGGAACATCGGATGGTGCGCGAGCACCAGCGCCGCGACCGCCGCCACATGCGCCGCCGCCGTCGCGGTGCCGCTGAGCGGGCCGTAACTGGTGGGCGGCAGGCCCGAGATGATCGCCACCCCGGGCGCGCTGCAGTCCAGCCCCGGTCCGCCGTTGCTGAACCGGGCGGGGAAGAGACCTTCCGGGCTGGGCGCCGCGGCCAGCTGGGTGATCTCGGCGCTGTCGGCGGGGAACGTGCCGAGTTGCCCGATCGCGCCCACGGACAGCACGCCCGGCAGCGCCGCGGGGTGGTGGATCGGGCCCGCGGCGTCACCGGCGGCGGCCACGCAGGCGACACCGCTGCGCCGCGCTTCGTCTATCTTGGCGGCCACCAGCGCGGACGGCTCCGGGATCGCGCAGGCGATCAGCGCGACATCGATCTGCTGCTCGACGCAGAAGTCGAGCGCCTCGATCAGATCGGCGGCCCACCCGCCCGGCGTGACCCGGCACACGTGCACCTCGGCGTCCGGCGCCAAGCCCACCACCCCGGTCCCGTCGTCGCGGCCCGCGATCAGCACCGCGTGGTGGGTACCGGTCCCGATGTGGTCCTCCTGCCAGCTCTTGTCGTCCTGGCCGACGATGTCGCGGCCCGCGGGGATCCGCTCGGTGAGATCCGGATGTCCGGCCGCCACGCCAGAGTCGATCAGCGCGATCCGGGTGGCATGTCCTCGGTAGCTCGGCGGCAGCCGGTCGAAGCCCATGACCCGTCGCCCCCACGAGTCGAGCGGGCGGTCGGGGAAGTCCGGGTGCGTTGTGGTGATCCGCGGGCAGACGGTCAGGTTCGCCTCGTTGACCAGCAGCTCCGGGCGGGGCACCCGGACCGGCCAGCAGCCGCGCGCGGGGTGGACGATCAGGGCCGTCGCGGTGGTCATCGCCTCCAGCGGCACTCTCGCCTCGGCGCGGCCGCTCGCGTCGGTGAACACGGTCGTGGGGAACGCGGCGCCGATCAGGCTGACCGCCGCGCCCTCGATCGGGCGGCCCGCGTCGTCGGCCACCTCGAAGGCGATCTCAGCGCCTAGCGCCGGTGCGGCCGGGGCGGGGACGGCGCGATCAGCAGGGCGCGGGGACGGAACCACGAGGATGGCGGGGGCGGGCGGAGCCCGCGGGTAAGCAACGGGCGGGGTGGGGAGCCGCGGTGCTGTGCGGTCGCTTCCTCTGGGTGTTCACGGGGGATGGCGGGGGCGGGCGGAGCCCGAGGGTAAGTAGAGGGCTGGGTG